>CALNPU010000113.1 GCA_940588625.1 uncultured Caballeronia sp.
TGCCGTCGGCCCGCGAAGGTCCGCTTAACCTTTCTTGTTCCCACAACTCACGGGGGGAGACGTTCATTCCCATTCCTTTTCAAGCATCGTGGGCCGTGTCTGCCGCCACGCTTCTGGAAAATCCGTCCACCCCGGATGAACCGAACCTCGCCAGCACCGGCAGAAACGCGCTCCGGGTTCCCCCCTTCGACTGGGCCAACTTCTGGGTGATGCAGTCAAGCATCATTGCGAGCAGCACAATGGCGATACTGCCTATGGCTGCCTGACCGACATCAAGACGTCCCAGCCCTTGAAGCACCACCAGGCCCGAGACCCTCCGCACCGATCATCGCGATCACGACCGACATGACCTTGGCGGTAAGCACGGTCTGGTTGAGGACCGCCAAGGATCGTCGGGATGGCCAACGGTAACTGAACCTCCCAGAGAAGCTGGCGCTTGTCCGCTCCGAAAGCGAGACCCGTCTCCACGATCTCGTGGTTGACCATACGAATTCCGAGGTAGGTGAAGCGGATGAGCGGCGGCATGGCCGTGATGACGACCGCGACCTCGCCCGGTACCGTGCCCACGCCGAAGAGCATCACCACGGGCACGAGATACACAAACGTTGGCGTGGTCTGCATGATGTCCAGCACCGGACGCACGATACGCCAGACCCGGTCGCTGCGCGCACACCAGATCCCGATCGGAATACCGATTGCCGCGCAGAACACGATTGCAGTTGCGATCAGCGAGAGCGTTGTGACGGCTTGATCCCAGACGCATCGCGATAACAATCAGTCCCACCAGGGTAAACGCAGCGACCCCGAGGCTCGCCAAGCGCCACGCCAGCAGGAACATCAACAACAGCATGAGCGTGAACGGGATAGCGTGGAGCACGCTGTCGTTGAAGTTCAACAGCCGTTCAACGGGCCATTTGATAAGCAGGAAAAACGGCCGCAAATTGAGGGCGATCCATTGCACACCGTGCTGGATCCAGTCGCCGACCGGCAGGCCTGCGAGATCATCGGTTTTAGTTAATATGGCGTACTCCCGCGGCGCCCGGAGCGCCAATGCCGGCAAGAATCTGCCCGGCTTCCAGACGGCCTATCAGCCGGCCGGTGTCGTCTATCACGCCGATTGTTCCGCCCGCGCGATAACGGCTGGCGACATCGACGAGCTTAGTGTGGGCGGGCACGCAGGTGAAGCGCGTGTCCGGCCGGGGCATCGCGCCGCCACGCGCCAGTTCGATCTCGGACGCCGTCACGGTGCAATCCCGTTCGGGCTGCGCAGGATGGTCACGAGCGACGTCGTCACCGACCCTGTATCGAACAGTCTTCCCCGGTCGACTGCGCGGGTGAAGGCGGCGACGTAATCGCTGCCGGGTTCAAGCACGATGGACTGCGGAGTGCCTTCGCGCACAAGCCGCCCCTCCGACATGATGGCGATGCGCGAGCCAAGCTTGAGCGCCTCCTGGAAGTCGTGCGTGATGAGAAGGATGGTCTTCCTCAACGTGCGCTGCAAGCGCAGCAACTCGTCCTGCATCTCTGTGCGGATAAGCGGGTCCAGCGCACTGAATGCTTCGTCCATGATGAGGATGTCGGCGTCGGTCGCGAGCGCACGCGCCAAGCCGACGCGTTGACGTATCCCGCCGCTCAGTTCATGCGGAAGGTTATGCCCAGCGCGCGAGACCGACGACGCTCAGTACCTCCTCGGCTCGCTTGCGTTGGTCGCCGGCCGACATGCCGCGCAGCTTCAATCCGAACTCGACGTTTTCAATCACACGCCGATTAGGCAGCAACGCGAAATGCTGGAAGACCATGGAGATGCGATTGCGGCGCACGTCGCGCAAACCGGCTTCGTCGAGCGTGCAGATGTCCTCGTCATCGAGCAGGATCTTTCCGGCGCTCGGTTCGTTGAGACGATTGATGCAGCGTACAAGCGTGGACTTGCCCGAACCGGACAGTCTCATGATCATGTACATCGAACCCGACGGCACGCTCAAGGAAACGTCGTCGAGCCCGACGACCTGGCCCAGCGTCTCCTGCACCTCTGACTTGTTTTTCCCGGCGTTCAGCATCGCCAGTGCTCTCTCCTGCTTGTCCGTGAACACCTTGTACAAGTGCTCGATCTTCAAGCGCTCGCTCATAGTCTTTTCTCCTCTTGAGAGCCCGCGGAACGGGACAGATACAGCAACGGTGAAAAGTCCGTCGGCACGAGAATCCTGTTTTCCGCCTGCTCGATGTTCTCTGACAGCTTGGGCAGGAAAGCCTGCCACTGGGATCGTCCGCCAGTTGCTGACGGCGGCGCGCCCGATCCTCAAGGTCTGCGTAAGCCCACAGATGCGTCACCTGGTTCAATGGACCAAATCCGTTGTGAAATATCCCACGAGACCGCCAAGGATCGGCTGCTGGATCGCCAGCCCCTCTTCCCGCACAAGTTGAAGAATCGGCCCATGCGACCGTTCCTGATCCGGTAGATCAGCTCTTCGACAATCATTCGCGCGGCTCCTTATGCGTTTCCCAATCATCACCCGCCAGAAAGCGGCGCAAAAGCGTCGCGACGAGGTCCGGCGCCTCGATCAGGATCGAATGCCGCAGGCCGGGCAGGATCTTAAGTTGCGAGTCGGGGATGCGGCGCTGATGCATGAAGTGCGCCATGCGCGGATTGGAGCCCTGGTCCTCCTCTCCGGTCGCGATCAGGGTCGGTACGTTGATCTGATCGATGAGTCCCCCGAAGTCCGTTTGCGCCAGCACGCGGTACGCAGACGCGTAGCAATCGGGATCGTTCTCGGCATTGCGCTGGCGCATGCGCGCGACCAGTTCGGGATGACGCTGCTGAAACCCTTCGGTAAGCCAGCGCGACACCGACGCATCGTAGTGCGAGCCCCGGTCGCCAGCTTGCAGTGCAGCAAGCCGCGCTGCGACCCGCTCACGCTTCTCGGGTATACGGCCCGCGACAGTGGCCAGTAACACGAGCTTCCCAGGCGCGGCGCATGCGTGAGCGCCAGCCGCTGCGCAATCAGGCCACCGAGCGAGAAGCCGGCGAGAACCAGCACGTCCCCGACGAAATCATCGATTTTATAGCAACCCTTGACCAGCGATGAGCGTCCGTGACCCCGCAGATCCAGTGTCAGGATGCGGAAGGTGTCGTCGAGTTTTGCTGCGACGTCCTCCCATGCTTCGAGGTTCGAACCCACGCCGTGAATGCAGACCAGCGAGCGCGAACCCTTACCCTGAAGCCGATAATTCAGCGCCACGCCACGGCCGCTGAACGTGCGGTCACCGGGAGTTTGCGTCGTTGAAGTCCTGGCGGCATCCATGGCTCAGTACCCCGCGGCCGCGACGCTTGGCTCGCCCTGCGAATCCCCCTCATGGGCCACGTCGCGGGCAGCAAAATGCGGCATCACTTCGTCGATAAAGAGGCGCAGCGTCTTGACTTGCAGCTCGAACGGCAGATTGAACGAGAGGCCCAGGCAGTATTGATCGACGCCCTGACCTTCGTACACCTGCAGCTTCCAGATCACTTCGTTCGGCGTGCGGAACATCAGGTTGTCGCGAATGTTGGTGGGGTCGTAGTTGGCACGATTTGCCACCGTCTCGTAAGGCACAGGCTCAGGAAAACCGTCCTTCACAGTGCCGATGTTCTGCATCAGGTTTTCGAAGGTGCGGCCATAGTCCACGCTGTGGCGCACAGCAGTTTCCCAGTCATCAGGGCGATCATATACACAGGTGCGCCGCTGCATCATGAAACGCGGGCGTGGATGCTCGGGATGGTCCGCCACCGCCTTGCGGAACTTCTCGCCAAGCACCGCGACTTCGGCAGCGACGGCTGCGTACAGCGGGATGGACAAGATGTTCGCGCCAATACTCACCGCCTAGTCGAAACTGCCGGGGGCGCGCGTGGTTACCCAGATGGGCGGATGAGGTTGCTGTAGCGACTTGGGCACGGAGGTGGCAAGCGGGAAACTTCCAGTAGTGGCCGTCATGGGCATAGTCGCCTGCCCAGAGCTTCTGCACGGCCGGTACGAGCTCCTTCATATCCTACGCTCTCCTGCTGAGGAGTGCCGCCGGCCATGCGATCAAATTCGTACTGATACGCCCCGCGCGCAATCCCGAATTCGAGGCGCCCACCGGTCAGATGGTCGCACATGACCGCTTCGCCTGCAAGCCGGATCGGCGACCAGTACAGGGCGACCAGCGTCGCCGTTCCGAGCCTGATGCGCTGCGTGTGCTGAGACAACCAAGTGAGGATAGTGAACGGATTAGGTGAAATGGTACATTCGATGGTGTGATGCTCGGCAGTCCAGAGCGTCTCGAAACCGCCTTCATCGGCGATGCGAGCCAGCGCCAGCATATTGGACACGACTTCCGACATCAAATCGGTCGGCGAAAACCGCTCCATGCTGATTGACATGGCAAATTTCATAGTGAGTCTCTCTATTTGATTTTTTGCAAGCGTTTGGCTTAGCGCAGACGAATAACGGACGGGTCTTGCATGGCGTCCGAGTAGTCGATCACGACGTTCTTCAGGCGCGAGAACTCACGCATCACTTCGAAGCCGCCGCGACGACCGTAACCGCTTCGTTTGGTACCGCCATTGGCGGACATGTAAGCCGCCGAGCGATAGGTGTTGACCCAGACCGTGCCCGCCTCTATGTCGCGCGCAAAGCGCAGGGCGTGGTCGATGTTCTGGGTCCAGATGCCCGCGGCAAGACCATATTCGGTATCGTTGGCGAGTGCGATGAGTTCCTCTTCCGTGTTGAACGGAACCACGCCCAGGACAGGCCCGAAAATCTCCTCCTGCATGAAGCGCATCTCGTTGCGAGCCTGTGTCATCACGGTCGGCTCGAAGTACCAGCCACGCGATAAGGCCGAGTCTTTTAGCTGGTCCTCGCCGACCGCGATCTTCGCGCCTTCGTGTACACCGAAGGCCACGTAACCCACCACCTTGTCGAGCTGGCTCGCGAGGGCGAGTGGGCCGATGTCGGTGTCGTCGGCCATTGGGTGTCCGACCTCCACTCGCTTCGTGCGTTCCAACAGCGCCTCCACAAAGCAGCGCGCCCCCGCCACACAGGTCTATCCAGCCTCCGCGAAGATGCCTGACACGACACCATTCACCGCGCGTTCCACGTCGACATCCGAGAACACCACATGCGGCGACTTGCCGCCCAGTTCCACCTGGCAGGGGACAAGATTTTCGGCCGCATTGCCGGCAATCTTGCGGCCGGTCACCGTGCTGCCGGTGAAAACAAATTTGGCGATACCGGGATGGCGCGTGAGCGCATCGCCCGTGGTTGCACCGTCCCCGGTGACTACGTTGAACACGCCCGGCGGAAAGCCCGCCTCAATAGCCAGTTCAGCGAGCGCAAGCGTTGAAGCCGTTGCATGTTCGGAGGGTTTCACGACGACCGTCTTGCCTATCGCGAGACACGGCGCGAGCGTACCCGTGAGCATCATCAGCGGCGAATTCCACGGGATGATCATCCTCACCACGCCTATCGGTTCACGCAAATTGAAGTTCAGTGTGTCGAGCTTGTTGACCGGGATCGTGTCGCCCTGAAGCTTGTCGGCCATTCCGGCGAAGTAGAGATACGAGTCAGGGATAGCCCGCATTTGCGCGCGCATTTCCTTGATGAGCTTGCGGTTGTCGCGGCATTCGATCAGCGCCAGTTCGTCGGCATTAGCAAGAACAAGATCGGTAAGACGGCGCACCAGTTTGCCGTGATCGGTTTGCGTGATCCGGCGCCACGCCGAGTTCTTCAATGCGGCTTGCGTGGAACGCACGGCGGCATCCACGTCCTCGGCATTCGCCTGCGCAAACTCATACCAAGGCTGCGCCGTCGTGAGGTCATGGCTCGATACATACTGGCCGCTGCGTGGAGGCGTGAACTCTCCATGGATGAACAGATTCTGTCTCGATCCCTGCAAGCCTTCGACTGTCGTTTTCATCATGTCCTTTCCAGATTCAACGTTGCGAATGCTGCATGTGCGGCTGCGCTGCGCTTACCATCGCGACACGGTCGCCATCGTGTGAATCCATGTAAATGCCGAACCGTTTGCCCGCGCTCTCGGTCACATAACGCCGCAGCATTCCGCGTATTTCCGTCGTCGGAATGTCGTCGTATGGAAGGTGATCGAGCGGGAAGAAGCGGAAGTTTTCGGGGATCTCGCAGGCCGCACGCGGCAGCGCCAGCCGCGCGCGATAGATCAGGTAACCCGGAGTCGCTGCCGGTTGCGTCGAAGACGGAATAGAGGAATGTGTCGTCCGGCAGCAATTCCGATCGTCTCCTCCCGCAATAGGAAGCCGGCCATTGACAAGCCGGTGGGGTGCGCTAGGCAGCGTCCAGCCGTTCTTGTCGTCGCTTGCCAACAGCGATCCTTCGGCCTCGATGAGATAACCGACGATCATGTTGTGCGATGAGAGCCAGCCCGGCGGCAACGGATTCTTGACTTGCGCATAGCGGACCGCGGCAAAAACCCAGTGGCGCAAAGGGACTGGTTCCAAAAGCCTGGACCCGGCCGATGAGGATCGTGTGGTTCCCTGCATCGACCCGGTCATGGACCGTGCAGTCGAACCACGTCAGGCATTCCGTCAGCACCGGGGCGTCGGTGTGGACGCCGTCGTGGCTGACGGCGGCAAATTTGTCGGCGGATTTGGAGGCGAACAGATTGTGGAGACGTCAGTTTGCGCTTCGTGCAGCAGATTGACAGCGAAGTGATCGGTATCCTGAAAGACAGGAAAACTCGAAGCGCCCTTTCCTACGCATACGAGGAGAAGCGGCGGATCGAGCGACACCGACGTGAACGAGTTTGCCGTTATCCCGCGCGGACGGCCTTCGGCGTCGCGGGTGGTAATGACCGTCACTCCCGTCACGAAGGTGCCGAACGCTCGGCACAAGGCCACCGGATCAACGGCGACAGGTTTGTCTGAAACTTCGGCTTGCATGTACTTCACCTCGAACGTCGTTACGTTGAGGTCTAAGTTAAGCCATGCAAAAAAAGTTTCTTCCGCTGGACCGAAGGACGTTCAAGCTTAATTAACCTTTCATTCGGGGTATCGACTTCGAGTGCTTCGCGGACGGTATGCTGCTCTCGACCAAGCTGTGCAGTTGCAACGCAAGCTCGATCGCGAAACGCTGCTCCGGCGTTTCAACCTGGATGCCAAACAGGTCCGAGATCCGCGACAGGCGATATCGCAAGGTCGTCACCTGAAGGTCCATCGCATCGGCGCAATGCTGACTGCGGCAACCCGAGCGAACATAAGCAGCCAGGGTTTCGAGGTAAGCCGACTTGTGCTTTTTGTCGTGCTCCACTACGCGTCCTATGGCGCCGTCGATGAAGCTGCGTACGTCGGCCGAGTCGGCGGCGCCTATCAGCATGGGCAACGGCCCGATTTGCGCCAGCAGCACTCCCATTCCTTCGCGATCGATTCGAGCCCTTCACATGTATCGCCAACGACTACGATGGGTTCACTGCCGAACGAACGGCACAAGGTTTC
Source organism: uncultured Caballeronia sp. (assembly GCA_940588625.1). Classification (GTDB taxonomy): domain Bacteria; phylum Pseudomonadota; class Gammaproteobacteria; order Burkholderiales; family Burkholderiaceae; genus Caballeronia. The sequence continues at coordinate 7,478 of CALNPU010000113.1, forward strand.
GGACACACGCTGCGCCAATCGCGCGACCCGGTCCAGTTCAACGCCCTCTTCTTGCAGCACGAGACACACCACACACCAGCGCCCCGCCAACCGTCACGATGTGCACCGCAATATGCTGCTGCGCAGCAAGCAACGCGACCGCGCGATGACCATCGACGGAAAGATCGGCCGACGCGCGTTAGTGCGATCCGGGAAATCCGTCACGAGCATGCGCATGGGTGCCGCGAGCGACAGCCCGAGACGCCGCGCGCGGCGCAGCATATCCTGCTCGTTGCGCCAGCGTCGCTCGACGAGTCGCTCGACGATTTCGAAGAACAATTCGGTGAGCATTCGCGTCTCGAAGCGAAAGCGTATGACGCTGCGCATCAATTGCACGCTCAGCGCAAACTTCGCACTTTCGATGAGCAGTTTCTGAAGATCATTCGCGTCGGACTTGTCGAAGGTCAACAGCCCGCCGACGGCTTCGTCGTCGACCATGAGGGACTCTATGCGCGTCTCGAGCGAGAGCTTGTCGCCCAGGTGCAGAGTGATCATCTCGGCGCGCCGTGTGGTCACGGCGTCCCGGACTCGCCAAGAAATCTGACGGCCCGTTGCACCCTCGAGCATAAGGCGCCACGCGTCGTTGTCATGGACACCTGGCACAGGCGACGCGGACCCGAGCAGGTTGCTTGCGAAGAAATCCACAATGAGCACAGGCGCATTGAGAAGATCGCCTAGCATCGCGGTGAGCGGGAACCGCCAGCAAGCACTTCCTGAAACAGCGAACCCTGGGCGCTCAGCACGCGGCGCAATTGCTCGGCCGCGGCAAGCTGCGCGCGATGTCGATGCGCACGTTCAATCGTAATCGCCCCCAGATGCACGATGATCCCCATGAACGCGAGGTCGTCTGGGGGCACACCACCACCTTGCGCGATGTAACCGACATCACCATGGGCCGCCCTTCTACGTCGACGCACGCCATGGGATAGATCAGCACAGTGCAATAACCGCGCTCATGAGCTTCAAGCCGATACCCGGGGAATTCAACGGACTCACGTGCATCGTGGATGTACACAGGCTCGAAACGCTGCAAAGCAACAAGCGCGGGACTGGTCGCCAGTTCCCAGCGGGCGGCGCAGCATGGCGTTGGTCTCATGGCGCGCGGTGACCAGCGCGTAACCGTGCGCGAGGTCCACGGTCATGATCGCGCCCAGGTCCCACGAGCCATGCCTGCATGCTGCCTGGATGAGGTCCGCAGCGTATCGATGTCGCCGTCCGAGTTGATTTGGCTCGTGACATCACGAAGCGATATGATTCGCGACAGTTGATCTGGCATGTCAGAGCGTCCAAAAGTCTTTTTTCAATATACGACACAATAACGTAGCAAAAAAATAAAAGATTCATCCCCCGAAGACGCGGAGGACGCACCCGTTTCGCATCGTTAGCATTTGTATAGGATGAGCCAATAACCAACCGCTAACCAATGGGAGTACGCAAATAGAAACTGGGATTCGCAAGATCGCGACGTTTATTGAAGAGACCGTCATCGAGGGTGGCCGGGCACCAGAGCGGCCGATTACGACCGTGGTCGTTGCGGCAATCGTCCGCAATCCGTGGGCAGGTCAAGGCTTCGTGGAAGCCCTCCGGCCGGAGATCCTGCGTCTTGCTCCCGTGCTGGGCGCCGAGATGACTCGCCGGCTTGTGGCCATCATGTCCGCCGATCATGTCGAGGCGTATGGCAAGGCGACGACAGTAGGCGTGAACGGTGAGATCGAGCACGGCTCTGCACTGATCCACACGCTTCGCTTTGGCAAGATGTTCCGCGAAGCGGTCAACGGCACCGCATTTCTCAGCTTCACGAACACGCCCTCTGCTCCCGGCGCGCTCCTGTCTGTCCCGATGATCCACAAGTCGGAAACAGGCAAGCGCTCGCACTTCATCACCGCGACGTTCCAGGTGGCAGATGCTCCTGGCCCAGACGAAATCGTGATAGGTGCGGCGGATGGCGGACGCGCTCATCCGCGCATTGCCGATCGGTTCCAGGATATGGCGGAGATGGAAGCCCCAAAAGCGGGTGCTTGACCAGCAGAACGTGCTGGCTGCGTGGACCTCGGCCCGGTTACCAAAGTTGTTCGTGAAGGAGTAGTAATGCGTGCATCACCCATTGTGCCGACCTTGCCGTTCATCGGCCATGACGATGAACGCGCATTCCTGATCGTGTGTTATCGAAACACGCTTCAACGCCTGACGCGAATAACGACGAGAACGCGGTCGAACGCGATGGCCGCATCACGAAATCAAAGCTTGCCGAAGAGCTGAACCTGTCGATCTTACCCACCTGGGAAAGGGTGCGCAAGCTCGAGGAGAGCGGTGTCATCAAGGGTTATCGTGCGGAACTCGACTGGGTTGGGACCTTCAACGCTAGCCGGATCGTGGTGGAAGTGATGCTGGCGCGGCATACGGAGCGAGACATGCACCGCTTCGAGGAGGCCATTCAGGCCGCACCGGAAGTTTTGCAGTGCGCTATGCTATGCAATGGGCGGGAGCATGGATTTTACATGTTACGCGATATCTATCACTACCCTATCACTACCAGCGCTTCATTGACTCCCTGCTGATAGGTGAAATCGGAATCGAACGCTACTTTACTTATATTTACTTATATCGTTACAAAGGTCGTGAAGAGCATGCCTGACAGCGTGCCCGAGTGGGAGTGAGGAACTCTTCGGGATGGTGTCGGGAAGAAGCATGACCCTCTGGCACATCCCGACCCTCACCGCACCGATGATGTCCACTACCCTCGCAACAAACCACCGAATGCGCACTCCGGACACGTAATAGAACGCCCGCCTTCCAGATCACACGTCACTCTTCGCTGAATCCCAATTCATCCAGCTCAATCAAGTCGACCACACGCAGCGTCGTGGCCGTCGCGCCTGGGGCGCTCTCGCCGCGTCTCTGCCCCACTGCCAGCGACGAAGACGAAGCCGCCGGGCCGGCACCATACGGAACGGTAGGCCATCTTGCTGCCGCTGTCCTTCCTTTCGGCGGAAGACGCATTTTTTTGCGTCACGTAACTTAGGTCGCATCTGCACGACGACAAAACCGGTCACCACTTCGATAAGCCGCGGCAGCGGTAGGACACCAAACCTCAATATGACATCAGGAGACGACGTTCATGAAAGCAATGATGCGAGCGGCAACAGTCGCAGCGTGCGTGGCACTGGCAATGCCTGCTATGGCTGCATCCCCGCAAGCGCTGCCAGGTGCGGGCAAGACAATTCACTATGGGCAGACTGACAGCCTGGGCGCGCATTATGTCGCGGTACAGATTGTGAAGAAGGCACTGACATCGCTGGGCTACGAGGTAAATTTGAGCACGATGGGAACGGTGCTGTTCTTTCAGGCGGTCGCACAGGGTAACGTCGACATGGAGACCGACGTCAATTTCCCGCAGAGCGAACCTGATTTCCGCGTAGTCTAGAACCAGGCGGAAATGGTCGGCGGCGATGAGATCATTGGTGGTGGTATTAACGGCTATCTGATCGACAAGAAAACCGCGTTGGCGCACAACAACATTACCAGCCTCGAACAGATGAAGGACCTGAAGATTGCTGGGCTGTTCGGGGACGATAACAAAGCACAACTGATCAGCTGTGATCGGGGCTGGAGTTGTGGCGATGTCGTCAACTATCAGTTGGACAAGTTCGGACTCTGGCAGACCGTACATCCCGTCAGCGGCAAATACGAGGCGCTGATGGCGGACGTCGTGACTCGCGTCAAGGAAGGCAAGCCGGCGTTCTTTTATGCGTGGAGTCCGTCATGGACGACCAATGTGCTTGTTCCCGGCAAAGACGTCGTGTGGCTGCCAACGCCCACCGACACGTTACCGCCGAACGTGCCGAACAGGGGCTCCACGCTCGTGAATGGTGTCGAAGGGTGTGCGGGCGGCGCCAATCCGTGCCGTATGGCCATGGCATCCTGGAACTATGGTGCCGTCGCGAACAAGGCATTCATCGCGGCCAATCCGGCCGTCAAGAAATTCGTCGAGCAGATCCGTTTTCCATCGGCGACATGGTCGGCGTAGGAACTTGCGATCAGCAAGGGCAACGGCGTAACAACGGTCGTCTCGACCCTTGCGGATCAGTGGTTGGCCGCAAACAAGACGCAGTTCGACGGCTGGGTTGTATTGCCCGCAACGCACACTGAAGAAACACTGAAGGCATTCCGGCGCTGAAAAGTGATTGGCAGCGCAATGCAAAAAGTTCATCGTACACTAGTCCAGACCCAAGCTTCGCGACGGCTCTTCATTTCGCATGCTGTAGGCAGACAAGATCCGGTACAAGGTGACGCGGGATACGCCAAGATCCCGCGCCGCTTCGCCTACGCGCCCGCGATTCCTCGGCAGCGTCATTTTGATCGCCTGCCTTTCTCCCACTTCCCGCGCCTGCGCAAGCGACATGGGGATATGGTCCGCAAACTCGCCAAGTTCCAGGTAGCGCGCACCGATCAGCCGCCCTTCGGCTATCACGATCACGCGCCGCACGCGGTTGATCAGCTCACGCACGTTGCCCAGCCAGCGATAGTTACGAATTGCAGCAATCGCATAGGATGCAAACCCGCGCAGGCGCCGGTTTGCATCCTTTTCGAAGCGATCAAGCATATGCCTGGCCAGCAATTCGATATCCTTGCCATGCTCACGCAACGGTGGTTCATCGATTTGCAGTACGCTCAAGCGGTGATATAGGTCAGCACGAAACTGGCCTTCGGCCATCGCAGCCTGCATGTCGACGTGGGTCGCCGAGACAATGCGCACGTCTACTGGCGTAAAATCGTAACCACCCAGCCTCTCGACCTTTCGTTACTGCAGGATGCAGGAAACACAACAGGCTTGCCTGGCTCTCGAGCGGCAAGTCGCCAATTTCATCGAGGAACAACGTGCTGCCATTCGCCGCTTCCACGCGGCCGATCTTGCGCTGGTTCGCTCCGGTGAAGACGCCGCGTTCGTACCCGAACAACTCGGACTGCAAGAGATGCGGGGGAATTGCCCCGCAATTGATTGCAACGAAACGGCTCGTCACGCCGCGCCGAACGCGCGTGAATGGCCGTGGCCGTCAGTTCCTTGCTCGTTCCCGATTCGCCAGAGATAAACACCGGGGCGTTGATCGCCGCCACCTTGCGGATCGCACGGAAGAGCGCAAGCATCGCATCACACGCGCCGATCATTTCGCCCTCCATGTCGCCATCGTCTTTGCAATTACGTGCGTCGCGCGCGGCGCTGTCATGCAGCGCCACCATTCCGTAAGCATGGCCCAGCGCATTCAGAATGCGTTCGCCCGATGCCGGGATCGCGACATAGTCAGGAGCGCCACCCATCCCATGGTCTTTACCGATAACCATGTTTCGACCAGACGCAGATTGGCCAGCACACCTCGCGCTGAGAAATCAAGCAATCCGCCACTGGGTTGCGATGAAAAATCACCCGGTTCACGATCTAGTTCCAGCGCTTTGACGGTCCAGCCGCGCGTGTCCAGGAGCGAACGAAGTTCGAGCGTCAGAGGATTGCCAACGCTGAACAGATGCCTGGGAAGTCGGGAAGAAACAGCCATGAAAGTCATACCGGTTAGTTAAAACGAACACCGCCATCAAACGCTGCTGAACCAACCAAGCGGGCGTTGAGGCGAACACGGCGTCGATGTCATCGTCACTCGCATCCACGATCGGTTAGTGCCTTACCAAACCACCGGCGTTGTTGATCAGCACTTCAATCTGGCCGAAGGCTGCACGCACCTCCGGCAGGGGCCTGTCGACTTCGACAATCTCGCATAGCTCTGCACGTACGGCGGTCGAATGGCGTGGAGCTCGATCTCGGTGCAGCGAGACCATCGACGAACTGAGTACCGTGGTCCAGATGTTCGGGAGGATGCCGTGTTCGGGTTCGACGAAAACCTGAAAGG
>CALNPU010000114.1 GCA_940588625.1 uncultured Caballeronia sp.
CTATTCGACCCAACGCCGTCGTTTTTTAGTAGTGTCTCGGATGTCTCGGATGTCTCGGATTTGCACCGCCGATAACAGTAGCCGCACTGAAAACTGAGTGTTCGAGGAATTTCTGCTGGACCAGCGAGAGTTCCACCACCTCTCCTTGCTCGTTGCGTTTGACTTGGCCTTCAATGGTCCGCACCTTTTTACCATCGAAAAAATGTGCGCCCGTGATACACGTGCGCACTTCTTCGCTCGACCCGTCCGGCTTGTCGAGAATCACCACGCAGGCGTGGCACCCCCCTGCCCGCAACCAAGCCGCGAGCCGGTCAGGCCCACGTACTCATGCAGGAAGTCGATCATCATGAGCCCATCGGGGGTCTGGATCGGACCCGTGGCGGTACCGTTGCGGTACCGTTGATCGTCAGCGAAATGGGCTTCATCTGGAGGGCTAGTGCAAGGCCTCGCGCATGAGCGGTGTCGGAGTGGGATTAGCAGCGGTCATGCAAGCGCCTCCTGAATGTTTTGCGGTGTTACGGGCAAGTCATTGACGATGCCCGATGGCGTGCGCGATACCGTTGACGATGGCGGCGCCAACGACTGGAATCATCACCACCTCTACAATACCCTTCGGCGGATCGGTCTCGGACAACGGCGGCAGCACTTCGCCGGTTTGGGCCCAGACAGCGACATCGCTTGCGCGCGGCAGGTGATAGCGATTGAAGTTCCAGGTGCTGTTGCCGGGACCGTCTTCGTAGAGTGGCAGATATTCATGCAGCGCATGTCCAATGCCCATCGCCAGGCCGCCTTGCAACTGGCCTGAGACAAGCTGCGGCGACAGCATGTTGCCACACTCCATGATCGAGTGATGCGAGAGCAGGCTGACGTGGCCGCTGGCTTTGTTCATCGCGAGTTCGACCAGTGTTCCAACCGCGCTGTAGTAGGTGACCGCGGCGTTGTTACGGCTGACCGGCGCAATGAACACACGTTTGCGATCGAGGGCGCGATAACCGGGCAGGACGGATGCTGGGCCCGTCTTGGCGTCGGCCTTGCCGGCGCCGTGAAGCAGCGACAGGCCGTCGACGGGCAAACGCTCGATCACACCCATCAATGTCGAATTCCGCTTCGTTCCACTGCCATCGATTAAACATGTGCACGACCACGCCCGTGACGAGCCCGAGGTCATGCGCTTTGCTTGCGAGTTGTTCGAGCGGCAAAGGTTCCAGACCTGCCGCCGTCAGCTTGCCTTCCACCCAGCGCACTTCTTCACGACGCACGACGAGCGGCGCTGCCTGACCACCCCGCTTATGCCACCGCCATCGCCACCGGCCACAAGCCGTGCGTGAAGACCACGCGTGCCGCTTCGTGCGTGCTATGCGTGAAATAGAAAGCCGAATTCGTCGCACTCGCGGGCGATATCAACTCCAACGACCAGCGCGGATTCGCCGACAGCTCGTCCTGCTCGCCATGCGACATCATGTACGGGTCGCCGCTGGTCACGACCGGCAACTCGGGACAGTCGATAATCGCCATGCGCACCTCGGCGGCCGGCTTGCCGAGCCACTTCGCGCACGCAATTGCTTGCGATGTCGACACGCCCGTCCCAATCTCGGCGCCCGTATGATGAAACGTGATCTTGCCGTCTGCCGCGATTTCAACCTTTGCGAACGACGACTCCGCGCCCGTGCCGAAGTCCTTCTGCGTGCACGCGAAAGCCACCCCATAGCGGTTGCCCGGCGGGGATGCGTCAGCTCATACTCCGCTTTCTTCTGCGCGCGCCTGGTCCACAGCGGGCGAACCTTGGCCTTCTGCAGCACTTCATCAACCCGAATTGCACCCGCGGGAATCGCACCCTGGGTATTTTTCATGCCGGAACGCAGCCCGTTCTTCAGCCGTAGGGTGATCGCATCGAGTCCAAGCTGCGTTGCCATTTCATCGATCAGCATCTCGGTCGCAGCCATGGTCTGCAGCGTGCCATAGCCGCGGGCCGACCTGGCGTCGATGGCGCGCGACGTGATCGCCACGCCCGTCAGGTCGCTCTTCGGGAAGTAGTAGATCGACTGCGCGGCAGATGCCCCCACCATGGCCACCGATGGCGAGAAATTGCAGCGCCCGCCGCTGTCGACTTCGAATTCGACCTTGTGAAAGACTGCAGAAGGTTCGTTTTCTTATCAATCGCGATTCGATAACGCATCTTCGATGCATGGCGTTTTATCGATGTCTGGAATTGCTCATAGCGGTCAAATGCAAGACGTACCGGTCGACCGTCGCCATACATGGCCGCGACCAGTCCTTAGAACGGAACCGTGAAGTGATCCTTCGATCCGTAGCCGACCGTATAGACCGGATGCACGAACAGGTTCTTCACCGGGAACCAGCTCTTTGCCGCCATGCCAGCAGTGCTCTCGGCGACCTCGTGCGGCCCTTGCGTCGGCACGACCATGTGCAGCGATTGTGTCGCGGCGTCATACCAGCAGTTCATGTTGTCGGGTTCGAGCGCGTATCGATGGACTGCGTGCTGTAGTTGCGTTCCAGCACAAGCCAGTCCGCCGGCGGATGATCGAGTTCGCCCTGCATGCTTTGCGCATGGAACAAACCCTGCTCGTCGAGCTTGCCGTCCTGCCGTCCCGCCGCCCACACAGGCTCGTGCTTGCGCATCGTGCTTGGGAATAGTATGGTATCCTTCAGGCTCGAGAACGTATCCTCGTCATACACCGTCGATCCACCCACACGCACAAAGCGGAACGTGCCCCACGGATCGCGTTCAAGCGGCCCGGTCTTCTCTCCGTAGCGGATGATTTCATCGCGGAACTGAAGCTTGTCCTTGGCAAACCGGAAGCACGCGAAATCGTGATAGATGAGCATGGCCACGGCCTGGCCAAGATACGCAGGTGTCTTGCACGGTGGCAGCAGCATGTCGTCGCCATAGAAGGCGGGAAAAGCAAGACCGTCGCGGGCAGGTTCCGCAGCCGTGACCACCCGGTCCGGCTGAAGCTCATCGCCGAGCAAGCTCAGGTCGAAACCCTCATACGTCCGGTCGGCTTGAGTCGTGCGCAATATGAATGCGTGCGATTGCTGGTTTGGCCAGTGCGGCATATCGGCCGCGCGCATGTCGCGCGCAAATACCTTCGAGCCGGTAACTTTCGCAATTCCGTCGATACGAAACTTCGCGCTGCCGCTGGCTGTATCCCACTGAATCGGCGTCAGGATTTTTTCCTCAAATAACGCAGCAAATGCGCGACTGCCGAGTGGCGCAATAATGACAGTCAGTCTCGCAATTGCACTCGCCTTCAGAAAACCACGACACGATCGGTCGAGTTCTCTCATAGTCCTCTCCTTCGGTGATCGGCTGAGTGCCCCAAGCCACGCTGGTTCGAGTTGCAGTTTTTATTTTGCATTCCGAAATTATTAACTTATTCATATGACCGCTTGATCCGGTACGAGACAATGAGATAATCGGGTATCCCGGATCGTAATCGCACTTCGGGTTCGTCAACGTGCAAGAATTTGCACCAGCCTGTTTCAACGTTTGGCTGGCTTTTTCAGACTTTGCCTTTGAGCAGAATCCTGCTACTGCGAAGCGTTCGGTATGCCCGGGAAAGGTTGGCGATTGTACGTGCGAAGCTTGCCCTCAGGCGGTGATCGGCCTTGCGAGTGCAAACCCGTTGTGATGCATGGCATCAATGTCACTCGGAAGCGTCCGAATGTCAGGTTTAAACCAGTTCTCGGGCGAGATACCCAGTGGGTTGTGTTGAGCGTGAGTGTGTGCATGAGCGCATTAGGCGATCATCAATGGCAGGAGGGGGCACGCCAAATCCGCCCGGCAACGACAAAAGCCCGCCCTTTTAAAGACAGGCTTTTGTACACCACACCGGTTATCAGCAACCGGTCAGATTGGGAACGACGGCTTAGTTGTCGTTGTTACCAATCGTGGCGCTGACGCAGGTCAACGCCGTCAATCGGGAAGGTCGCTTCAACACGCCGAGCGCCCGTATACCGCTTTTCCCAATAGCTGTTGTCCATGTCGTCCACACGGATCGTGCTGCCCATGGACGGCGAATGAACAAACTTGTTGTCGCCGATATAAATCCCGACATGCGAGAACGAACGACGCATTGTGTTGAAAAACACGAGGTCACCCGGTTTCAGCTCGCTCACGCGAACCTTCTCGCCAACCCGGCTCATCTCTTCCGCACGCCGCGGCAAGGTCATGCCCAGCGTGTCCTGGAACACGTAGCGCACGAAACCGCTGCAATCGAGACCGGAATCCGGCGTGTTGCCGCCCCAGCGATAACGCACGCCAATCATATTGAGCGCGCCGACGACTACGTCGCCAGCCTTGCTCGCCATGCCGGAAAGAAAAGAACGTGTGCCGCTGGATGGGTTGCTTGTCACATTGCCGGAGTCGGCAACGGGATAAATGTCGTTAGCTGCTTTGGTCGACGTAGATGTGCCATTGCTGGCATTTTGGCTTGAATTGCTGACTTCGTCGGCGAACGCGCCGGAAGTCGCTGTCATCATCAGGCCGATCAACATGCTGGCTGCTGCTCGCGCGCATGTTTGAGTCAAAGTTAATTGTTGCATCGGGCGGTAGTTTTTGGTGAAAAAGACTGAAAAATCAGAGTCATGCGGAAAATTTGGCGTGATACTAACCAGATATTATTTACATGTCAAAAGGCATAGAAAAATACAATTGAGATACGCGCCTAATTGGTGAAAATTAGGCTGCGCTCGCCGCTTTCAGTAGCCTTCTTGTGTACTCCTCGTGTGACGGCATTGCAAAAATATTCTCCACATCACTGGTTTCCACGACACTTCCGTTCTGCATCACCACAACCCGGTGCGCTATCGCGCCGATGACCTCCAGGTCATGACTGGTGAACACGTAACCCAGGTTGTACTTCCGTTGTATATCGGCAAGCAGACGCAAAACTTGATGCTGGATTGATACATCGAGTGCACTGGTGGGTTCGTCGAGGATCAGAATGCGTGGTTCGAACACCAGCGCGCGGGCGATGGCAATGCGCTGCCGCTGACCGCCGGAGAACTCGTGCGGGTATCGGTTGAGCGCCGTACGGTCCATTCCGACTTCACGCAAAACGGCCACCACCTTGGCGTGGCGTGCGGCTGCATCGAGTTCCGGACGATGCAGCGCCAGCCCCTCCCCCCACTATTCGCTCGATCGTCTGGCGCGGGGACAGCGAGCTATACGGGTCCTGAAACACCACTTGCATATTTGATCGCAGGACGGTTTTTTCGCGGCCACGATAGTCGCCGAGCAAGCGGCCTTGAAACTCCCACCTTGCCGTGCGACGTGCGCTGCAAACTTAATAGCGCCATCGCCGCCAAGGTGGACTTTCCGGAACCGGACTCGCCCACGATACCCAGCGTTTCACCCTGCCGCATCGTCACCGACACCAGATCCACCGCCTTGAACGCGCCGCGCCGGAACCAGCCACCCACGCCCGGCACCTTCGTGGCGAATTCCACGGACACTTCTTGCGCGTCGAGCAATACGGGCGACAGCGGCAGCACCGGCAACACCGTGCGTTCAGGCTTGCTTTCAAGCAATCGCACCGTATAAGGATGCTGCGGCGACGCAAATATGTCCGCACCGTGCCGCTTTCCACCAGCACGTCCTGCCCCATCACCGCAACACGCTGCGCGAATTTACGCACGAGGTTGAGATCGTGCGTGATCAGCAGCACAGCCATGCCGCGCGACGCGGCTTCGTCCCGTTGCAACTCCAGCATCAATTCCACGATCTGTGCGCGGATGGTCACGTCCAGCGTCGATTCATCGGCGAGCAGAAGACGCGGGCGACAAGCGAGCGCCATCGCGATCATCGCGCGCTGGCGTTGCCCGCCCGAGATCTGATGCACTTATCGGTCGATGCGCTTTTCCGGCTCCGTGATCCCCGTACGCGCGAGTAGATGGATCACCCGCCGGTGGGCGTCGCGAGCGGACATGCCATCATGCAGCAAGATCGTCTCCATGATCTGGTCGCCGATGGTGTACAGCGGGTTGAGCGCGGTCATCGGCTCCTGGAAGATCATCGCAATGTCCGAGCCCCACAGCTTGCGCATTGCGGGTTCGCTTTTGGCGAGCAGTTCCTGGCCGTCAAAGCGGATCGAACCGCTCAACTCGGCATCGCGCAGAAGCCGCAGGATGGACAATGCCGTCACGCTCTTGCCCGACCCTGACTCACCGACCAGCGCAACACGTTCCCCAGCTTCGATCTTGAGATTCACGCCATCGACGGCGAAGGTCTCACCGAAACGCACCCGCAAATCCGCGATTTCCAGCAGCGGCGCGCTCATTGACCGCCTCCGGCTTTGACTGCATCGGAGATACGGGTATAGAGCACGTTACGCAGCGCGTCGCCGATGAACGTGAGCAGCAGCAAGGTCGCAACCAACACGCCGAAGGTGGACAGCGAGATCCACCAAGCGTCGAGATTCGCCTTGCCTTGCGCGAGCAATTCACCCAGTGACGGCGTGGGCGGCGGCACGCCCAGACCGAGAGAATCGAGACTGGTCAGCGCAAGGGTCGCCCCGCTCATGCGAAATGGCAAGAACGTAATAACGGGCGTGAAGCTGTTCGGCAGGATGTGACGCCGATGATCTGGGCGTTGGACAACCCCATCGCCCGCGCCGCCCACACGTAATCCTGCGTGCGGTTGCGCAGGAACTCAGCGCGCACATAGTCCGATAGCGCAATCCATCCGAACAACGACAACAGGACAACGAGCAGAACCAGGCTCGGCTCAGAAATAGACGCGAAAATGATCGATACGCGAAAACCATAGAGCAGCCGGGCGAACACATCGCGGCCGCGATCATCGGTGCCTAGCCAGTTTTCACGCGATGGCGGCGCTGGGTTCACGGCCTTCGAAAAGTAATTGAGCGTGTCGTAGTAATAGTGGTTCGGCGGATAAACAGCGAAGTTGCCGCCCTCGCTGAAACGGTCGCGAATTATAAGGATCGAGGTAATCTGCGGGAGTCGGAAAATCGCCGCCGAACGTGATCTCCGCATACGTCTTGACCAGCGGAAAATAAAGATGCCCCTGATAACGGACGACCAATGGTTTATCATTCGACCATAGCGGTCCTGCGAGACGCGAGACTGATCGCGAACGCGATCACGAAAATCACCAGGCTCCAGTAGCCGAGCCGGTTGCTTTTGAAACGTCGCCAGACGCGCTGGCCCGGCGTGATGGAAACCGGCATGCTAAGCGGCTTGGCATCGCTGTCTCGAGGTTTGCGGAGCAGGGAACGGGTCAACTCGCACTCCAGTTGTTCGAATTGAATGCGCGGATCGACCCAGACATAACAAAGGTCGGAGATCAACTTGGTGGCGAGACCGATCAGCGTAAACAGATACAGCGTGCCAAGCACAACCGGATAATCGCGCCACACGACGGACTCATAGGAAAGCAAGCCGAGGCCATCGAGTGAAAAAAGCGTTTCTATCAGCAGACTGCCCGTGATGAACGCACCCGGAAAACCGACGATCAGCGGCAACAACGCGTTGCGGAACACGTGCTTCCACAACACCCTTCTCTCCGACAACCCCTTGGCCCTGGCCGTCAGCACATACTGTTTGCGGATTTCATCCAGGAACGCGTTCTTGGTCAGCATGGTAAGGTAACGACCGCGAAGCTGCCAACCACCGACGCAATAACGGGCAACGTGACGTGCCATAAATAGTCGGCTATCTTTCCGCCGAGACTCAACGTAGCCCAGTTGTCCGACGTGAGGTTGCGCAACGGAAACAGTTGCCAGAACGAGCCGCCGCCAAACAGCACGAGCAGGAGCACGCCCAGCACGAAGCTGGGAATGCCGAAGCCGACGAGCACCAGCAAACTGATGGTGACATCAAACGTGGACCCGTTACGCACTGCCTTCGCGATCCCAAGCGGTACCGATATCAGGTACGTGGTAAAGAACGTCCACACGCCAATGCTGATCGACACCGGCAGCTTCGACACAATCAGAGACCACACGCTTTGATGGCGAAAATAGCTATCGCCGAGATCGAAACGGGCGAAGCGCCCGAGCATCAGCCAATAGCGTTCGAGCGACGGTTTATCGAAACCGTAGAGCGCACGAAGTTGCGCGATCTGCTGCTGATCCACACCCGTGTGCATGCGCAGGCCGAAACTCGCACCTTGCCCGCCGCGCCGCAATTCGTGCACGGCTTGCTCGACCGGTCCACCCGGCACGAACTGGATCACCGCGAACGTGAGCGTGAGGACGCCGAGCAAAGTCGGGATCATCAGCAAAATGCGTTTCAGTATGTAGCTCCACATGGGCGCGGTCCGCTTGAGTGATTGAGTGTGTGGCTTATCTGCGTAACTTAACTGCGTGGACCTACTTCGCGGCCGCAGCAGCAGGTGGCTTGAACCACCATGTCGATGTGATCCAGTCTTCGGCGGTGTAATACAGCGGCAAGGTCGCCGGATGCACAAGCGTGTTGCGATAGGCCACCCGGTGCGTAGCCGAATACCAATGCGGGATCACATAGTAGCCATACATGAGGACCCGGTCGAGCGCGTGGGTGGCATCAAGCAGTTGTTCGCGTGTCTGCGAACCGAGCAAGGTATGCACGATCAAGTCCACTGCCGGCGACTTCAGCCCGTTGATGTTATCCGAGCCCTGCTGATCCGCCGACTTGCTGCCAAAACGCGACTCCTGTTCGGTGCCTGGAATCTGCACGTCGGGCATGCGCAGGCGGTCATGTCGAAGTCGAAGGCGTCGAGCCGCTTCTGGATCAGTGCAAAGTCGACCGTGCGGAAATTCGCGACAATCTCGAGCTTCTGCAAGTTGCGCTGGAACGTGGCGACAACAGGTTCCATCGACGACCCGCCGCCCGAGTCGTCAAGGATCTCGAACACGAATGGCTGACCCTTCGCGTTGCGCAACGCACTGTCCCTATACGTCCAGCCCGCGTCGGCCAGCAGCTTGCGCGCCTTGATCAGGTTCGCGCGCAATGAATCGGGCGGGTGTCGGTGTCCGGCTGCGTCACGATGTCGCCGAATACGGCAGGATCGAGTTGCGCGCGTAGCGACGAGAGGATCGCGAGTTCGCGCGCGCTTGGCTTGGCCCTGGCTTGCAGGTCGGTGTTCGCAAAGAAGCTGTCGGTACGTGTGTACTGGTTGAAAAACAGTTGCCGGTTCAGCCACTGAAAATCGAACACGAGATCGAGCGCCTGGCGCACGCGTACGTCCTGGAAAATCGGCCGGCGCAAGTTGATGTAAAACCCTGCATACCCGTGCCGTTGTGATTGCGGAATTCGCCCTTGATCAGCTCGCCGTTGTCGAAGCGTTTGCCGATGTCGTGACGCACCCAGTTGCGCGCAATATATTCGACCAACGCGTCATACTCGCCGGCCTTGAACGCTTCAAGCCGGGCGACGCCATCCGAATAGAGCTTGTAGTTAATGCGCTCGAAGTTGAACATACCTACACGCACCGGCAATGCGTTGCCGCAATACGCCGGGTCACGCTTGTAGGTGATCGTGCGGCCGTTGTCGTATTGTTCAATGAGGTACGGACCGCTTGCTATTGGCTTCTGGAACGCGAGTTGATCGAAGGGAACATGACTGCCGTCGGGCTTCATGCCCCACTTGTGCGAAAACACCGGAATCGCGCCCGCGATAAAAGGCATCTCCCGCGTGTGCACCCTGAAGTCGAAGCGAATGGTTAGCGGATCGAGAACGACCGCGCGTGAAATCTGGCCGAAATACACCGCATATTGCGGCGCGGCCTGCGGACTTTTCAGCGTATCGAACGAATATTTGACGTCCTCGGCGGTGACGGGGTCGCCATTCGAAAAGTGCGCCTTGGGGTTGATGTGGAACGTGACGGAAAGGCCGTCGGGCGCGATGCTGATGTCGTCGGCAAGAAGGCCGTAAGCCGTCGATACCTCGTCAAGACTGCCTGTTGTCAAGCTCTCGAACATATAGAGAAGAAGCCCTGGCGCCGGGTTGCCGCGGTGCGTGAACAGGTTGAATTTGTCGAAGCTTGTGAGCCGGTCCGGGTTCGCCAGAACCAGCGTGCCGCCGCGGGGCGCGTCCGGATTGACGTAGTCGAAATGCTTGAAATTGGCGGGATATTTTGGCTCGCCATACTGCGCGATGGCGTACACGGCCAATGCCGCTTTCGGTACCGCAAGCCCACCGCAGCCGATCAGCAAGCTGCCAAACAGAAGACCGAGGACCCGTCGGGAGCCAGTCGCCATGAGTACCTTTTTAAGTACCAGTGAAACGATGATCGAAAAAACAGCCTGCCGTTCAGAGCCAGCTCCGTGCTCGCGCGCGGCGCTCCAAGCGCTGCGCGCCTTAAGCGATGTGAGAGAATTTTACTAAAACCACTGTCTCGGGCATTGTAACGACGTGCGCAAGCCTTGCGCACGCTCAGTCCGGCGCATGTGTGATATCGACTTCTTAAGGAGCATTCATGGGATTTCTCGCTGGAAAACGGATTCTGCTGACCGGCTTGTTGTCGAACCGCTCGATCGCCTATGGCATTGCGGCGGCTTGTAAGCGCGAAGGCGCCGAACTCGCATTCACCTATGTGGGAAACCGCTTCAAGGACCGCATTACCGAGATCGCGACCGAATTCGGCAGCGATCTCGTGTTTCCGTGCGACGTGGGTAGCGACGAGGAAATCGACGCCCTCTTCGTCTCGCTGAAAGAACGCTGGGACACACTCGACGGTCTCGTGCATTCCATCGGCTTTGCGCCGCGCGCAGCGATCACGGGAAATTTCCTCGATGGTATGACGCGGGAGAACTTCCGCATCGCCCACGATATTTCCGCGTACAGCTTCCCGGCGCTCGCCAAAGCGGCGCAATCCATGTTGTCCCCCGATGCCTCGTTGCTCACGCTGAGCTACCTCGGCGCTGAGCGCGCGATCCCGAACTACAACACGATGGGTCTGGCGAAGGCATCGCTTGAAGCCAGCGTGCGGTATCTGGCCGTGTCACTCGGAGACAAGGGCGTGCGCGTGAACAGCATCTCGGCGGGTCCGATCAAGACGCTGGCAGCAAGCGGCATCAAGGGCTTCGGCAAGATTCTCGAGTTCGTCGAGAACAACGCACCGTTGCGGCGCAATGTGACCATCGATCAGGTTGGCAATGTGGCAGCGTTTTTGTTGTCCGATCTGGCGGGCGGCGTGAGCGCCGAGATCATCCACGTCGATAGCGGCTTTAATGCCGTGGTCGGCGGGATGGGCGCGCAAGCGACCTCGGAGTAATCCCGACAACGGCGCGGCCGTCCCCAGCCGCCGATGAAGTCAAAAAAGCCATCCCGCTTGCGCGCGACGGCCTTTTAGTGTGTCCGACCAGGGTGTTTAATTGCGGTGGCCGTTGTTCCCGCCGTGTCCGTAATTTCCGCCATGACCGCCGTATCCCGGATCGCCATGACCATACGACGGTCCATAGTTCGGACGGCCACCGTGGTGCCGATACCACTCGTCACGTCCCCAATAGCGGCGACCGTCATAGTAACGGTTGCTATACCAGCCGATTACCAAGCCCGGCTGCACTTACACCGAAGCCGGTTGATAGACCACCGGCGGCAATGGCGCGTAATAAGGCTGCGGCGCCACGTAGACCGGTGCAGGAACACCAATGTTGCCCCAGCCGCACGTCGGCGGCGTGGGCAAAGCCGGATATCGTAGCGAGGCACAGACCGGCAATGCCAGTCCCGGATGCTTTTTATTTTGTTCATGTAAGGTGCGCCTCTGGCTATCATTGTTCAGGTAAAGGAAGCGAATATAGCGGATCGACTTCAATCCGGTACTTCAACTTTATAAGTTGTTACTTCGGCGAGCGGGTATCGTCTGCCGAAAGCTTACTCTTTGTTACATCATGAAAAAAACCGCGAATCGGGCGGCACCGGATGGAAAACAGGCTGGCGCCGGAAAGACGAAGGCCACCCGGCTTTCGCCGGATGGCTTTTGGGCAAGATGTCTGACGGGTACTGTATTGCAGCCGATACTTGCGGCCGATATTTAGAGTGCCAGCCACGATGGTCGTAAGGCGGACCACCCTGATAGCGGTACCAGTCGTTACGGTTCCAGTAGCGACGGCCGTTCCAGTAATGATCGCCATGACCGCCGATTACCAGGACCGCCACAGCATACACCGGCGGCGGTGCGTAGACGACCGGCGCGGGCACGCCGATATTGATCCCAAGATGCACTTGGGCCATTGCCGCGCTGGACATTCCGAGTGCTCCGATTGCAAGCGCGCCGGCAAAAATGGAAGTCTTTGTTTGTTGTTCATTTGAAGTGCACCTCAACGGAGTAGGTTCGTCGAGTAAATCTTAGCGGAACGACCCGGCCCAAATGTTTCCAGTTGGTAACTTCGAATTACGGCTGCCAACAGGGTGCGACACAACATTTCTTTAGCTGGGCGCCCTCTCGCGCCGGGACGCTACTTGGCTTGCGCACGCCGCAAGGGGGTTGAATGCGCGCTGGTAGAATTGCACCACTACAGCACTTATGTTCATCAATCATTGCAGTCCGAATGACGTTCGCAACGTGCCGGGGACGTTTCCACCTCCCGCCAAGCTCGCGCGAGCGTGTTTGGGCTTCTGATTCATCCATGCATATATCCGCCATCGCCTCGCCGTGGTCTGCGGTACCACCCTTATATTCCTGCTGATGCTGGTCGCTAACAAATGGATCTTCAGCCATTCGGTGTTCGTACGCGGCATCAACTGGATCTAACTGCCTGCCGGCATACGCCTGCTATGCACGCTGTTATTCGGCGGGCTGGGTGTGATCGGGATACTCATCGCGTACTGGATCAGTTGTTTCTTTCATTATTTCCCGAACGAGCCGGTTCGGGCGGTATTATCTCGGCGCTCGCGCCGTATCTCGTGTATCTCTTCGCCACGCGCAAACTTGGACTTAGCGCGTCGCTCGTGAATCTTACGGCTGGACGTTTGCTAGTCCTTGTGGTGCTATATTCGCTCGCAGGGCCGGCAATGCTGCAAGCGTGGTATGCATTGAGCGGCGATATAGCTAATCTCGGCGAGCGCTTTATCGTGATGTTCATCGGGGACCTGACCGGTACGCTCATGATCATATACATGCTCAAGCTAGGTCTCTGGTTTGTCACCCGCATGCATGCGTCGATGCATCGGGCATCGGGCTCGCGTTGAGACCGCACGGCTTAGTCGAAAAGCGTACCGCCGTTCCTGAACCGCCCGGGAATCGTGGAGGCTGGTTAGGTGGAGGCTGGTTAGTGCTGGTTAGTTTAAGTCGATACCGGC
>CALNPU010000115.1 GCA_940588625.1 uncultured Caballeronia sp.
TAGCGAAGACCGTCGACGACTACGGCGCGCTGCTTCCCCGGAAGAGGCCCGCCGATCTCTCCCTCCGCTGCCCCCCCTCCTGCCGCCGCTACCACGCTCTGCACGTCCCCGAAACATGCTCCGAGGGGCGTCGTTCGCGGACCCCATACATTTGATCTGCAACGCTTGGCCAGCTTCTACGTTCCCTTCATCTGCGCCTGCATATTGAACGCGAGTTTCATCGGCTGCCATTCAGCGCTCGTTGCCACCCGGCAGCGGACGTTGAAAACTTGCCATCAGCGCATTCCACTCAGTCACGCGCGGGTGAACTTCCACACCCGCCACGAGTTGGTCGAAGCCGAAGTCCGGCTCGGTCTCAATCAACATCACTAGCCGCGTATCACGCCGCCAGATTGTCATGTCGATGATGCCTGACGCCCGCAGCGCTCAGGCCAGACCGCCTCGTGATACCGGTCGTATTGCGCGACGACCTCGAGGTCATCGCGCAGATCGAGCCCTAGGCAATGGCGCATGAAGTTCGTGCTCATGGCTCAAGCTGCCGCGCGGACATCGACGCAAACAACATGCGTGCGCTGCGTCGCGTGAATCGCGTCCCAATCCCAGTCGATGCTAATCCCCGGCTCCATCGGTGCGACTGCATAACCCTGCTCGATCTGAACCTGCTTGCCGGTCAACGCGTCGAGTTGCGGAATATATTCGAGCTACGTTGCGTTTGGCACGGCCGCGCAACAAACTCACATGCAGCTCCATCAGGAAGTGCGGGCAGATGGACACGTTCATGGTCTCCGCCTCCGCCAGATGCGTCACTTTCAGCTACGGCGTGATTCCGCCCACGCGCGCGACATCGGCCTGAACGATCAAGCAGGCATCGGCCTTCAGATACTCCGCGAATTGCGCCGGGTGATACATCGATTCCCCACCGCAATGGGCACCGAACTCGCTGCGCAAAGTCGCTGGTGTGCCGCGATATTTTCAGCGGGCATTGGCTCTTCGAGCCAGGCAAGTCGCAACGGTTCGAACGCATGCGCGCGGCGAATGGCTTCGGACAACGTGAAGCCCTGGTTTGCGTCGACCATGATCTCGAAGTCATCGCCCATGGCGTCGCGTACAGCCGTGAGCCGCCGCGTGTCTTTAGCCAGATACGACCGCCAACCTTGATCTTCGCGCCATGAAAACCGGCATCGCGCGCCTGCAAAGTTTGATCTACGAGTTCAGCCTCAGACAAATGCAACCACCCGCCTTCGGTGGAATACGTGCGCTGTGCGCGGCTTCGATCCGCCGGCCGCGACCCACAACGGCAGGTTCGCCACGCGCGTGTTGCGGTCCCATAGAGCGATATCGATTGTGGCGAGCGCCAGGCTCGTGATCGCACCGACCGCCGTTGCATGCGTATGGAAAAGAGGTCGCGCCAGATAGCTTCGTACTCGACTGGGTCGCGCCCGATCAGCAACGGCGCCAGATGATCATGCAGCAACGCGACGATAGACGAACGGCCCGTGCCGATAGTGTAGGTGTATCCGGTGCCCACGCTGCCATTGCTGCAATGGGGGGTCACCAGCACGGTCTCCTGGACCACGAACAACTGGATCGCGTCCGTACGTTTAACCTTGGGTTGAAGGTCAACCTGACGGATGTCGACGGTATCGATAGTTGTCGTTTTTGGGTTTCCTTTAAAGCGCGTTCAACCTTTCACACCATCGAGCGTCAAGCCCGCGATCAGGTGTTTGTGCACGATGAACGTTAGCATGATCGCCGGAATGATGATCACAGCCATCGCGCAAATACCGGCCCAGTCGACCGAAAATTGCGCGGTGAAGTCCATCAGCCCGACAGACGGCGTCTTCGTATCGGGGCTTCGGCACAATTGCGTGGCGAGTGCGAATTCGTTCCAGCTAGCGAGAAACGCAAAGATCCCCGCCGATGCAATACCGCTTTTTGCCATCGGCAACTCGATTCGCCAGAACGCTTGCCAGCGGTTACATCCATCGATCTGCGCCGCTTGCGACAACTCGATCAGCACCTCACGAAAGAAGCCGTCGATGAGCCATACGGTTGAACGGTACGTTCATCGCAAGACAAACAAGGATCACGCCAATGCGCGTATCGAGCAGACCGGTCCATGCCCACAGTATGAAGATAGGCGGCGACAACGCAATGCCCGGAATGGCGCGCGTGAGCATCAGCGCCACAAACATGACCTGCTTGTGCCTGAACTCGAAACGCGCGAATGCATACCTTCCAAGTACGCCGACTGCGAGCGCGGCGACTGTGCTCACACAAGAGATGATCCGTGAATTCACGAAGTACTGGCTGATGGGCAGCGGCGCCATCTGCCCGTAGCCGAACATGCTCTTGAAATTATCGAGTGTGTAGCTCGCACCGACCAACGGGGATTGATTCGACAAAATCGCCACGTTCGAACGGAACGCGTTGAGCACGACCCACAGCCCCGGCAAGCAGATGATCGCCATCACGATAAACACGCCGACTTGCGCAGGAACGCGCTTTTGATTGCCATATCGCTCATGATGTCAGGCTGGCCCCATGTGTTTGCGCGCGCCGCTCAGCTTGCGGAAGAAGTACAGCGTAAAGAGGATGGACACCAGCACCAAGACGTAGGCAATCGCGTTGGCGTAACCCATGCGCGAGTCATCGTACGCAATCCGACCGACCATTGTCCAGAGCAGTTCCGTGCGGTCCGCCCGGAGCGCCATTCGTCATAATGCGCACGATGTCGTAAGCACGGCCTACGTCGAGCGAACAGATCGTCATGGAGATATAGATAAACGGCATCAGGTACGGCAGCGTGACGTAGCGGAATGTCTGCCATGATGTGCAGCCATCCACCTTCGACGTTTCTATCGGATTTTTCGGCAACACCATCAAACCCGTCAGCAGGATCACCGCGAAGATGGGTGTCAAGTTCCATACCTCGGCCGCAATAAGCGAAGCAAGCGCGGAGTTGGCATTGACAAGAAACGGGAACATCGACTTCGCGCCGAACAGCGTTTGCATCAAGTTGTTCACAATGCACGTGCTGTCGTTGAGCATGAACTTGAACTGTAAGCCGACGAGCAAGGGCGAAAACATCATGGGGAACATCATCACCGTGCGTAACGCGCGCTGGCCTTTCGTCACCTGATTGAGCAGCAGCGCCACGCCGATGCCAAGCAGCAGTTCGAGATTCAGCGCAATGGTAAGGAACAGGATCGTGCGGCCGAACGCCGCCCAGAAGTCTCCATTCGCAAACGCGCGTTCGTAGTTACGCCAGCCGATCCAGTGCGAAAGCGTATCGGGGTCGGTGAGGCGATAAGCCGTGAAGCTCGTGTAAAACGAGAACAACAGCGGCAGGATGACCACGATCCCGACCGCCAGGAACGCAGGCATCAGCAGTTTGATCGGCAGCGGTATGTGGCGGCGCGCTGTGGCGAGAACGGGCTCGCCGCCGATCAAGTAAGGCGTGTTGGATTGCATGTTGATCGTCGGTTACTGGTTGTCCGCCGCGTCCTGCATGATGTCCGCGACCTTCTTCGCCGCATTGTCCAAAGCCTGCTGCGAGGTTTCGTCGCCGATGATCGCCTTCTGCAATTCCGGCCACAGCGCATTGGATATCTCGTTCCATTGCGCGACGCGCGGCGGGGTGAACGAGTCTTCCTTCGCGGCCTGACTGAAGGTCGCGATAGCATCCGCCATGTAGTGATCGTTCTTCGCCTTGAACTCCTGCACGATGGCCTGCTGCGCGTCGATGCGCGATGGAATCGTGTCGAGACGCGCTTCGACCATTTGCGAATCCTTGCTCGTCAGGAACTGGATGAAACTGGCCGCCACTTCCGACCGCGCACAGACTTTCGTGATCGAGAAGCTATGTGAACCCGACCAGCCCGGCCGCTTGTTGGCCGCATCCAGCGGCGCACGAACCACACCCACGTTGCCGGCGAGCTTCGACGTTTTCGGGTCGTTTATAGAACGATGCAAAACCCGGCCAGTCGAGATCGAGCACTACCTTGCCTGACGCGAAGTTGTTGCCAAGATCGTCCCAGACGTAGATCGGCACGCCCTTTGGCACCACGCCCGCTTTGTACAGATTGACGAACCAGTCGAGCGTCTTCACGCCCACCGGTGAATTGAACTTGGGTGCATCCTGGCATCGAGCAACTGGCCCCCGTTCGCCACCAGCAGCGAGTAGAACGTGCCCGTAAGCGCTTCGTCCTTGCCCGGGAATTGCGTGCCGTAGAAGTTCGGCGCCTTTGTGAAGAACGTCGCCTGCTGTGTGTATTCGGCGAAGGTCTTCGGGGGCGCGAGATCCACGCCGAATTGCTTCTTGTACGCATCGCGATTCGCCGGATCGGCATAAACGGCCTTGTTGTAATAGAGTGCTCTATATCCGTTGACCGAGGGATCTGGACAAGCGGCCCCTTCACCTCGGACTGCTTCAGCAAAGCGGGCACAAACTCAGCAAGATAGCTCGCGGGGAACAAACTTGTAATAAGGCAATAGTCGATATGCTGCGAAGCAATGTCCTGCTTCAACTCACGATCCAGTGCGAAGTGACTCTTGCGCGAGACAACCTCGACCTTCGTGCCGGTCTCTTTTTCCCATAGCGGAATGCGCGTGTAGAGCGCCTCGTATTGCATACCGCCGATCAGCTTGACGCGCAATGATATGATAGCCTTTGTATTCGTTGTCGGCGCATGCGGCGGTGGTCGCGACCAGACCCGCTAAAGCCAGTACCGACACAGTGATCTTGAGGCCGGTTTTTATCGAATCCTTAACCAGGATTCATCTCCTTTGTTATGTGCTGTGACTAGCGCAGCCGACGGCTGGTGCTGGTGTCGAAGACGAGCGTGTTCTCAAGCTCCGCGTCAAGGCGAATGCCCTGCTCCGGGCTCAGCAACAAACGTCCGATCACGATCACGCAACAGCGCTGCCCCCCGACCGTCCCAAACAACTCGGTGGATGCACCCATCGGTTCGACTACATCGACGTTGAATAGAATGCCGCCGGTCTGCGCCACCGCAAGATGCTCGGGCCGCACGCCAACCGTCACCTCCTGACCATCTTTAGCGTTGACCACCGGCACTTGTATCGAGAAATCGCCGATACGGACCCGCGCGCCATCGCCTTGCAACTCATAGCGGCTGTTAAAAAGGTTCATGGAAGGCGCGAGCCGATAAAACTCGTGACAACAGGTTGTCGGGGTCATCGTAGAGTTCGAGCGGCGCACCAATCTGCTCGATCACGCCACCGTTCAGCACGACAATGCGGTCTGCCATCGTCATTGCTCCAATCTGATCGTGCGTGACGTAGACGGTCGTTGCGCGCAGGCGCCGATACAGCGCCTTGATCTCTGCCCGCATTTGCACACGCAGCTTCGCGTCGAGGTTCGACAACGGTTCGTCGAACAGGAACACCTTCGGGTCACGCATGATCGCGCGCCCCATTGCCACGCGTTGACGCTGACCACCGGACAAGTGGCGCGGATATCGGCCGAGCAAGTCCTGAAGTCCCAGAATGGTCGCGGCCTGATTTGCACGCGCCGCGATTTCATCGGGCTTCAGGTCGCGCAATTTCAGCGCGAACATAAGGTTCTCCAACACGCTCATGCGGATACAACGCGTAGTTCTGGAACACCATGGCGATGTCCCGATCTTCGGCGGCAAGTCATTGACCACACGGCCATCTATCAGGATCCGTCCATGCGTCACGCCTTCCAGGCCCGCCAGCTCGCGCAGCAATGTCGACTTGCTGCAACCGCTTGGCACGAGGATCTCGCCGTCCTTTACCGTCAGGTCGATCTGCTTCAACACCTGTACGGCGCCGAACGACTTCTGCACCTGTTTGAACGCCACCTCAGCCATTAGCGTCGCCAACTCTGGTCCCATGCGATGTTGGTACGCGAATCAATCCGCGGCACGGATCTCGTGTCTCGCTCGTCTTGCGGACCACTTTTTCACTAATGAAAATCATTTCCAATAAAAAATTATATTTCATATATGAATTTACATCAGTGTTTTCCCGATGCCCGTCTGTCCGCTGTTTCCGTCGACGATAGCGTCAAATGCAAGGATTTCACGAACTACAATCACGCCATGCGTTGCCGGATCTCGCCGTGTCGGGATCGGTTATCGGTTGAAGGCGAACATCTGGCTTGAGAGCAAGGAGAGATTTTGGACAACACGCGATATTCGGCGCCGGCGCTCGAAAAGGGGCTGGACATTATCGAACTGCCGGCGAGTCATCCTGAGGGGTTGTCACTGGCTGACCTGGGGAAGACGCTTGGGCACACGACTGCAGAGATCTTCGCATGGTCGTCACGCTGGAAGCGCGTGGATATCTGCTGGCAATAGGCGACCGGTATGTGTTGTCGTTGCTGTTGTTCCAGCTTGCTCACCGGTATCAGCCAGTAAGGTCGCTGGTGACCACCGCGCTGCCGTTGATGACACAACTGGCCAACGACGTCAAGCAGTCGTTCCACCTCTGCGTGTATCAGGACAGGCGCGTGCTGATTGTCGCGGGAATGGAAAGCCCGGAACGCTGGGGCTTCTCGCTGAAAGTGGGAACACTGATCGGCATGACCGACACCGCTTCGGGACAAGTGCTGATGGCATTCCAGGAAGAACTGGAACGCAAGATGCACGTCCCCGTTGACGGCGCTTCCGGTCGATGCAAAACAGCTTGCTGCGGATCTGGCGCGGATCAAGGAACGCGGACATGCACACATGCCTAGCCGCCAAGTCAAGGGCGTCAAGAATCTCGCTTATCCCGTGTTTGGAAGAAACGGACACGCAATTGCTTCGCTGACCACGCCGTTTATAGAACGCATCGATCAAGCGCCAGTACCCACCATGAACGAGGTGGGGGAAAGGATGAAAACGGCGGCGCAAATGCTGACCGGGTTAATGGGGTTAAATGTGTACTGGGAGCCGGGTTTGGGCGCGGGTTGAAGCACTCGCTCTCTGCTTTTCGGCAATGTGGCTGCGAGACTAATTGAGTGGAGAGGTGACTATGAATCTGGCCTTTTCAGCGGGCACCATCGACTTGAAGACGGCGTTCGACGCGGTTACCTAATACTCGTAGCGCAAGTAAATGACCAATATGTGAAAGTCGCCAAGCTCCGGGGCGAAATCGTCTGGCACAGCCACGCTGGCGAAGACGAACTGTTCTATGTCGTACGAGGGAGTCTGCGGATTGAGTATGGAGGAAGGCAAGCGGTCCAGTTGCCGGAGGGGTCCATGCACGTCGTGCCGCGCGGCGTTATGCATAACCCGGTGGCAGAAGAAGAATGCTGGATTGTGTTGATCGAGCCGGTGACGACCAAGCATACCGGCGATGTAGACAGCCCGCTGACGAAATCGCTTGCGCAGCAATTGGCCTGATCAATCGGATTCATCGAACCAAGCGGCACCGCTACGCGGTCTTCCCGGAGAAAAAGTCGTAGCACGTCCTACGCAGGCGTCTCGCCACGCCCAGCCGCCGGCACGCCACCTCTCCCCTCGTTAACTATTTAATAATTCGCTTCGTTTCACTCGCCGGTTACACGCGCCTCCCTTGTTCTACCCTCGTCGCATCGTCACCGGCGTCCCCGTGCTGAACTTCAGCGTGAGTTTGTCCCCGGCTGCTCCCTCGGAATTCTCACCGCGGTAGCGCGAAAGTTCGCGGGCGGCTTAGTCGTTTTTTTATTCGCTTCGAGTGGCTTAGGACTTGTCCGCTCGAATCGTTAGACTCATTTAGCCACGAGATTTCGTGACGCGTATCCCCACTAAAGCAGGCATACGAATGTGTATGCTCACTCAGGTAAGTCGCACGCGAACTGGTCTAAGAGAGCGGCGGACTAAGAACGCGCCATCGATGCAGCGAACAGGTTGAATTCTGGCGACAGCGGCTCGACCGCATAACCGCGACGCACCCACTCGTCCAGGCCGCCGTATAAGATGCGAACGTTCACAACCTTTTTCCGCAGCAACTGCTTGCGAACCTTCCTGGCGGTCGCGTCGTTCGGATACATGCCGTACACAGCAATATCGCTTGCCGAAAGATTCGCATCCATGGTCTCCAGCGACTCAATGTCAAGCAGCAACGCCCCCGGAATTCGATATAACTACTCACGCCGGACCGACGCCGGACGCGCATCGAGAATTAAGGGCGGCGTGTTTGAGCGCATCACCCGGTAGAGCCGCTCGAGCAAGACGCCCCTGCGACTCAGCCACTTCCGGAAACGCCAGCGCAGCAGATATCGCGTCAGGTAAAGAACGGCGGCGATAAACAGCACGAACAGCACGTCGAGTATCGATCCGCCGTGGGGTCTGAGCCAGTTCAGCAACAACGCGAGTTGCCGCTCGAACAACGCGCAGCCGAGCAGCAGCCAGAACGAAAAGCCCAGGCTACCGTGCCGAACGTGTCCCAAGCAACGATACAACCGGCACGATAAGCGTGGTGCTCATCAACGGCGGCGTAATGAGTGCAAGGCCCGGAACAAACTTCGCCACCACCATGATCGCCACGTCAAACCGTTCAAATAACGCACGCGTGGTGCGCATGCTTGCATCGAGCGATAGAATATCGGTCAGGCGACGGTCGAAAATGCGTCCTGCAGTAAACCACACCCCGTCGCCAAGCAACGCCGTGACTACCGTGACACACAGCCAAGTGGGAGAAAACCAGATTCCCGCTGGCGATCACGGAACCGGCGAAAACAAGCACGGGGATAGCCGGCAGCGGCACGCCCAGCCGCGTGGCCAGCACATTGGCGAAGACCGCTGCGCTTCCCCAGTTCTCGATTGCCGACGGTGGAATTTGTATCAAGTACTCGTCTCCCGAAGCATTCGGCAACGCGCGACCGCCGCTTGCGCTTCATGCTGCGTTTAAAGCTTATCGCTTCACAAGCGTAGGATTGACATCATTTCACGGCTTCATGACTCATTACTCACTACTTCACTCATTGCCTCTCGGACGCCACCAGCGTCACAGAAATGCCCCCACAACCTGCCCTTCTCGCCACCTCCAGGCCACTCCACGGCGATGCCTCCCCGTGGTCAGCAATCATTTGCTCGATCCGCTTGTCCGGGCGCAGCACATTGAATGGCCACGACGGTCGCAGCAGCCGCTCGTGGACAAGGGAGCCGAGCCATATAGGTGTTGGCGGCTGTTCACCCCGATGCGCCACCGCATACTGCGTCGGCCAGAATCGCAAGACATCGCGTTCGTCCGCGCTCATGTGAGCACGCGTAAAAACCAGCACCGATGGTTCGCCATTGTTCAACCTCGGCAATACGGGAAGCGCGGTGGCCACCACATTAGGAGACACAAGAGACAAGACGCTACGCGCCGATAAACGCGTGCCTTCTGTCCATCCCCGGCGCTCCAGTTGAGTGCGAATCTCCCCCGCCGTTGCAGCCCATTGAATGGTGATGGGTTCCAGCCGGTCGCCGTCCATGCTTGAGCGATAGCAAGAAAAGGTCCGCCACACGGTATCGGTCCATTGCAGAGGCGTCACCACGATAGCCGGCGGCACCGCTTCGACCGCCATCGCGCCAAGGCTCGTCCTGAACTGCAGCGCGATACTCGCGCATACGACCGCCAGGACGGCGACCGGCATCATCGCGCGTGGCGCCGGTTTCGCGGAGTATCGCCACACGGCGGTGAGCGCGACAAGAAAGACCCAGGTGGCGGCAAGTGCGGCGCCGCCGACGGCATCGGAGAAGGTGAAGCGGCCAAAATAAAGTCCCGAGAAGGCAATCGAAGCCAGCACGGCGATGGTTGCCATCGCGACGAATACTCGCGCCACCGCCCCCACCCGGCGCGCCAGCAAAAACGAGAGGAAGCCGTAGATCACGACACTGGCAGCGACGTGGTTGCTCGGGAACACGCACAGGCTGGACGCTACCGCGCCCGGAAAGGGACGCTGGATCGTGAGCTGGATCGCCAGGATCAATAGCTTGGAAAAAGCGACGGCAGTCAGCCAGTACGCAACCGTGCGCCAGCGGCGTTCAAACACCATCCATACGACAACTAGCACCGTTAGCGCGGTTAGTGTCGGCACGTTGCCCAGCGTGGCAAGCACCGCCAGGACCGTGTCGCCCCATGACGACCGGAACGATTGCAAGAAGCGATAAACCGACACATCGACTTGAACCAGCGGGTCGCCGTGCGAGACGCCGTGCAGCGTGGAAAAGAACACGGTGGCCGAAGCAAGCAGCAGCACGGAGATGACCGCGATAAACGCCGCGGCCTGGTGCTTCGGGTCCAGGATACCGAGGGCGATCCGGCCGGTCTTACCGGGGTGATGACGCGCCCAAAGCAGCAGGTTTCGGCGTGAAGAATCCGTCCAGGCCCGAGCATGTGACACGAGAAGGCTCGTCAGCTTGAACGTCAACCAGGTTAAGGCGACCAGGATAGCCAGCACCGCGACGAGCCGGAAGGACACGACGCCCGCCAGTTCGATCGATGCCCCGAAGACAACGCCGGGAAGGATGTGCACGGGCGCCCAGACAAGCGCCGAGATGATGTTGATGACCAGGAACCGGACCGGCCGCATTCCCATCATGCCCGCGACGACGGGAACGATCGCACGCAGCGGTGCAATGAAGCGCGCGAAGATCACGCTTTTTGCGCCGTGCGCCTCGAAGTAGCGCTGCCCCGCCGTCAGCATGCCGGGGTGCGTGCGGAACGGCCACAACCTGGCGATGGTTTCCTTATGGCTGCAACCGAACCAGTAGCTGGCAGCGTCGCCTGCCACGGCCCCTGCGATGGCACACGCAAAGACCCAGCCGAGGTTGAGCGAACCGGTGCCAACCAGCGCGCCCGCGACAAACATGGCGGTACTGCCCGGAACAAACGTGCCTATAAATGCAATGGATTCAAAGAATGCGGCAAGCAATACGACCGCAAGAGCCCATGCAGGATGCCCCGACAGCAGATACAGCAATTTGAAGTAGGTATGCTCCATCAGCATCTCCGGACTGTTCTTTCCTTTCAGCAGATTTTAAGACCAGATTTCAGGACTGTCCCCGCGAGTCTGGACGCACCGTTGAATCTCGCTGCATCGCCTGCGTCGTGCTGGTTCTAATGGTCAGTATGTTCCTGCGACGCTGTTATTGGGTCGACGCGCTTCCGCAACCTCCTCTCGCGTGAGTGCGCGGCAAATGCCGCGCGCTGACTCATGACGAGCCAGCCGGGCGCATGCAAATGCGTTCGCTAATAAAATTTGAGGGGATGTGCATCCCCGGCGGCGCTTATTCAGAGAACGTAGCAAGACTGCGGCCTGCCAGGGGGCAGGCGGTCAGGATCGCAGCACGTTCCAGAACGGCATCCAGATATCGGAGAACGAATGCTCGCGGTCGGTGGGTGGTCTTCTTGCTGCGTGCCGTGTGTCTCAGGAGCGTTCTTCCGCCGGCTACGCCGATGCAACCTCGGACTGGGACACTTGCAGCGCAAGGGCGCTATCGGCAATATGACACGCAAGCCCGTCGCTGCAATCGTGGGCGAGCAGCACGCCGCAGACGACATCGCGGTTATAGCCTTGCGTGGCGAAGCGCATCGCCAGCGCGACGCGGCTGGCATATTCCGCCTCCTCCGCAACGCGCACTGCGGCCTCGCGTTCAGCTTGCTCCCGTTCCTCACGTCACCGCTGTTCCTCCTGACGCTTCATTTCTTCAGCAAAAACGGAGTCGTAGACCTGCCTTTGCGCGGGATCGGACAAAATTGCGTAAGCATGGAACGTCGAGGAACGCGGCTCGCGCGCCATGCCCAGATCAATCCTGAGCTGAACCGGCGCTCCGAATGCGGCCTCCGCCCGTTTAACACGCGGAGATACGCTCCTGTAACATAACCGCTCGAATACGCGAAACGGTCAATGGAATGCATAGCCAATCTTTGGAAGAAAAGCTTCGTTTGCACGCATACCATCTATGGGAAGCGGACGGTCGTCCCGAAGGGCGTTCTATGGAGTATTAGGAAAAAGCACGCGCTTTGCTGGAGCAAGAGCTTGCCGCTGCTTCGCCGCCCGATGAAGCAAACGAAGCGGATGCGGCTGCCGCGCAACCCGTAAAGAAGCCGGTCAAGGCAAAGTCAAAAACGACACCGGCTGGCAAGGACAGCGTCAAGACACCGAAGGCCAAGCCAAAAGCTGACGCCAAGGTTGCACGCAAGACGGCAACCAAACCGAAGGCCGCCGCGACCGACACAGCGCCGAAAAAGCCGAAGACCGCCGCTAAGGCTGCGGCCAAGCCGAAAGCAATCGCCGAGGCTGGTGAGAAACCCACCAAGAAACCAGCGGTCAAAGCTGCGGCAAAGGTTTCGAAGAACTCGAAGAAGTAGCCTCAAGGGTGCCGTGTTTTCGTTTTCGACGCCTGTTCCAGCTGAAAACGCGGGCTCATTTTTTATCGCCGGATAGTGCATCGGCGAGTAGACGTTCTGTTCTTATTTTTGTGGAGTACGTATGCGAAGATTTCTCGCGGTCGTCTTGTTGACCGCTGTGGCAAGAGCCGCCATTCCATCGGTGGCTAACGCGCGGCCCCGGCAGGAATGCCGGCGCGTTTGGGTCCATGGTCATTACGTGCGGCGTTGCCGTCCGTTGCCGCCCAGACACCATCATCATCGCCCGCCGCCGCGGCACCGGCCGCCTGCTCACCGGTATTAAAGCGTCGCGGACGCGCTAACTGCCGGTGCGGCGGACCGGCAAGTATGCGGGCAATCCTCATGCATTGGCGGCTTGCGGGTCAGACGGATCCAGGCCTTTAATCAACACCCCTCCGACCAAAGCATTTAGCCCGGCTCTCTGTTTTCGGCTTGTCATTCCTGGCGACAATGGCTGCTCTTATCTCTCGCTACCCGTGCGATCAAGCAGTCATTGCCCACAGCGTTTCGCAAAACTGCATCGATGTCCTGTGCATTCACATATGGGTCTGATCGATGCGGAGACCGCCCAACCGAATAGCGCAGTGGAGAGTCGCGAGACCTCCACGCCTTCCATTTTGACTATGCTCCAGCCGGAGTAGAACCTCGATAGTTCGTCCTGAATGATCGCCAGCGCCTTTATTGACGAGGGTTGAAGGGCGAAACCGCATTGCCGGAATT
>CALNPU010000116.1 GCA_940588625.1 uncultured Caballeronia sp.
GATACGGCTACTACGCTCGCTTCTCGACACGGGAGAATAGCAATCGATCCCATCCATTTCCGACACAGTAAGATTAGTTTGCTGCCCGGGTCTTCGGGTGTCTCAGGTCCCGGCATGATCTCGGGTTCCAATATCGGGGCACTCGGACCTGACTTAATGTGGGTTCGAGTCTAACCCAACTCGACGGCATCCAAACCTAGGCCGTTCAGTCGAATTCCGGTCAAGAACGGTCTTTGCTATCCTGTCGTTTCACCTCGCGACACGTCCTTGGCCTTGGCCGAACGAGCTGTTGCCTTTCATGCCCAATTGGCAGGATCCATGCTCGAACTTTTCTATTCGAATCGCCACGAAACGCTGTCGCAGGCGCTGCTCGACGACGTCGCCGCGTTCGCGCTGAATGGCGGCGATCCGTTTACGCGCCAGACGATCATCGTGCCGAGTGCGGCGGTGCGCCGCCGGCTCGAGCTGGATATGGCCGCGCGCTTTGGCATTTGCGCAAACGTGGACCTGTGTTATCTCGCGCAGTGGTTGTGGGCCAGGATTGGGGGCGTCTTGCTCGTCCCCGAGCATTCGCCGTTTGCGCCTGACCGGCTCGTGTG
Source organism: uncultured Caballeronia sp. (assembly GCA_940588625.1). GTDB lineage: Bacteria > Pseudomonadota > Gammaproteobacteria > Burkholderiales > Burkholderiaceae > Caballeronia. The sequence goes on from CALNPU010000116.1 coordinate 600, forward strand.
GCGCTGCTTCCGGTTGCTCGGTGCAATGACGCAGACCGCGCCGAAGGGCTCGTCGCGGCTGCGCGCCTACCTCGACGCAGCCGACGACTCCATGCGCTACGAACTCGCGCGGCGTATCGCGACGATGTTCGATCACTATCTGACGTATCGGCCGGAATGGCTGCTGCACTGGCAGGCCGGCGGGTCGATCCTGGCCTCGGCCGGTGGGGCAGTCGATGCAAACGGGCCGCGGCTGCCGAATGCCACGGCCACCCAGCACGAGGACGAGCGCTGGCAGGCAGCGCTATGGCGGGCGCTGCTCGCCGACCTGGCGCAAGACCCCGGCGAGCACGATCCCACGCCGCCCGCCTACCGGTTCCTGAGCGAATCGCCGAAACTCGATCTCGACACCGTCATGAAGGCCGAGTGGCCGGAGCGCGTGAGTGTGTTTGCGTTGCTGACCATACCGCCGTTGCATATTGCGTTGCTGCGCGAGTTGTCGCGATGGATCGACGTGCGGATCTATGCCATTGATCCGTGCCGCGAGTTCTGGTTCGACATCGTGAGCGAGGCGCGGGTGGAACAACTCGAACTGCCGGGGAAGCTGGACTTCCAGGAGGTGGGTCATCCGCTGCTCGCCGAATGGGGCCGCCAGACGCAGGTGCAGTTACACATGCTGCGCGAGCTGACGGAGAGTGCGGCGTCGCGGGAAGCTAGCCATTTCGAGGAGAACCCAGCGCCGACGTGGCTGGCCCACGTGCAGAACGCGATCCTCAATTTGACTGAAGTTGCCGAGCTCGGCGAAGCACTCGAACCGGGTATCGAAATTCATGTGTGCCATAGCTTGTCGCGGCAACTCGAAGTGTTGCACGACCGTTTGCTCGGCTGGTTCGACGAGATGGACGGGCTGCAGCCGTCGGACGTGCTAGTGGCGTTTCCGGATCTTGCAGTGGCGGGCCCGCTGATCGATGGCGTATTCGGCACCGCGCCCTCTGGCGTGGCCGGCGAGCGTCGGCGGATTCCGTACCGGATCACGGGTTTGCCGCTGTCGAAGGCAAACCCGGTTGCGCGTGTGCTGCTCGACTGGCTGGCGCTGCCTGAACGCAGCGTGGGCGCGCCTGAGTTGATCGAATGGTTGCGGGTCGACGCGGTTGCGGCGCGTTATGGCATAGACGCCGTCGCGCTTGAAACCGCGCAGACGTGGCTTGCGGCGGCAGGCGCACGGCGCGGGCTCATACCGTCGGCCGTCACTACCGCCGACGTGCCTGCGGCCCGTCACACTTTTTCCGACGCCCTCACGCGACTGTTCCTCGGCTATGCGTTGCCCGACGGCGGTGCGCCTGTCGACGAATGGTTGCCGGTTGGCGGCGCGCAAGGGTCGGATGCGGAATTGCTCGGCCGGCTGACGCGGTTTATCGACGACATCGACGCGTTCGGCGAGCGCATAGCCATAGCACGAACGCCACAGGCCTGGACGCAATTGCTGCTCGACGCGCTCACCCAGTTTTTCGATGCGGGTCTGCCATTCGCGGACTTGATCGCCGACGTCCGTTTAACCCTCGATGCACTGATGCTGTCAATGAGCGAAGGCGCTGTCGACACCGAAATTGCCGCGGACGTTCTGCGAACAGCCTTCACGGACGCTCTCGACGACGCTGCGCGTAGCGGCGTCCCATGGGGCGGCGTGACGTTTTCGTCGCTGACGAGCTTGCGCGGGTTGCCGTATCGCGTGGTCTGCCTGCTCGGCATGGACGACGGCATGTTGCCGAGTCTTACGCGCGCCGACGAATTCGACCTGATGGCGAGTTTCGGCAAGCTGGGTGACCGGCAACGTCGTGACGAAGAGCGCAATCTGTTCCTCGACTTGCTGCTGTCGGCGCGGGACCGTTTGATGATCGCCTACACGGGCCGTAGCATCCGCGACAATGCCGCACTGCCGCCTGCAGCGCTGATCGACGAATTGCTCGACTATCTGGCGGAAACGGTGGCGGGCGAGGGCGCGTCGCCGAAAGAGCTTGAACGCGCGCGCAGCCACTTTGTGTTCGAACATCCGTTGCAGCCGTTCGCGCCGGAGTACTTCAGCGCACCGTTGTTCACCTACGAGCCGGAGCGCGCCGAACTGGCACGAGCGCTGGCGCTTGGCAGGGTCGAACCATCAGTGAAGTTCTTTAGCGGGCCGTTGCCGGCGGAAGACGTGGAGCCCGTTGCGTTCGACGATTTCGAGCGCTTCTGGCGTCATCCGGCGCGCGCTATCTTGCGCGATCGGCTTGACATCTCGCTCTTCGACGCTGAAACAGAACTCGGTGATACAGAACCGTTCGAGCTCGAATATCCGGGCCGTGCCGCGCTTGCCAATCGTGTGCTGCCCGCGCTGCTTGAGCTCACCGCCGACAATGAATCCCACGGCCTTGATCGTGCGCGGCGTGTCGCGCGGGCGAGTCCCGAAATGCCGGGCGGTGCGACGGGCGGCGTGTGGCAATCGCGGGAAATTGGCGCATTGCATTCGCTTGCCAACCGGGTGCGGGTCGCGACATCGGAAGGCGCCGCGCGCTTGCCGTTCACGCTGGATATCAAGCCGCGTTGGCCTGATGCCGAGCTATTCGGCCGCCACGGCGCCACTTTGCAAACTGACGCTTTGCAACCCATGCAGCTTCACGGCACTTTGAATCTACTCACCGACGAAGGCCAGATCATCTATCGATACGACGTACCGCGCGCCCGCGACTACCTCTCCGCGTGGCTTGCCCATCTTGCCTACTGCACGGCGTTGCCAGATGGCCCGCGACGCACGGTGTGGCACGGTCGTGGCGCGCAATCGAGCGGCTTTGAACTGATGCCAGTCGACAATCCTCACGCGCACCTGGCAACCCTCGCCGCGTTGTATCGCGCCGGGCGACGGCTTCCGTTGAGGTTCTTTCCGAAGAGCGCGTGGACATGGGTCCAGGAGGGCGAGTCCAAGGCGCAGGGTGTGTGGATATCGGACCGGACGCGCAGAGAATCCGACGATCCCGCGTTGCGCATTGCGTTTCGCGGCGCTGAACTAAGACTCGATGAGACCTTCGTCACGTTGGCCAGGATCGTCTTCGAACCGCTGATCCAGCACATGCGGAGCGAAGCATGATGCGTAACGAAGCAAGCACACCAACAGCCGACGAACTTGACGTCTTCGAATGTTCGCTCGACGGCGTGAACCAGATTGAAGCATCAGCGGGAACGGGCAAGACGTGGAACATCTGCGTGTTATACGTTCGCCTTCTGCTCGAAAAGAAGCTTGCCGCCGACGAGATCCTCGTTGTCACCTTCACGAAGGCGGCGACGGCTGAATTGCATGAGCGTATCCGCTCGCGACTCGTCCAGATCGCGCACGCAATGGAGACCGGCGACACCGCGGACGACGCGTTCCTCGAGCGTTTGTTCGAGACTACCCTTGAGCGCATCGATCCCGATGAGGCGCTCAAGCGCATCAAGATCGCGCTGCATACGTTCGATCAGGCCGCCATCCACACGATCCACGCGTTTTGCCAGCGTGCGTTGCAAGAGGCGCCGTTTGCAGCAACCATGCCGTTTGCGTTCGAACTCGAAGCAGACGACAGCGCGTTGCGCTTCGAGATGGCGGCTGATTTTTGGCGTGAACGGGTCGAGCCGGCCGCCGCGAGGGATTCATCGTTCGCCGCGTGGCTCGTGAGCAAGGGCGCAGGACCGGCATCGCTCGACGCACAGCTTTCGCGCCGGCTTAAAAAGCCGCTTGCCACGTTGCGGTGGGGTGAGTTGGAACTGGCGTGGCGCGAGGACGCGCAAGCGCTGTTCGATACGGCGTGCACGGTGTGGCACGCCGAACGCAACGCCATCGTACAGTTGCTGATCGACGCCGAAGGGAAGCTCAGCAAGACCACGTACAAGCGCACGCTGATTGACGCGGCGGTGGCGGCGTGGTCCGACTATTTCGCCGACAACGACTGCCACGCTGCGCCGCCGAAGGAAGCGCTGAAGCTCACGGCGAGTGCGTTGAAGAAAGGCACGAAGGTGAAGAACGAGCCGCCATCGCACGTTTTCTTCGATCACGCCGAGACGCTTGCCGCCGCCGCGGCCGCCGCGGAAGCGGCGCAGCGCGCGGCCTGGCTTGGCATTGTGCGTGAATGGCTCGACTACGCGCCGCAGGAACTGGCGGCGCGCAAGCGGACGCGGCGCGTGGTGTCGTTCGATGATCTGCTGTTCAATCTGTACCAGGCGCTCGCAGCCAACCCGTGGCTCGCCGATGCGCTTCGGGCACGTTATCTGGCAGCGTTGATCGACGAGTTCCAGGACACGGACCCGCTGCAGTTCGCTATCTTCAACAGTATTTTCGCGCCGCAAGGACCGCTGTTTCTGGTCGGGGACCCGAAGCAGGCTATCTACAGCTTCCGCGCCGCCGACCTGCATACGTATTTGAAGGCGCGTGAGCAGGCATCGGCGAGATATACGTTTGCGGTCAACCAGCGTTCGACTGCACCGATCATCGACGCCTGCAACCGCATTTTCGGCGCGAACCCGGCGGCGTTTATCCTCGACGGATTGACGTATCAGCCGGTGCGCGCAGGTACCCGTGAACGCCAGCCGTTCAACGACAACACAGCGTCGGCCGCGTATTCCGATACCGCCGATTTTTGCGTGTGGATGTTGCCGCAAGGCGATTCCGCGCTGTCGAAAACGAACGCCAACCGCCAGGCGGCCGAGGCCTGCGCGGCGGAGATCGTGCGTTTGTTGCGCGGCGCTCAAAACAGCGAAGTAACGATAGGCGACAAGCCCTTGTCGCCCAGCCAGATAGCTGTCCTTGTGCAGACGCATCGGCAAGGAAGTCTCGTCAAGCGCGTGCTTGCGAGCTGGGGCGTGGGCAGCGTGGAACTGGCGCAGGCGTCGGTGTTCGGTACGTTCGATGCCGAGCAGATCGAGCATTTGCTCGCCGCTATTGATACTCCAGGCGACTTGCGCCGTCTGCGCGCAGCGCTTGCAACGGACTGGTTCGGGCTCGATGCCGCCGCGTTGTGGAACCTCGAGCATAGCGAAGCCGTAGAAGGTTCCGCCGACGCCATGAGCTGGGTCGAACGTTTCTCGCGTTACCGGGTGCTGTGGCACGAGCGCGGTTTTGCGGTGATGTGGCGCACGCTCACGCGTGAGTTGCTGATCGCGCAGCGTCTGGTCGTAGGTCCCGACGGCGAGCTCCGCCTGACCAACGTCAATCATCTGGCCGAGTTGATCCAGGCGCGCGGCGCTGTGCAACCGGGCATTGCGCCCACGCTGCGCTGGCTTGCCGCACAGCGCGCGGAGCAGGGCAGTGGGGAAGATGCGCAGTTGCGGCTTGAGTCTGATCGCAACCTTGTGCAGATCGTCACGGTGCACAAATCGAAAGGCCTGGAATATGCCGTCGTGTTCTGTCCGTTCCTGAACGACGGCGCGTTGCGCGATCCGCCGTCCACAGGCCTGCCCGATGCCCGCGAATATCACGACAACGGTGCGGCCATCCTGCACTACGGCTATACCGACGAAGAGGGTGAACGCGCGTCCGCGCTTGTCACGCGCGAGCAGGCCGCCGAGCGCGCGCGGCTCCTGTATGTGGCGCTTACGCGTGCCGTGTACCGGTGTTATGTGGTTGGAGGGGTGTATCTGATCGGGAAATCGGCGAAGGAATCGCGGCGCAGCGTACTCAATTGGCTGGTCGCGGGCGCAGGCCATCCGTTCGGCGACTGGCTCACCGAGCCGCCCGAGGAAGACGATGTGATCGGAAGTTGGCAAGCGCTTGCAACAGGCTCCATTTCCGTCGAACCCCTGCCCGTGATCGACGTGCGCGAACCGCTCGTGGTGAATCGCGACGCCGCCTTCGTGCCGCAGCCGCGAACCAGTCGTCGCGTATTGCTTGACAGTTGGCGGACCGCGAGCTTCAGCTCGATGATCGCGGCCGGTGCTCGCGAGGAATCGAACCAGGCGCAGCCCGCTGACGAACGTCCTGACCACGACGGGCTTATCGATGCAGTCATGGTCGCCAAAACGCCGGTGCCCGCGGCCCCGGTCCAGCTCGCCGCCGACGATATCCTCGCGTTTCCGCGCGGCCCGTCGGCGGGCGAGTGCCTGCACCGGATGTACGAGCTCGCGGATTTCACCGACCCGGCCACGTGGCCCGGAGCAATCGAGCGCGCGTTGCATGAACATCCCATTCCCGTTTCTGCATCCGACGCGTTGGCTGCCGACCTGCCCGCAATGATGGCGCGTCTTCTCGCCGATACAGTTGCGACCGAACTCGTGCCGGGCATGCGCCTTAACATCATTCCCACAAAGCGGCGCATGAATGAACTCGAGTTCCTGTTCCCGGCAGAATCGCTGGATTTCGCGGTCTTGTGGCGCTTGCTCGTCTCGCATGGTTTCCGCGATGTCGTGTTGGAAGCCGGAACCTTGCGCGGTTTCGTCAAAGGGTTCATCGACATGATCGTCGAACACGAAGGGCGCTTCTGGATCGTCGACTGGAAGTCGAATCATCTTGGGCTGACGCCGGCCGATTACGACGAGGGATCTCTGGATGTGGCGATGGCCTCGCATGCCTACCATTTGCAGGCGCTGTTCTACGTCGTCGCGCTGCATCGTTATTTGCGTGTGCGGTTGCGCGATTACGCGTTCGAGCGGCATGTCGGCGGTTACCTGTATTTGTTCGTGCGCGGCGTACGACCTGATTGGCGCGAGGATGACAGGGCGGCGGGCGTGCATGTGGGCAAGCCATCGCTGGAACTGATCGCGGCGATCGACCGCCTGATGCAAGGAGTTGCCGCATGAATGCGCCCGACCTGACTTTCGTTCCCGATGACAACGTTGCGCTTGCCGATGGTTTCGCGCGCCGGATAGGCGCGTTATCGAAGCGCCTTCAGGGCGATGCTGCCAACGTACGCTGGGCTCAGCGCGCGGCATTCGCAATAAGCCGCGCGACTACGCGAGGGCATGTGTGCATTGCGCTTGATGCACTCGCGCAGCGGTATGGCGAAACGGCCGGCACGGTACACGCTGCGTTGCTCGCAAGCGGCGTGGTGTGCGATGGCCGGGAAGCGGCTGCGGACCTGCTGCCGCTTGTTATAGATTCGAGCCGGCGTATCTATCTCGCCCGGTATTTCGACTACGAACGGCGGCTCGCGCGGGCGCTGGTCGAACGTGTCGAAGTGTCTGCCAAACCGATCGATCCGGCCGAATTGAAAGCGCGCGTGGGGCGCTATTTTGCGGCATCAAAGAATGACGATGACAACATCGACTGGCAACGCGTGGCCGCGATTGTAGCGTTGTCGGAGCGCTTTACCATCGTGAGCGGCGGTCCGGGAACGGGCAAGACAACAACAGTCGTCGGCGTGCTTGCGTGCCTGCTAGACGAAAACCCGGCTTTGCGAATCACGCTCGCTGCCCCGACCGGCAAGGCGGCACAGCGTATGCAGGAGGCGCTGGTAGAGCGCGCCAATGTGTTGCCGCCCGAGTTGGCCGCGCGTTTGCCGGACACGTCGTTCACGTTGCAGCGTTTGCTTGGCACGCAGGCGAACGGGCGCTTCCGGCATCATCGCGACAATCCGCTGCCGTTTGATGTGATCGTGATTGACGAGGCATCGATGATCGACGTCGCGCTCGCCGTGCATCTTCTCGAAGCGGTCGCGCCCGGTGCGCGGCTTATGATGCTCGGCGACAAGGATCAACTCGCCGCTGTGGAATCAGGCACTGTGTTCGCGGAACTAAGCGCGCAGCCGGTTTTCAGCGATACAGGCGCGGCGCGGATAGCGGCAGCGTTGTCGATGCCGGCAGAGCGCTTCATCGCCGCGTTGCCACACAACGATGATGATCAAACCGTGCTGCTTGAAACCGAGCCCATGTGGATTGACGAGCCCGGTTATCTGATCCCGGACGACGGCACCGACGCTTATGACGCTCATGACATGTTGGCCAGCCTGCCCGAGGTCGACTGGGATCCGGTGGCGCCTGTCGCGCCCGGTCAACCTGCGGTGAGTCCGTTGACCGATTGTGTCGTGTGGTTGCAGCACAATTATCGGTTCGGCCTGGATTCAGATATTGGCCGGTTATCGGTCGCCATCCGTCGCGGTTCTGTTGACGACGCGCTTGTTGCTTTGACGCCCGGCAGCCACGACAATCCAGCAAAAGCGGCGCTGCTTGTCGACGATGCCGGACCCCATCTCTCGGAGCGCACGCTGGCGCACCTGAACGCCGGTTTCGAACCGTACGCGCGAGCGCTTGCCGAAACGCTTGAAGCAGGAACCGGTGCCGCGCCGCTTTTCGATGCGCTCAACCGCTTTCGTATCCTTGCCGCCACGCGTCATGGGCCGCGTGGCGTGGATGAAATCAACGCGAGGGTCTCGGCGTGGGTCCGGGCGGTTGCGTCGGTCACGCTGGGCGCGGGCGCTCAATGGTTCGCGGGGCGACCGGTGATCGTGACGCACAACGACTACGCGCTGGGCGTGTTCAATGGCGATATCGGCATTGCGCTGCCGACGCCGGGTGGCGCCATGCAGGTCTGCTTCCGCATGGCGGACTCCACGTTGCGGATGCTCTTTCCCGCCGCGTTGCCGCCGCACGACACGGCGTTTGCGCTGACTGTCCACAAATCGCAGGGCTCGGAATTTGATCGCGCCGCGCTGGTACTGCCCAGCGCGTTTGGCCGGATGTTGTCGCGGGAACTGGTTTATACGGCGATCACGCGGGCACGTAGCCGTGTCGATGTCATTGGCTCGCCGGACGTTTTCGCGCAGGCCGTCCGGACACCTACGCGGCGTAACTCGGGTCTGGCCTCGCGCATTGCGGAGGCCGCATTGTGAATCATATGATCGAGTATGTGATCCAGCCGAACGAGGTTGAGCTGAGCGCCGTGCGCGCGCAGGGGGCGGGCGGTCAGAACATCAACAAGGTATCCAGCGCGATTCACCTGCGTTTCGACATCCAGGCGTCGTCGCTCCCGGAAACGATCAAGATGCGCTTGCTCGCGTTACGCGACAGTCGTATTACGCGCGATGGGGTGATCATCATCAAGTCGCAGAAACACCGTACGCAGGACATGAATCGGGCGGCGGCGCTTGCACGGCTCGACGAGATGATCCGGCGCGTCAGCGTAACGCGCCGCACGCGCGCGGCGACGAAACCTACCCGGGCTTCGCAGCTGCGAAGAGTGGATGGGAAAAAGATGGGAAAGTGCGGTGAGGCGCGGTGAAGGCAACGCGGAGACGGGTAGTGGGGGAGTAAGCCGCATTCAGCCTGTCTGGTACGACGGTCCGCTTCTCGCCTGGTCAACGCTTGACGATGCATGTTTCCCGAGCAGCCCCGCGGCACGACCAACCCCCATGCTGGCTCGCAACGTAATCGCGCCGTCCATCGAAAGCCAAGCTCTGCCACCCGCATTCGCACGCGGCAGCAACATTGACGTTCAAAACAAGCTTGCAAAAATCAAGACGTGTCGCCCGCTTTCCCGTCAATGCGGAATCATCCAGGTCAACACGTTCTGCTGCAGCCAGCCAGCACACCGAGCAGCACGGTCAACAGAATGGAGTGCTTGAACGTCTTCGCGAAAACCACGCTTTCCTTGCCTTTCAGTTCGGTGGTGGCGACGCCCCCGTCGAGATATTTTGCGGCGAGATCATCTTCCCCATCACACCGCCCGATGAATTCGTGGCGGCCATCAGGATTGGATTGAGATTGAGCTGCCTGCGACCACTTGCAGATTGCCAGCGCATTACCCGACATATCGCTGCCGGACAGGAACACCGCAACCCAACCGAGGAACGCCGAGACCAGCGGGAAGAAAGTTCCCACCGACGCCACGCCCAGGCCGAGCGTGTAGTTCATCCCAGAGTAGTTCATCAGGTACGCGAGCGAGTTCGACGATAGTCGCAACCGTCAGAATGGCAATGCGTGTCTGGACCCAGGTATCCATGATCGATGCGCGGAATTCGCTCATGGGCAGCCGCATGATCGCGGCGGTGATGATCGATGCCACCAGGATCGCGGTGCCGGTCGCGAGCGGCTGGAAGTCCCAGATCGCGCCGTACGGCTGGTTATAGAGCGTGATGAAAGACCGCTTTGTCGAGGCCTGGCCACGGCACTTTCACATCTCCGATCAGGAAGATCTTAGCGACCGTCCCACGATCACGACCACCGATACCACGATCTACGGCACCCAGCCGTGGCAGCCGGAAACCTTGCCGCGGGTCTGCGCGACCCGATCCACGTTGACGGCGAAACGCTCCTCTGGGGCCGGTTTCCAGACGCGCAGGAAATGCGATCATCAGGATTAGCGACACAAGCGAGGCAAGCACGTCGGCGAGCGAATAGTTGATGTAGTTTCGACGTGACGAATTGCGTGAGCGCGAACGTCCCGCCGGCGACCAGCAGCACCGGCCAGATCTTGAGCATGTTGCGAAAGCCCGCGTACACGCCGATCACGTAGAACGGCAGCAGCGCGAAGAACGGCAATTGGTGTCAGACCATCATGGCGAGCAGGTCAGGGGAGAGATGGGGTCACGGCACCGAGCACGGTGACCGGCACGCCGAGCGCGCTGAACGCAACCGGCGCGGTGTTGAAGATCAGCGTGAAGGTGAGTGCTTCGAGCGTCGGAAAGCCGAGCAGTATCAGCAGGGAACTCGTGATGGCGATCAGTGTGCCAAAACCGGCGATCCCTTCCAGCAGCGCATTGAACGAGAATCCGATCACCACCAGCACGATGCGCCGGTCGTTGAGCAGATTATCGATTATCCATACCCGGAATGCTTCGAAGCGGCCCGAGCGCTGCGCGATTGTTGTAGAGCAGGATCGCCGCGAAGACGATCCACATGACTGGCCAGACGGCGAATACGACGCCTGACGCACCGGAATCGACTGCGAGGCCTATGGGGAAATGCCACACGGCAATGGCCGCTACGATGCCGACAATCAATTCAGCGAGCGATGCCTGCCACGCTGGCCGGCGCGCCCACCCAGCGCCAGCACGACTGCAATAGGCAGCGCGGCGACGAGAAAGGACAGGCCGAGCGAGCCCCCGACAGGTGTCAGAATCTGATGAAACATATTGTCTCCTGGTCTTATTCTGATAAATATTTTGGTGAACGCGTGGCGTTCTCCGGCCATGGCGACCGGTACAGACAGCCCCGTGAGCTTCGTTCGGCGTGCAATAAGCGCGCCGCTGCTCGACACACTATGCAACTAAGAGCGTTTGCCTAATGCGCCTGGTCTAAGATAGGGCGGGGATGGCGCGCGTCAAGGAAGGACCATAGCCTTCCGGGTTGCGAAGCCTTGGCGCGTGGTGGGGTCATGCGTATCGGAAGCGTGGGTCCCGGGCGCAACACTCTTAGACCACGCCGAGACCGGCGATGGCTAGAGCAGGACGCGCGAAGACCAGCACGATAAGGATTCCTGTAATGGCAGCGCCCGGATTGGCGCAGCGACCATCCGGCGAACGACGCGCATAAAAACAAACCGCGCTATTGCAGCGCGGTTTGTGTGAAAGCGTCATATCGAACGGGTAACGGCTGCCCAAGTGGAAAAGCAGAGGGCGAAGCGCTCAGGAACGGTAATAATGCCTGCGTCCACCGCCGCCGTACCAGCCGAAGCCAACCGACAGCGAAGGGCCGTAACCGTACGCGGGATAACCGTAGCCACCGTAATAGGCCGGATAGGGCGCGTAGACAACAGGCGGTGCAGCGAAGTATTGCGTTGTCGTTGACGCATACGCGGACGGCGGGTTGTCGGTGCCTTGATAGCTTTGCGTATAGCCGGTACCGGACGCCCCGACCGGTGCGACAGGGATTTCCTGCTGCGTTTGTGCCGTGCTGACTACCGGAGTGCCCGGATAAGGTGGATACGCTGGGTAATAAAATAACCGTACAGCACGTAGTAAACAAAAACAAGCGCTCAAGCTCAAAGCGCCCACGAGGGCGGATAGTGCGAGCTTCGGGCTCATGATGCGATTCCTCGTTACGTCGGAACGCGACCGCTCGAACGAATGGAACATCCGGAGCCTAGCGCATCGATCGAACGTGGGAAAGCATGGACGCAGATCCCAATGTTTCGGTCTGTTTCGCAGGTGAGGTTTGGTGCACCTGAGCACTTGAGTTCGGTTGCAGCCCGGTCGCCGTGTTCTTAAAGCGTGGCGACTGGGCCCAAGCGTGTCAGTGCAAAATCATCCGACACGCTGACGTATCAACCTACTTGCCGACCTAGTTACCGATCAGGCCGCTTGCGGCCGCACCGCCCACTGTCGACAGCGCGTTGCTGCCAAGTGCCGCACCCGCCAAGCCGCCGACACCCGCGCCGATAGCCGTATCGCGTTGATGCGTGTTCATTTGATCGCAGGCAGACAGGCCGCCAAGAAGCGCGGCAATGAGCGCAGCAGCGCCAATCTGTTTGATCTTGTCCACATCAACTATATGAATGAACGCTTCCCGTTTGCGAAGGGTTTTTCGTGTGTTCTGGTGGACAGGATGGGCTGCAGTAC
>CALNPU010000117.1 GCA_940588625.1 uncultured Caballeronia sp.
GACAAGGAAATGACGCGCTGCCACGCGCAGTGGCTAATAGTGATAAAGAAATTAGGTAACTCGGGCATATCACTAACACCGAAAGCAGCAACCCGGCATTGACCCCGATTGCTAACCTCAGCCCGCCAAAATCCCAAACCCGTCCACCGGCGCGAGCGCGAACCCTACCTCAACGGTCGAGAAGCCGCATCCCCCGCATCCTGCCGCCGCGCGCCGCGCCTGGACCTCGCAGTCGCGGACGCGCCGAATTCGCTCAAAATCCGAGTCCGAGCCCGGCTGACAAACACAAGAAACCCGAAGCCGTTGGCTTCATACCAGTAACCGCCATTCTCGAGCCCGTCGAGCGGCTGTTCCAGCGCGTTCGTAATACATTCAATGCACCGGCAATGCAATTCATCCACCGCTGGATACGGCGGTTGCGCGCCGCGAACGCTGCAAAGAAGTACATCAAGCCCTGGCAGCACATGCGCGTACAACACCGGTTCATCCTGTGCGCGGGCGCGCGTAATCTTGGTATCGAGTTGGCCAAACGGCTTGAAATGCCTGAGCACGGCGAGGAAAGACTCGTCACCGTCGACCTTTGCACGTCTACGCTTTTTCGGGAAGGACATAAAAATTCGCCTGAAAAAGAATTGCAAAAACCGCAGCGTCCTCATGCGGCCACTCCCGTCCGGCGGGCTGCTCGTTTGTCTGGACATGTCGATCTTTTATAGCACATCGAAGTGGTGGATTCACGGCGATTCAGTTTAGGACACCGCCAAGTCGGTGTCATGCTCGACCGGCCCTCATGGTGGCGCACGAATCATCCCGATAACCCTGCTGCGGTTCGCATGTTTCTGTCTCAAGAATAGACCTACGAAACCCCGCTGCGATGAAAAATCGCCAGAAAATTCAAACGAGTGTCATGAATACCACCAACTCCCTGATTGCATCCAAAAAACGAAAAAGCCCGCGCCGCCGCCGTCACAGGCTTTCCTGGAACACCGCCTGTTCTGGAGGCTCAGGTCAGATGCTTAGCTCACACGCTCAGGTTAGACGCGCAGCGACGCCTTCAGCGAATCGCGGATCTCGCGCAGCACAGCATGTCTTCCGGCGTTACGGCAAGCGTGGGTGCCGGCTCCTCGGCCTTGCGTAGCTTGTTGATGAACTTGACCACCAAGAAAATGATGAATGCCAGGATGATGAAGTTGATCAGCACGGTAATGAAGAACGAGCCGTAACCGAACACGGCGACACCCGCCGTCTGTAAGTCCTTGTACGAGTCGGGATTGCCCTTGAACGTGTGGGGGTATGTTGCCCAGCTTGATGAACATGTTGGAAAAATCAAGTCCACCCGTGACCAGTCCCACGACCGGCATGATCAGATCCTTGATGATCGAATTGACGATTGTCGAAAACGCGCCGCCGATAATCACACCTACCGCCAGATCCATCACGTTGCCCTTGAGGGCGAAGCTCTTGAACTCCTGAATCATGCTCATGCGTTGCTTCCTCCATTAAATATCATAAGAATCAGCAGCAAGGGATGTGCCAATTAACGACGTCCGTATTTCCAGCCGCCATCCCGGCTTTGCTTTTCTGTTCGGGCTCTCACCGTTTTTTAAACGGATAACGGCAACGATAGCTAATCGGTAGCAATTGCGTCCCGGGTTTTTTCGACATCATCGGCTGATCGGATAGGGTTTGGCGGATGGATTCTGCTTGTTTGCCCCTTCGTTCTCCCCAATCGCACTGCTACGCTTTCTCGGGCGGTGCAGCTATCACGCGGCCCTGCACGATAGCCGCGACAAACGCGACATGGTCGGCGGCGGTCTGCGCACCGTAGCCTTCGGCCCACTTGGCATGGGCTGCATCCAGGCGGTCCGAGTTGCCGCAATAACCCGCAATCAGCGCGGCATCGCCGGTGCGGGCATGAGCGCGCGCGAGCAGCAAGCCGAGGCACCACGCGTAGAAGTCGAAGGTCGCGCCATGGAGCCAGTCCACCGGAATCGAGCCATGGATGTTCTTCATCTGCCGCACGTAAAAGTCGCGGCCCGAAATGGTCGTCCAGCCGAGCAGCGGGTCGGAGGAGCTCTGCAACAGGCGCTGACCCTGCACGACGCGCCGTCCCCGATGGCCGAATGGTTCGGTGATCGGCACAATGCCTTCTTTCACCTGCATGAACAGCGGGTCGCCATGCGTACGGTCGAGCAGCAATAGCAAATTAGGCTCGCGTCCCGAGGCTACCCACACCCACCACGCGATGCACGACATCGACCACGTCCTAGCGTTCGAGCATCGTCCGCCATTCGCCCGCGATGATCTGCAAATAACCCCGCAGCCCCTCCGTAACGTGATTTTTCTCGGCTACGTTAAAGACGGGTCAGGATCGGCGGATCGTCGCGAAAACGCCAGCTTTTGCCTTCCAGCTCGGCGACGCGAGCCAGCATTGTCGCATGACTGTGCTTGGTCGCGCGCTCGACGGCCTTTGCAATGGTCGCCTTCTCGACCGGATCGAGCATGACAGGTGCTTCGATATGCAACACGCTCGCGTACGAGCGCATCTGCCACAGTTCGTAGGCGGGGACCTGGGCCAGCGTCGACATCGTGGTCCGGTAGGCGGTGCAGGCGGTGCGCACCGCGTGCTCGCGGCCGGTGGCGTCGACTCCATTTTCGGACGCCGCCACGTTGATGCTGGCCGTGAGCCGCTTCAGATCCCATTCCCCCCGGGGCGACCAGCGTTTCGTCGAAGTCGTTCAGGTCGAAAACCACATCCTGCCGAGGCGTGCGGAACAGGCCGAAATTGTTCAGATGCGCATCGCCATCAATCATTACGGACGGTGTGTGCGCGAGATCCCAGGCCATTATGCTCGCCGTGCCGCGCAGGAACGCAAACGGCGACGCGGCCATGCGTGACATCCGCAGCGGGATCAGCCGTTCTTGCCGGCCGGCGTTGTCGGCGAGCACACGCGCCACGGCGTCCGGGCGGTCGGCGTCCGGCCGCCAAAGCTGCGTGCGTGTCGAAGGGAACCGAGTCGCGCAGTGAGCGCCCAAGAACGCGGCTTTCCTCAGCGCTGCCGAGGGACGGACCGGACAAGCTGATGGCTGGATTCGCGGGTGCGGCGGAATGGTGGGCAAGACAGTTTTCCTCGGGTTGATCGATAGCGCAAGCGCCAGGCAATTTCATGATCGTGCTCGGGGCTGATGCACGGGACGCAGAGCACGATGCGCCCCCGCAGCGATTTCGTACAGTCCCGGATTCCATAAGCGCAAATGGAGAATTTTTCGTCGGTCTTAAACGCGAAACCACTCCTCACGATAATAACGAGTATCTGGCAGCCGCCAGAAGCTGTCCGAAAAGGACGCCCGCGATGGGCACGAAACCTGCTGTTCCTTCTGCCCGTGGGCTCGTGATGGCGTTGCACGCATGGCGCAATAATCCGTCGTTCGATCCCGGCAAGCAACCCGCAAGCCGCTGACGGCGCGGCGGGTTGAAGCATCCGGCACATATCGATTTCGGTTGAAGCTCTCAACACCTGGACACACGCATACATGAAAACGACGCACGATCTCCGCATTGCCGAAGGCTCGCCGTTTCCCCTGGGCGCGACCTGGGACGGCGAGGGCGTCAACTTCGCCTTGTTCTCCGCGAACGCCCCGAAAGTCGAACTGTGCCTCTTCGATGAAAACGGCGAGAAGGAACTCGAACGCATCGAATTGCCTGAATACACCGATGAAGTGTTGCACGTCTATTTATTCGGTTTGAAACCGGGCGCGGTCTATGGGTATTGCGTGCATGGTCCGTATGAGCCTGAAAACGGGCATCGCTTCAATCCAAACAAGCTGTTGCTCGGATCCCTACGCGAAGGCGCATGTAGGCGAGCTTACGTGGGACCCGGCGGTGTTCGGCTACACGCTGAACGCGGACAGCGACGACCCCACGTTCGACGAACGCGACAGCGCGTCATTCGTGCAAAAGTGCCAGGTGGTCGACCAGAGCTTTTCTTGGGTCCACCCGACGCGCGTCCGGGTGCCCTGAGAGCAGACCATCTATCAGTTGCCTGAAGACGATATCGACGATTTGCGGGTGCGCCTGGGCAAACGGCGTGGACGCGAGGTAATACCGTTGATACGACGCAAGCCAGTCCCCACGGATCAGAATGCGCGCGCCCGGGTCTTGTTCGACGGAAGCCACGTACTACTCTACGAAACCCACGTGCGCGGTTACACGAAACGCCATCCGGCTGTACCCGAACATGCGCGCGGCACATTCGAGGGACTGGGCACGAAGGAAGTGATCGAGCACATCAAGAGCCTGGAGGGTGACATCGGTTGAATTGCTGCCTATTCTTCAGGCGTTCGTGAACGACAGTCATCTCACCGACAAAGGCCTCACCAACTACTGGGGCTAAAACACGATCAGTTTTTTCGCCGCCGATCCTCGCTTCTTTGCGCAAAGCCCGGTCGCGGTCGCGGAACTCAAGCAGATGATCGACAGCTTCCACGAAGCCGGCCTCGAGATCATTCTCGACGTGGTCTACAACCACAACACGGCCGAAGGCAATGAACGCGGGCCGACATTGTCATTCAAGGGTATCGACAACGCTTCGTACTATCGCTTGCCCGAAAACAAGCGTTATTATTACATCAACGATACCGGTACGGGCGACACGCTCAACCTGTCGCATCCGCGCGTGCTGCAGATGGTCACCGACAGCCTGCGCTACTGGGTCACCGAGATGAACGTGGACGGTTTCCGTTTCGATCTTGCGACTATTCTTGGCCGCGAGCCCTACGGCTTCGATGAAGGCGGTGGGTTTCTCGACAGTTGCCGCCAGGACCCGATTCTCTCCAGCATGAAGCTGATCGCCGAGCCTTGGGATTGCGGCCCGGGTGAATACCAGGTCGGCGGTTTCCTGCCCGGCTGGGCGGAGTGGAACGATAAATTCCGCGATACCGTGCGCGATTCTGGAAGGGCGAAGAGGGTGTGGCGGCGGAACTGGTCACGCGTATCACCGGTTCCGGCGATAAATTCAACCATCGTGGCCGCCGTCCGTGGGCAAGCGTGAACTCCATCACCGCGCACGACGGTTTTACGCTGAACGACCTGGTCTCGTACAACGAGAAGCACAACGAGGCAAATGGCGAGGACAACAAAGACAGCAGCTCGGACAACTGCTCGTGGAATTGCGGCGAGGAAGGATCGACCGATGACCCCGAGATCCGCGCGCTGCGTGAACGCCAGAAACGCAACATGCTTGCTACGCTGCTGTTCTCGCAAGGCACGCCGATGATCCTCGCCGGCGATGAACTCGGCCGTACGCAACAAGGCAACAACGCGTATTGCCAGGACGACGACATCAGCTGGGTCAACTGGGACATCGACGGCGGCCGCGCGTTGAACGACTTCATTCGCAAACTCACAACCCTGCGGCACACGCTGCCGGTACTGCGTCGTGGACGTTGCGTCGTGGACGTTTCCTGACAGGCGAGTACCACGAAGACCTGCAGCTCTCCGACGTGAAATGGCTGAGCCCGTCGGGCAAGGAACTGACGCCGGAATAATGGGCCGATCCGTTAATGCGCTGTTTCGGGCTCGTGATTGACGATCACGAGCAAGCAACGGGCATTCGCCGTCCCGCATCGGACGCCACGCTGCTGCTGGTTTTCAACGCGCATCACGACGTGGTGGACCTGACGCTGCCCGAGATTCCCGGCAGTGACCAGTGGAGTTGCCTGATCGACACCAACGCGCCAATCCGCGAAGAGCTGGAAGACTTCGATTCGGGTGCGGCGTATCAGGTAACCGGCCGGTCGCTCCTGTTGTTCGCGCTGCATGCACGCGGCGCGACCAAACGGATTTTCCAGCGTCTGGAAGAAGCGCTCACCGACGAAGTTGAACCGGAGGGCGGTAACGCGGAGTAAGGGAGCGTTATCTACGACAGGGTAACGGCTATCATGCGGGTCATGAACCTTGCCTCGCTGTTTCGCTTACCTTGGCGCACCCCTCATCTTCATCCGCATCGCAGCCTGTCGTGCAACGCACCCGGTCGACATGATGTTCGAGGCACTCCTGCGCATTGCGAACTGGGATCAACTCGAGCGCATCTGGGAATTTATCGTGGGATTCTTCAAATTCCTGTGGGCGTTGCTGCGCTTTCTCGGGGGTGGATGAAGGCGGTATTGGCCTGGACATGCGTTGAATCTGGCCACGCCAATAAAAAAGCTCCAAACGAATCTGCATGATTTCGTTCGGAGCTTTTTAACATCCAGCGTAGCCGGCACGACCGGCAGTTCAGCTGTTGTCCCAGTTGCCGGAATCGTTGCTGCCCAGGTCGACGCCGACGTTGTCGCTCCAGTCGTTCGAGCCATTGCCGAAGTCGAGTCTACCGCCGTTGTTGTCGCCACCTCGGCGGCGGCGCAATTCGTCGTCGACTGGAACTTCGCGTCCGATCATACGCTCGCAGTTGCCGCTGGACAGCGCCTCACCCAGGAGCACGCCGGTCAGCAATTCGCCAATGCCGCCGCCGAACCCACCGCCTTGCTGTATTATGACCGGCGGTTGTTGTTGCGGTTGCAGCGGATAAGGCGAATAGGGTGGCTGACCTTGCGGGTTGCGCCCAAAGCGCTCAGCTTCCTGCGCATACACTGATTGGCCATCGGCGCTTGCCGGGGCGGCTGTTGCGCGCGGATCGGGCCGGCCTTCCGAACGGGCCCGCACGCTGTCGATCTGGTTCGACAAATCTTTGATCGCGTAGGGCGGCACCGGGTTTTTCGAATTGGACAGCGCTTCGACCATCTGGCGCAGTTGCGTCTCAATGCCTTCGACTTCCTGAAGCATCGCTTCGTGACCCGGCTGGGTTGATAAACGGACGTCGAGCTTAAGCGACCGAACGTCGTTGAGCACTTCGGTCGCACGCTTCAACTGCGTGCGGCGATCGGCGTCGGCCTGGCCGTCGTCGTTGGAACGCGCGCGTTTCAGACCCCAGCGCAACACGAGCACAATCCCGGCGAACAGGACTGCGAGCAGCCCCCACATGCCTATTGACGGGCCGTGTCTTTCGGGAGCCGCTACAGCACCTTGATTGAACGGATTGCGCGTGACCGAGGTAGACGTCGAATTAGACGTATTCGCTGATGAATTCACCCGGTTTGCATCCGAGCGGATACGCGCTTCCATGGCGTTGAAGCGTGCCGGATCAGTGAATTTAATGGCGGGGTCGAGTGTGCGCGCTTGTTGAACCTGAGCGAGCGCGTCGGAGGAACGGCCTTCGCGATCCAGCACTTGCGCGTATAAATATTGCGCCTTGGCGTTGTTCGGATGCGCCTGCAGTACTTCTTGCAACTGGGCGTCGGCCTGACTCCAGTTGCCCTGTGTCATCGACTGCTCGATCTGGCTGGCGCTCGGCACGGCGGCGAAGGCCGCCGCTGAGACCAGCATCAGCGATGCAGCTACAGCCATCACATATTTTTTCATCAGCGGACCGGGGCGTTCGCACCCGTCTCCATTCCATGCGACATTTCGATGCAATACCCCAATGTTGCCCGCGGCAAACTGCGCTATTGCGCCGTTCGCCGCGCCTTCGACTGACCGCGCGCAACCTGGAGGCTGACCTTACTGCTGATTTGCGCTGTCCGGCGTCCGCCCCGAAGGGCGCAAGCCTTGGTCCTGCTCTTGTCCTACCTTAGTCTCAGGCCGCTGCGAAACCTTCGCGCCGGCCTGAGAACCGACACTTTACTGCGCCGGCTACTGCGCCGGCGTGTTCATCTGCTTCTTGAGCGCTTCCAGGCGGTCCTCGACAGACGGGCCACGCGTGAGCGCCGCGAGTTTGTCTTCGAGTGCCTTGCCGCTCTTCTGATCAGCCGAGTTCAGCCGGGCATCCGAGCGTGCGTTCGACAGTTGGACCTTGTCTTCCAACTTCTGAAAGTCTTCCGACAGGTTTTTGCCGCCAATACCGCCCAGCGCGGTTGCCGCGACATCTTTCGCCGTTGCAATCTGCTGCTTGGCCTGAAGAATGTTCGAGCGCAAGTTCAGCTCGTTGCGCCGCTGGCGCATGTCGTTGATCTGCTGCTTCAGGTGATCCACCGACGGCACCAGGGTAACCAGCTCGGCGGCCAGTGCGTCGCGTTCTGTTTCGGCGTTTGCCTGCGCATCCAAAGCTTCACGGGCAAGCGCTTTGTCGCCGCTTTGCAGCGCGCGCTTGGCGCCGTCTTCATACTTCTTCGCTTTCTCGGCAGCAACATCGCGCTTGCTTTGTTGCGTGGCGACCTGCGCCTTGATTTCGATCAGCGAATTCTCGGCCTTCGCGATGCTTTCGTCGAGCTCGCGCACGATCTGGCGAGCGTCGCGCGACGGGTCCTGCACGGTGTCGGCGGCGTCGTTCAGCAGGCCCTTGACGGTGCGCGAGATGGAATCCAAAAGCGACATGAGTTTCCTCCTGGAAATGAAGTCGGCTGCCAGGCAGCAACGTTCGATGAACATTCTGTGAATGTTCGCCAACGTCTGATTAAGCGTGGCGCCCACGGCGTCGCGCGTCGGATAAATCGGGCCGGGCGCACAGATTACAAGCTCGCCGATACATTTTGTTGCGAAGCGGGAATCCGCACATTGACGGCTGGTTCGACCGACTGAACATGATCCTTGGTCATCGTGACAACGCCCTTGCAGGGTATCTTTTGCCGCTGTATTAAACCATGCTTAAACCAACCAGGCTTAAACCGGGCTTATGGCTTTATGTTAAGCTACATCATGCGTTTGAGAATACCGTTTGAGAATACCGCTACGGAAATTCAGGTTTTTCAACGAAATAAGAACGTCAACCATGCCGATGACGTTGGTCGTTGTGTTCGCCGTTACTATGATCGTTTTCCTGATTTCGACGTCATCGGGCTTGGTGTGATCCTGCGGGATTTGTATCAACGCGAGATTGGCGAATTATTTTTGCCGAAACCCGACTTTGGGGGGACGGCTATTTTCTAGGTGATCTATATCGCGGGACTGGTGAACGGAGCGGTGTTCGGAATCGTCGCGTATGCCGCGTATGATCGCGACGCCGAGGCTGAAGCGCGACGCTCGTCTCCAGGGACGCCCCATGAGGCGCAGTGGCCAAACGCGGTCGCTTTCACCACGCGGGGAGTCCAACTCGAAACGCGACTGAACCGCCGGGCCGCCCGGTCAGGAGCGCCCGGAAAACGACGCGTCTTCGTCCGACTCATTCGGCGCACCGAGGTCGTCCCCGAAATCCCAGGTTTGCGGCAGGACGTCGTCCGTATCCGGTTCAAGCGCAGCCAAAGGCTTCGGCGCTTCGACCGCCAACGTGCGTTTGCTGGCCACCTTCGCCACTTGCGCGGCGTCCCGGGCCTCGCGCGCACGGCGGCTCTTTCAGCGACTTGCCGCAGCGCGACATTCAGCAGGTCAGGCGTTTTCGGCGCACGCAACCGGTTTACGAGACCCGCGACTTTCACTTGCCCGCTGGTCGCGTTGAAGCTCAATATGACACGCCACATGAACATGAGTTCGCTGACGCTGACGCCAAGGCCGTCGGCGGTGCTGGTGATCGCAAGTTTCTGCGCGGGAGTGACAAAAACAACGATGCGTTCGCTGGGTTTGGTAGTCGTGAGCGCCTCGCTAAGCAGGGCTGGGCAAGTCCGAACGACCGATATCCGGCACGGGAAACGCCATTTGATGCGCTTTCGACGTACGCGGCGGTACGGCAAACCACGCAACCAACGTTTCCATCATATCGTTTTGCCATCGTCTCGTGCGCGTGCGCACATTTCCCGAGCCATGCTTCGGACGCTATCCGCATCGAGCGCTTGCAATATCGAGACAGTGGTGCTAACGCCCTCTCCGCGATAACGCCGGACGGCCAGCCTTGACGGACATACCCGTCGCGGCGGCCTGTTACACGGGATTTACTTACAAAAAATCCCTTCACTGCCGGTGCTCGGCGCTCGAATTCTTTAAAATGTGCTGTTATTCGCGGGGCTGTCAGGTGTTGCAGTTTTTCTTACAATGCGATAATGGCCCATTCGCAGAAACGCGCAGCCAGTCCGGGGGCAACGGCACACGACGCAGCATTCCCAGGGAAGTGCTTGTTTGAGCGGTCTCCCTGTGTCGATCAGGCCGCAGCGCTACTACAACATCGGCTACACGGCGGAGCCGGCCACAGTTTTCGCTCACCCCAACATTTATCGTTACGCGGTTTCATGGCGTTGCGCACCGGGCGCCTTAGGGGCGCGCCGTTCAATCCAAGTCATGCCAATCATCAAACGACCGAATTCCTCAAACGCTCCACGCGATGACCGGGATCAAGATGGTCCCAATCGTTACCGCCAACCCGCCAAGTCTTCAGCCGGACCCTTGATCGCGCTGCACATCGTGTTGTGGTTCGTCGGACTCTTTGTCATCGCGGCAATAGTCGGCGCGCTGATCATCGGGTACGGGCTGGTGGTGATGGGGCCGAACCTGCCGTCGCTTGACGCGCTGACCGACTATCGTCCGAAAGTACCGTTGCGCGTTTATACGGCGGATCACGTGCTGATCGGCGAGTTCGGCGAGGAGAGGCGCAGGATTGCGCGCTTCGACGAAATTCCTGACCAGATGAAGAAGGCCGTCCTCGTGATCGAGGATTACCGCTTCTACGAGCACGGCAGCGTCGATTTCATCGGCATTGCGCGGGCAGGGTTCAGCGACATCATGCACGGTGGCGCGTCGCAAGGCGCCAGTACGATCACCATGCAGGTTGCGCGTAACTTCTTCCTCTCAAGCGAGAAGACCTACACGCGCAAGATCTACGAAATGCTGCTCGCCTACAAGATCGAACACGCGTTGACCAAGGACCAGATTCTCGAGTTGTACATGAACCAGATTTATTTGGGCGAGAGGGCGTATGGGTTTGCATCGGCGGCGCGTGTGTATTTCGGGAAGGACCTCAAGGACCTGACGCTCGCCGAATGCGCGATGCTTGCGGGCTTGCCGAAAGCACCGTCGGCGTATAACCCGGTCGTCAATCCGAAGCGTGCGAAGGTGCGTCAGCAATACATCCTGAAGCGCATGCTCGATTTGAACTTCATCACGCAAGCGCAATTCGACCAGGCCAGCGCCGAAGAAATACATGCGCGCGTGTCGGGCACGGAGTACAGCGTGCATGCGGAATATGTTGCGGAAATGGTCCGGCAGCTGATGTACACGCAATATCGCGACGATACATACACGCGTGGCTTTTCGGTGACCACTACTATCGATTCCGCCGATCAGGAAGCGGCGTATGACGCCGTGCGCAAGGGCGTGATGGATTACGAGCGGCGCCATGGGTATCGCGGGCCGGAAGGTTTCGTCAATTTGCCGACGAACCAGGATGACCGCGACGAAGCGATCGACGACGCGCTCGCCGATCATCCCGATAACGGCGATCTGGTCGCGGGCGTGGTAACATTGGCGAATCCTAGGCAGGTGGTCGTGACATTCGTCAATGCCGATCCGGCGACCATCACCAGCGACGGCTTGCGTTTTGCCACCGCTGGTTTGCGCAGCAATGCATCGGCGGCGGTGCGGATCAAGCCGGGTTCCATCGTGCGTGTAGTGCAGGACGCGAAGGGCAACTGGAGCATCGCGCAGTTGCCGCAGGTCGAGGGTGCGCTGGTGTCGCTCGTGCCGCAGGACGGCGCGATTCGCGCGCTGGTCGGTGGTTTCGACTACAACAAGAACAAGTTCAATCACGTCACGCAGGCGTGGCGCCAGCCGGGGTCGAGCTTCAAGCCGTTCATCTATTCGGCGTCCCTGGAGAAGGGTCTTGGACCGGCAACAATCATCAACGACGCGCCGCTGTATTTCCCGCCGACCACGCCGGGTGGCGACGCATGGGAACCGAAGGACGACGATCAGCCTGATGGTCCCATGTCCATGCGCACGGCCTTGCAGAAGTCGAAGAACCTTGTGTCGATCCGCATCCTTTCGTACATAGGCACGAAGTACGCACAGGATTACGTCACGCAGAACTTTGGCTTCGATGTCGATAAAACACCGCCCTATCTGCCGCTCGCTCTCGGTGCAGGTCTCGTCACGCCGCTGCAACTGGCCGATGGATATTCGGTGTTCGCCAACGGTGGTTCGCGGATCAATCCGTACCTGATCGGCGAAGTAGCCGATGCCCACGGCACGGTGATCTCGCGCGCCAATCCGCTGATTGCCGGCAGCAACGCGCCGCAAATGCTCGAGCCGCACAACGCGTACGTGATGAATAGCTTGCTGCATTCGGTCGCGACCGGCGGCACGGGCTCCGGCACCAACGTGCTCAAGCGTAACGACCTGCAGGGCAAGACCGGCACGACCAACGACGCGAAGGACGGCTGGTTCGCGGGTTACCAGCATCAACTCGTGGTGATCGCGTGGATGGGATACGACCAGCCGAAGTCGCTCGGCAGCCGTGAGTTCGGTGCACAACTTGCGTTGCCCATTTGGGTGGAGTACATGCAACGGGCGCTCGCCAAGATCCCACAGCAGCAAATGGCGATGCCTGACGGTCTGACGACAGTCGACGGCGAGTTGTTCTACGCCGACAAGACCCCGGGCAATGGGTTTGTTGCGAGCATTGGCGTGGATTCGGCGAACCCGATTGAAGCTGCAAGCGATGCAGTGGGCGGAGTCGGTCCCGCAGGTATGACGCCTCCGAGCGTGCCACCGCCCAGTGTGAACCCGGCCGAGCGCCAGGAAATCATGGATCTCTTCAAGGGGCATTGATAGACGTTTGCGTAGCCTGCTCTTGACGGTAATAAAGGCGGGTAGCGCAAATGAATGGGGTCGAGACATGTCGTGTCGACCATGCGCCGTGTTGGCATCGTGGCTTATGCCTGGGCATCGGGAGAGTACCCATGAGCCTGCGAGATTGTCCCGGTATAAAAAAACGCGCCGCAATCTGATTGCGGCGCGTTTTTTTGCTAGTGCTGCGAGCTTACTGAGAGTTGACCCTGAAATTGGTTGGTGGCGAGCGGTCTAATCGCTAGGCTCACACGCGAGCGGCCGGGTTCAGGCAGAGC
>CALNPU010000118.1 GCA_940588625.1 uncultured Caballeronia sp.
CAATCGAAAACCTGCAACCTCCGATGCGACCGATTTCGTTATTCCCGTGTCCACGCGTTTTGATACTGTCTGGAACGTGTGCGGTCGCCCCGGCGATTGCCGCCGTGCTGTGGTCGTTCCTGTTCAACTCGAGCACTATGTGCTCGCGAAATACGGCATTGTCTGGAACCATGCGCTCAACGGCTCCCCAGGCCATGTTTTTGGTCGTGCTGGCGTCGGTATGGAAACAGGTCAGTTATAGTTTTTAGTTTTTCTACGCCGGGCTGCAGGCCATCTCGCGTTCGCTGATTGAGGCGGCGGCCATTGACGGTGCCGGGCCCGTGCGGCGGTTCTTCGGGATCGCGCTGCCGTTGCTCTCGCCCACGAGTTTCTTCATGCTGACCGTGAACGTGGTCTACGCCTTCTTCGATACCTTCCCGGTTATCGATGCAGCCACCGGCGGCGGTCCCGCGCAGCCCACAAAAACGCTCATCTACAAGATCTTCGCCGAGGGTTTCCAGGGCCTTGATATCGGCAATTCCGGCGCGCAGTCGGTTGTGCTGATGGTGATCGTGGTGGCGCTGACTGTCGTGTAATTCCGCTTTATTGAACGTCGGTTGCAGTACTCGTGATCGAGAACCGTCGCGGTTTTGACCTGTTTTGCCACGCGGTGCTGGTCGTGTTTCCGATGTACATCGCCTTTTGCGCCGCCACGATGAGCGAGGCGGAAGTATTCAGCGTGCCGCTTTCACTGATTCCGAGCACGCACTTGTTCGAGAACATAGCGAACATCTGGACGCACGGCAGCGGCAACGCGGCGGCGCCGATATGCTGCTGAACAGCCTTGTCATGGCGCTGGTGATTTCGATCTGCAAGATTGCTATCTCTATGCTGTCGGCCTACGCCATCATGTTCTTCTGCTTCCCGTTTAAAAACCTGGCCTTCTGGCCCATCTTCGTCACTCTGATGCTGCCAGTGGAAGTGCGTATTTTCCCGACGGTCGAGGTCGTTTCATCGATGCATCTCAGCAACACGTACGCCGGCCTGACGCTGCCGCTGATTGAATCGGCGGCGACGACGTTCCTGTTCCGCCAGTTCTTCATGACGCTGCCCGATGAACTGATGGAGGCGGCGCGCATCGACGGCGCCGGGGCATTGCGATTCCTGTGGGACGTGGTTCTGCCGCTGTCGAAGACGAACATTGCCGCGCTGTTCGTGATCACGTTCATCTATGGCTGGAACCAGTATTTGTGGCCGATCCTGATCACGAGCGACCAGTCGCTGCAAACCGCGGTGGTTGGCATCAAGAGCATGATCGCTTCCGGCGACACCGCGACTGAATGGCATCTGGTCATGACCGCGACGCTGCTGGCGATGTTGCCGCCGCTCGCGGTGGTACTGACCATGCAGCGCTGGTTCGTGCGCGGTCTCGTCGATTCCGAAAAATAACGGAGGTTCATTCAATGATCCTTGAAGTCGTTCAATTGCCGGTGAAGGCCGGTGAAGAGGCCGCGTTCGAAGCGGCGTTCGCTGAAGCCGAAAAGATCATCTCGGCGCAACCGGGGTATCTCTCGCACGAACTGGTGGGTGGCGCCGACGCGAACAACGGTTCGCAATACGTGCTGCTCGTACGCTGGGAAACGGTCGCTGCGCATCAGGAAGGCTTCCGCAATTCCGCCGACTACTAGACGTGGCGTGCACTGCTGCATAAATTCTATGAACCGGGCATCGCGGTCGCCCTTAAATGAAGGCGGGTCGATGGCTGCACTGAGCCTTCAAGGCGTCAAGAAAACCTACGACAGCAAGCAGTTCGTTCTGCACGGCATCGACGTGGAAGTGACGGACGGCGAATTCGTCGTGATGGTCGGACCGTCCAGCTATGGGAAATCGACTTTGCTGCGGATGGTCGCGGGACTGGAAAGCGTGTCCGAAGGGACGATTTCCATCGGCGAGAAAGTGGTGAACACGCTCGAGCCGAAGGACCGGGACATTGCGATGGTGTTCCCCAGAACTACGCGCTGTATCCGCACATGAGCGTGGCGCAGAACATGGCGTACGCGCTGAAGATCGGCGGTGTCAGCAAATCGGAAATCGACTAGCGTGTTCGAATAATGCCGCGAAGATCCTGGAACTCGAGCCGTTGCTCGCCCGCAAGCCGCGAGAGCTGTCCGGCGGCCAGCGGCAGCGTGTGGCAATGGGCCGCGCGATCATGCGCGAACCGGCCGGGTTTCTGTTCGACGAACCGCTGTCCAACCTCAACGCCAAGTTGCGCGTGCAAATGCGGCTGGGGAAATCCAGCGGCTGCACGTGCGTCTCGCGACCACAAGCCTGTATGTCACGCACGACCAGATCGAGGCAATGACACTCGCGCAGCGCGTGATCGTGATGAATCGTGGCCGGGCCGAGCAGATCAGGCCGCCGACCGAAGTCTATGAGCGGTCGGCGATGGTGTTCGTCGCGAGTTTCATTGGCTCGCCGGCCATGAATCTGCTGAAACGCCCGCCGCGTATCGGACGACGGGTTGAGCTTTGAGGTCGCGGGTAACGGGCCACGCCTGCCGCTTGCGGGCATGCAGTCGCCGCAGCAGGATCTGAAGGGCCGTGAGTGGGTGCTGGGCATTCGGCCGGAACACATGCAGCCGGAGCAACAGGGCACGCATGTCACGTTGACTGTCGACTCCTGCGAACTCTTCGGCGTCGATAATCTGGCACACGGCCGTTGGGGCAAACATGACGTCGCGGCGCGTTTGCCGCACGAACATCGTCCAGCGCGTGGCGAGGCGCTTGAAGTGGCGCTGCCGGCGCACCGGCTGCACATCTTCGATCTGGCGACGAGCTTGCGCGTCAATTGAGGAATACAATAACATGAAAATCTGGCCTTATCCGCGCATCGTCGCGCATCGCGGCGGAGGGAACGTCGCGCCGGAAAACACGCTCCACGGTATTGATACCGGCGCGCGGCTCGGTCTGAAAATGATCGAATTCGATGCGAAGTTATCGGCGGATAATGTCGTATTTTTGCTACACGACAACCTCGTCGACCATACGTCGAATGGACGTGGCGCCGCGAAAAATCTTCGCTACGAAGAACTCGAGCAACTCGATGCCGGCAGTTGGTTCGACCCGAGCCTCGCCGGTGCGCGGATGCCGACGCTTGTCCAGGTCGTGGAGCGCTGCCTTTCGCACGGATTGGCGGCGAATATCGAAATCAAGCCGTGCGAAGGGCGCGATGTTGAAACGGGGGTTTTAGTGGCGCAGGAAGCCGCACGGCTGTGGTCGGGCGCAGAACCGGCGCCGCTGTTGTCGTCGTTTTCCTACGCTGTGCTCGAGGCCGCTGCCGGGGCCGCGCCCGATCTGCCGCGCGGCATGCTTTACGAAGCCATTCCCGGCGACTGGCGGGCCCAAACCGCGGCTTTGGCGTGCACGCTCCATGCGGACACAAGACGCTGGACAAGCGTCTGGTCGCTGAGATCAAGGATTCCGGTTTGCGGATCCTGGCCTACACCGTCAACGACCCGGAGCGGGCACGCGAGCTCGCGACATGGGACGTGGACGCGATCTGCACGAACCGTATTGACGTGATCGGTGCAGATTTCCTGGACTGAGCTGAACCAAGCGAACGCATAAAAAAACGCGCGCCCGAAGCAATTCGAGCGCGCGTTTTCCATTGATACAAGCAAAAGGCTTATCGGGCGCGGGCCAGCAATACGCCCGCCACCAGAGCCAGACCGCCCACCAGGGCAATGACTTGCCACGGTTTGTCGTGAATATAGGTGTCCGCATCGGCCAAGGCCGTATTCGCGCGAGCACGTACCGCGTCGTGCGTATTATTCAAACGCTTGCGTGCCGAATCCACGCTCTTGCTCAACTGAGCAGCTCGCAGCGCGGCGACGTCGGCTGACGTACCTTCTGAAAGCGTTTCTTCAATCTCCGAAAGCAGCTTGCGCAATTCGCCGCCAATGTCTTGCGCCGCGTCCTGGCTATGACGCGAAATGCGGCGTGCATGGCGGCTGGTGGAGTTCCATGAATCTCCAATGGCATCTCGCTTATTAGGGAATGCGTTCATAGGATCGCTCCGTCGATGGGTGAATCGTGGATGGGTTGCGAAAGTGCGGAAAAACAGAAGGTGAGCAAGTTGGATGCCGACTCATCCGCCGCGTTCAACGTTGCACTTTGGAGCCTTGCCACGCAAAGCATCTGGCGAAAAACAGAAAATAGTAGAAACTACCTGAATGGGTTCGGAAAATAGTCCGACCGCGTATCATTTTTACAAGCGCCGAAACACAAACGCCGTTGCGAGGGATCCCCACAACGGCGTCTTTGGCTTACTTTGACGGAACAGCCCCGAAAACAGGGCGGACGGAGTTGCTTAAAACCGATATCCGACGTTCAGGTACGTCATGATCGGATTCGGCTTCAGTTTTGCTTCCGAGTTCACGGTGAGCTGGCCAACCAGGCGTCTGCGCCTGGGTCGTCAGCTTGGCCGTGGCGTGGAGGGACACGAAGGAGATGGAGAAACTGGCGAACCAGTGGTCGTTGAAGGCGTATGTAAGGCCTGCATTAAACACGGGCGCCCACGAACTATCCGTCGATACGTCGGTCGGACCATGTAGTACATTGGTTTCGAAGGAGCTTTCTTTGCGTTGGTTAACCACACGCGCGTCACGCCAATACCCACGTACGGGCGAATCTTCGACTGCGGCTGCATGAAGTAGCACTTCAGCAGCAGCGTCGGGCTTCACTGCTTGGCCTTACCGAGCGTGCCATATTGCGAATATGACTTTTCACCCTGCAAGTTGAAGGTGGGCGGAATGCCGATAACGAATTCGCCGGCAATATGGTCGGTGACAAAGTAACTAGCCGGCGGTGTCGGCGCTAGAAAGGCTCGCGCCGGTGTTAGGTACTTCAATGCCGACTGGCGATCCGCCTACACTCGTTTCCTTGAGCGGGCCGCTGCTGGAGATAGGGGCGAAATGGAACCAGTCGGTGGTGACGTAGAAGGTGTTCGCCGACTGTGCATGTGCTGCGCCAGATACGCACGCGAATGCGGCGCCCCCCGTAACAACCCGTTTTATTTTCATTGAGTGCTTCTCCGAAAAAGCACGCTAATTATGAACAGAACACTTGAAACAAACCATGCTTCGCCTCAGAGCGTTTTCCCTAAGAAGAATGCTGGCTCCAATTGGGTTAGCGCGGTGCCAGGCCCCTGATTTCCCCGGTTGATGCGCGGGTTGAACTTGTCCCGCACGACTTGAACGAAAAATTTCAAGGTGGCCCAGAATGTGGCTTTGACGGACCGCCGGAATACCCCGAACCCGACCAACGCTCGACCACCGGAAAATCTAGCATGGCACGGTTAGCACGACTCTACGTTCCCGAACAGCCGCAGCATGTCATCTTGCGCGGTCTTGACCAGCAGCCCGCTTTCGTCGTAGCTCCGGACTACGAGCTTTTCATCGAATGCCTGCGCACGGCCTTCCGCGACCACCATCTCGCCATCCACGCTTACGCGTTGATGCCAGGGGCGGTGCACCTTCTCGTTACGCCTCGCGACGAAGCTAGCCTACCGAAAGCCATGCAAGCGGTCGGCCGGCGCTACGTTGCGCATTTCAATCGCCGTTATGCCCGCCGCGGTACCTTGTGGGAAGGCCGCTACCGGGCGACGGTGATCGAAGGTGAAACCTACTTCCTGCTTGCGAGCCGGGTAGTCGAGATGGCGCCGGTGTACGCCGAACTCGCGGCCCTCCCGCAAGATTACAAATGGTCGAGCTACCGTCATCACATCGGTTTGACGCTTGACAATCTCATCACCGACCATCCGCTGTACTGGAAGCTCGGCAATACGCCCTTCGAACGCCAGCGCACCTATACGGAGCTGTGCGAGCAGCCGCTCGACCAACGCGAAGCCAACCGGTTGCTTCAGGCGACGCTCAAGGGCTGGGTGCTCGGTAGCGACTCCTACAGGGAGTGGGCCGGGCGAGCCGCCAATCGGCGCGTCTCACCGTTGCCCCGCGGCCGTCCACGCAAGATCCGAGAGACTCCTCAGACTCGATAACGGAGTTTTTGCACCGCAACTGAAGAATGAACGAACAGCATGACGACAAAAATCGATATGCCATTTTATTTTTGCCCTATTTTATATGGAACCAATTAAATAGGGCAAACGTGTACCAGCTCGAGTTAGATCATAGAATTCTGATTGCCAAACTTTTGATTCATCGCGTATATTTGGTTTTCCGGCAGTTCAGGACGCATCGCATCTGTTTGCATGACCGGCTTCGTGGTTTTCGTCCAGGTTCGGGGGTCTTGGCTTGCCGGAGGCGCGAGCAACGCAGATAAGCAACACAAAACATGTTCAACGGCCGCCCACGGCCCCCCCCACAGAACACGGTGACCCATGAACGATCAATTGCCGCCGACTCTCGCTTCCGCCGCGCAGGGCATGTATGACCCCGAGAACGAACACGACTCCTGTGGCGTCGGCTTCGTCGCTCACATCAAGGGCAAGAAGCGCCACGAAATCATCCAGCAGGGCCTGAAGATCCTCGAAAACCCTCGACCATCGCGGCGCAGTCGGCGCCGATAAGCTGATGGGCGACGGCGCGGGTATCCTGATCCAGATCCCCGACGGGTTTTATCGTGAGGAAATGGCGAAACAGGGCGTGACGCTGCCGCCGGAGGGCGAGTACGGCGTTGGCATGATCTCTTGCCGAAGGAACATGCGTCGCGTCTCGCGTGCGAGCAGGAACTGGAACGCACGGTGAAGGCCGAAGGCCAGGTCGTGCTCGGCTGGCGTGATGTTCCCGTCGACGCCACCATGCCCATTTCGCCGACCGTGAAGGCCAGCGAGCCGCTGATTCGGCAGATCTTCATTGGCCGGGGCAAGGATATTGTTGTAACGGATGCGCTCGAGCGGAAGTTGTACGTGATCCGCAAGACCGCCAGTCATCGGATCCAGGCGCTCAAGCTCAAGCACGGCAAGGAATACTTCGTACCATCCATGTCGGCGCGCACCGTGGTTTATAAGGGCCTGCTGTTGGCCGGTCAGGTTGGCGTGTATTACCGCGACCTGCAGGACGAACGTACGGTGTCGGCACTCGCGCTCGTTCACCAGCGCTTCTCCACGAACACGTTCCCGGCGTGGGAACTCGCGCACCCGTACCGGATGATTGCGCACAACGGTGAAATCAACACCGTGAAGGGCA
This sequence comes from uncultured Caballeronia sp., assembly GCA_940588625.1. Lineage (GTDB taxonomy): Bacteria > Pseudomonadota > Gammaproteobacteria > Burkholderiales > Burkholderiaceae > Caballeronia. The sequence continues at coordinate 7,184 of CALNPU010000118.1, forward strand.
ACGTCAACTGGCTTCGCGCGTACCGGCGCGATCGCCAGCTATGTGCTGGGTGACGATCTGCCGAAGCTCTGGCCGCTGATCTACCCGGGCCAGTCGGACACGGCATCGTTCGATAACTGCCTTGAGCTCTTGGTTATGGCGGGTTATCTGCTCGTCCACGCAATGATGATGATGATTCCCGAAGCCTGGGAACAGCACACGCTGATGGAGACAACCGCCGTGCGTTCTACGAATATCACGCGGCCATGATGGAGCCGTGGGACGGCCCCGCCGTGATCGCCTCACGGACGGTCGCCAGATTGGCGCGACGCTCGACCGTAACACGGCCTGCGTCCGGCGCACTACGTCATCACCGACGACGACCTCGTGATTCTCTCATCGGAATCGGGTGTGTTGCCGGTGCCGGAATCGAAGATCGTGAAGAAGTGGCGTCTGCAGCCGGGCAAGATGTTCCTGATCGACATGGAGCAGGGCCGGATCATCGACGACAAGGAGCTCAAGGACAACCTCACGAACGGCAAGCCGTACAAGAGCTGGATCGATGCCGTGCGCATCAAGCTCGACGAAATCGAGCCGAAGGCGGAAGACGTCGAAACGCAGCGCCGTGAAGCGGCTGCCTTGCTGGACGGTCAGCAGGCGTTCGGCTATACGCAGGAAGACGTCAAGTTCCTGATGGCGCCGATGGCGCAGCTGGGTGAAGAAGCCGTCGGTTCAATGGGGAATGACTCGCCGCTGGCGGTGATATCGAACAAGAACAAGACGCTGTATAACTACTTCAAGCAGCTCTTCGCGCAGGTCACGAACCCGCCGATCGATCCGATCCGCGAGAACATGGTGATGTCGCTGGTGTCGTTCGTCGGCCCGAAGCCGAACCTGCTCGACACGACCAACATCAACCCGACGATGCGTCTTGAAGTCTCGCAACCCGTGCTCGACTTCAAGGACATCGCGAAGATCCGTGCAATCGATAAATACACGGGCGGCAAGTTCAGCTCATACGAACTGAGCATCTGCTATCCGGTGGCGTGGGGCAACGAAGGCGTGGAAGCGCGCCTGGCTTCGCTGTGCGCGGAAGCTGTGGATGCAGTGAAATCCGGCTACTGCTACTATATGCTGATAGTCTCTGATCGCAAGATGGATCGTGACAACCTGGCTATCCCGGCGCTGCTCGCCACGTCAGCTATTCATACGCATCTCGTGCAGCACGGTCTGCGCACCAGCACGGGTCTGGTCGTGGAAACGGGATCGGCGCGCGAGACGCATCATTTTGCTTTGCTCGCCGCGTACGGCGCGGAAGCCATGCATCCGTACCTCGCGCTGGAAACGCTCGCGCAAATGGCTGAAGGGCTGAAGGGCGATCTTTCAGCCGAGAAAGCCATCTACAACTACACGAAGGCGGTCGGCAAGGGCTTGTACAAGGTCATGTCGAAGATGGGCATTTCCACGTACATGTCGTACACCGGCGCGCAGATTTTCGAAGCGGTCGGGCTCTCCAGCGAGCTCGTGGAGAAGTACTTCAAGGGCACGGCATCGAAGGTCGGCGGTATCGGCATTTTCGAAGTGGCCGAGGAAGCGATTCGCCTGCATCGCGAAGCGTTTGGCGAGAACCCCGTGCTCGCGACCATGCTCGATGCCGGCGGTGAATACGCGTATCGCGTGCGCGGTGAAGAGCACATGTGGACGCCGGACGCCATCGCTAAGCTGCAGCATTCCACGCGCAGCAACTCGTACCAGACATACAAGGAATACGCGCACCTGATCAACGACCAGACCAAGCGTCACATGACGTTCCGCGGTTTGTTCGAGTTCAAGGTCGATCCGACTAAGGCGATTCCCCTGGATGAAGTGGAACCGGCGAAGGAAATCGTCAAGCGTTTCGCGACCGGCGCCATGTCATTGGGTTCGATCAGCACCGAAGCACACGCCACGCTGGCTGTTGCCATGAACCGTATCGGCGGGAAGTCGAACACGGGTGAAGGCGGTGAAGATGCGAACCGGTATCGCAACGAGTTGCGCGGCATTCCGATCAAGAACGGCGACACCATGCGCTCCGTGATCGGCGACGAAGTCGTCACGGACATCCCGTTGAAAGACGGCGATTCGCTGCGCTCGCGGATCAAGCAGGTTGCATCCGGACGCTTCGGCGTGACGGCAGAGTATCTGTCGTCGGCTGATCAGATCCAGATCAAGATGGCGCAGGGCGCGAAGCCGGGCGAAGGCGGACAACTGCCGGGTCACAAGGTCAGCGATTACATCGGCAAACTGCGGTATTCGGTGCCGGGCATGGGCCTGATTTCGCCGCCGCCGCACCACGACATTTATTCCATCGAAGACTTGGCGCAGCTTATTCACGACCTGAAGAACGTGAACTCGTCGTCGAGCGTCTCGGTGAAGCTGGTGTCGGAAGTGGGCGTTGGGACCGTTGCCGCAGGCGTTGCGAAGGCGAAGGCGGATCACGTCGTGATCGCGGGCCATGATGGCGGCACGGGCGCCTCGCCGTTGTCGTCGTTGAAGCACGCGGCACGCCGTGGGAACTGGGTCTGGCCGAAACGCAGCAAACGCTGGTGCTTAATCGCTTGCGTGGCCGCATCCGCGTGCAGGCCGACGGCCAGATGAAGACCGGCCGCGACGTGGTGATCGGTGCGCTGCTCAGCGCTGATGAATTCGGTTTCGCGACCGCGCCGCTCGTCGTGCAGGGCTGCATCATGATGCGCAAGTGTCACCTGAACACGTGCCCGGTCGGCGTTGCGACGCAAGATCCGGTGCTGCGCGCGAAGTTCACGGGGCAGCCGGAACATGTGGTGGACTTCTTCTTCTTTATCGCTGAAGAAGTGCGCGAAATTATGGCGCAACTGGGCATCCACAAGTTCGACGATCTGATCGGTCACGCCGAATTGCTCGATACGAAGAAAGGTGTCGAGCACTGGAAGGCGAAGGGCCTGGATTTCTCGAAGGTGTTTTATCAAGTGCCGAACGACGGCAGCATTGCGACGAAGCACGTCGAGACGCAGGATCACGGGCTTGAGAAGGCGCTGGATCATGTGCTGATCGAAAAGTCGGCGGCGGCGATCGAGAAAGGCGAGCACGTCTCGTTCATCCAACCGGTGCGCAACGTGAACCGCACGGTCGGTGCGATGTTGTCCGGTTTGATCGCACGCAAGTACGGTCATGACGGCTTGCCGGACGACTCGATCCATATCCAGTTGCAGGGTACGGCGGGGCAGAGTTTCGGCGCGTTCCTGGCGAAGGGCATCACGCTGGATCTCGTCGGTGATGGTAACGACTACGTCGGCAAAGGTCTGCCCGGTGGGCGCATCATCATTCGCCAGACCAACGACTTCCGCGGCAAGTCAGAGGAAAACATCATCTGCGGCAACACGGTGTTGTATGGCGCGATTGAGGGCCAAGCGTTTTTCCGGGGTGTCGCGGGCGAGCGCTTTGCCGTACGTAACTCGGGCGCGACCGCGGCCGTGGAAGGCACCGGCGATCACGGTTGCGAATACATGACTGGCGGCACGGTGGTCGTGCTTGGTGAAACAGGGCGCAACTTCGCGGCGGGCATGTCGGGCGGCGTGGCGTTTGTCTTCGATCCGGACGGCACCTTCGGCAGCAAGTGCAACAAGGCGATGGTCGCACTCGATCCGGTCCTGCAGCAGGCAGAACAGGAACGCACGGTGGATCGGGCTTTGTGGCACACCGGCAAGACCGACGAAGCGTTGCTCAAGGATTTGATCGAGCAGCACTTCCAGTCCACCGGTTCGCCGCGCGCGAAAGCGCTGCTCGAGAACTGGGACGCGTCGCGTCGTCAATTCATGAAGGTATTCCCGACGGAGTACAAGCGTGCGCTTGGCGAGTTGGGCGCGAAGAAAGCGAAGGATGCGATCACGGCCTGAGTCTTCTGCTGACAGCCAATGACTAGTACGGCCCTTCGGCGTTGAGCGCCAAAGGGTGGACAACCCCCAATACAGAGAAAGAGAACCACATGGGCAAGGCAACCGGTTTTCTCGAGTTCGAGCGCCAGCATGAAACGTACGAAGCGCCGCTCGCTCGCGTCAAGCATTACAAGGAATTCGTCCACGCGCTGTCGGACGAGAACGCGAAGATCCAGGGCGCGCGCTGCATGGATTGCGGTATTCCGTTCTGCAACAACGGCTGTCCGGTGAACAACATCATTCCGGACTTCAACGACCTGGTGTTCGAGCAGAACTGGAAGACGGCCATTGAAGTGCTGCATTCCACGAACAACTTCCCGGAGTTCACCGGGCGCATTTGTCCGGCTCCGTGCGAAACCGCGTGCACGCTTGGTATCAACGACGATCCGGTCGGCATCAAGTCGATCGAACACGCGATCATCGACAAAGCGTGGGCCGAGGGCTGGGTCGCACCGTTGCCGTCGAAGCACAAGACCGGCAAGAAGGTGGCCGTGGTCGGATCGGGTCCCGCTGGCTTGGCCGCTGCGCAACAACTCGCGCGTGCTGGACATTACGTGACGGTGTTCGAGAAGAATGATCGCATCGGCGGATTGTTGCGCTATGGCATCCCCGATTTCAAGCTTGAAAAGTGGCTGATCGATCGCCGCATGCGGCAGATGGAAGCCGAAGGCGTGGCCTTCCGGACCAATGTGTTTATCGGTCGAGATCCGCTGCCGGGGCATATCGCGAATTCATCGCGTGAAACCATTTCGCCCGATGAGTTGCGTGAGCAATTCGACGCTGTTGTGATTGCGGGCGGCTCGGAAACGCCACGTGATTTGCCGGTACATGGGCGCGAGATGCAAGGTATCTACTACGCGATGGAATTCCTGCCGCTGCAGAACAAGGTCAATGCCGGCGATACAGTCGCCGATCAGTTGATCGCGAAGGGCAAGCATGTGGTGGTGATCGGTGGCGGCGATACGGGTTCGGATTGCGTCGGGACATCGAATCGGCATGGTGCTAAAAGCGTGACGCAGTTCGAGTTGCTATCGCAGCCGCCTGAGACAGAGAACAAGCCGCTCGTTTGGCCGTACTGGCCGATCAAGTTGCGTACGTCGTCGTCGCATGAAGAAGGCTGCGAGCGCGCTTGGTCGGTAGCGACCAAGCGCTTCGAAGGCAAGAACGGCAAGGTCGAAAAGCTGATCGCGGTGCGCGTGGAATGGAAGGACGGGAAGATGCAGGAAGTGGCGTGATCGGAGTTCGAGATGAAAGCCGATCAGGTGCTGCTGGCGATGGGCTTTACGCAACCTGCGTCGCCGGTGCTCGAGGCGTTTGGTGTCGATAAAGACGCGCGTGGCAGTGTGCGCGCCGCGACCGAAGGCGATCATGCGTACTTTACGTCGGTCGATAAAGTCTCCGCATGGTGACATGCGGCGCGGACAGTCGCTGGTTGTTTGGGCGATCCGCGAAGGACGGTAGTGCGCCCGTTCGGTGGATGCGTTTTTGATGGAGTCTAGTGAATTGCCGCGTTGAGATTTTGCTTGCGGGATGTTCGTTGAAAAACCGGGCTCAAACCCCGAGCCCGGTTTTTTTATTGGCTGAACGGTATTGGGACAAACTGAAACGTTGAACGCAACGCACAAATGTGTGACCTACGTCCGTCCCATTGTTTCCCCTTTCCATTCTCCACAATTACGACTTCTCCGATATCCCCCCTCGCAGATCCGCGCATGCTCATGCCCTCACAATTTCAGGGGCATGGAATGAACGTATGCGGTTCTTGAAGGATGCCCTAGCAATGAACGAGTGATTTTCCGATGCTACCTGTCCACGTGGACAGT
>CALNPU010000119.1 GCA_940588625.1 uncultured Caballeronia sp.
GGCTCTGGCAGCAATGCTAACCCGCCTAGATGCTCCACCCGAGACCAGCCGCAGCCTTACGGAAAGTCATACTGTCTGTGACAGCTATTACAGCTATTGACTCAGCCCTCGGTGTTGGCGTCCCACAGATCGCGAACCGGGCCGGCGTCGGGGACGGCAAGGCCAAAATGGCGATAGGTAAGCAACGTGGCAACGCGTCCGCGTGGCGTGCGCTGCAAGTATCCCTGCTGGATCAAATAGGGTTCGAGCACATCTTCAATGGTGTCGCGCTCCTCGCCGATGGCCGTTGCGAGGTTGTCGACCCCGACCGGGCCGCCGTCGAATTTGTGCAAGATGGCTTCCAGCAGTTTCCGGTCCATCAGGTCGAAGCCGACCGGGTCCACGTCGAGCATTTTCAACGCGGCGTCCGCTACTTCGGCGGTGATATTGCCGTCCGCTTTCACCTCGGCGAAATCGCGCACGCGCCTAAGCAGCCGGTTCGCGATCCGTGGCGTGCCGCGTGCCCGCTTGGCTATTTCCAACGCACCTTCCGGTACGATATCCGCCTTTAGCAGCGACGCCGAGCGCGTAACGATTCGCGCCAGTTCGCTCGCGGTATAGAACTCGAGCCGCGACACAATGCCAAAGCGATCCCGCAAAGGATTAGTCAGCATGCCGGCGCGCGTGGTGGCACCAACCAGCGTGAAGGGCTGGAGGTCAAGCTTCACGCTGCGCGCGGCCGGACCTTCGCCAATCATGATGTCGATCTGATAATCCTCGAGCGCCGGATACAGGATTTCTTCGACAACTGGCGACAGCCGGTGAATCTCGTCGATGAAAAGCACGTTGTTCTTTTCAAGGTTTGTCAGCAGCGCGGCGAGATCGCCGGCGCGTTCCAGTACCGGTCCCGACGTTTGCCGCAGATTCACGCCCATTTCCCGCGCGATGATGTGCGCGAGCGTGGTCTTGCCGAGACCTGGTGGCCCGAACAACAGCACGTGATCGAGCGCCTCCGAGCGACGCCGCGCCGCTTCGATGAAGATCTCGAGCTGGCTCCGGATTTTTTCCTGCCCGACGTATTCCTCGAGCTGGCGCGGCCGGAGCGCGCGCTCGAACACTTCCTCGTTCGGCGAGACGGGAGTAGCCGAAATGATGCGTTCGGCAGCGAGTTTGTCGGTTTCTATCATGCGTCGATTGTTCCGCGTGGCTCGAACACCGAAAGCTGGCTGATCGGCCGACTGTTGGCCGGATCAGTCGCGTTGGAAACTGGCCTGACTAGCTCTTGGAAAGCTGCTTCAACGCTAGTTTGATGCCATCGGAGACGCCCGTGCCGGTCGGAACATTCTTGACCGACATAAGCGCTTCTTTTTCGGAGTAACCCAGTGCCAGCAATGCATTCAGGATGTCGCTCGCGTGGTCCGGCCCGCTTATCGTGCCTGGTGCCGTGCCCAGATCCGCGCCAAGCTTGCTTTTCAGCTCGAGCAACAGGCGCTCGGCCGTCTTCTTGCCAATACCCGGCGTTCGGGTCAAACGAGCGGCGTCCTGTATCGTCACGGCCTGAGCGAGTTCCTGAACGCTCATGCCCGACAGCACGGCCAGCGCCATGCGTGCCCCGATCCCGCTGATCTTGAGCAGTTCGCGAAAAGTCGTACGCTCCTGTTGCGTGCCGAATCCGTACAGCAAATGCGCGTCTTCACGAACGATCAACTGGGTCAGCAACATGACCTTTTCGCCGCTGTTCGGCAGGTTGTAGAAGGTGCTCATTGGTACGGCGATTTCGTAGCCTACGCCGCCGCAATCAACGAGCAAGTACGGCGGATTTTTTTCCAGCAAAACGCCTGCTATGCGACCAATCATGGTGAGGAACTTGTAGTGGAGTTAGCCGACAAGACGGCCGCGCCGTACGCGCAGGCCCTGTTTAGCCAGCGATGGCGCTATCTCGCCGAGCACTGTCATCGCGCCGCCGGCGTGCGCGTGGCAGATGGCCATGCCGAGCGCGTCGGCGGCGTCGGTGCCTGGCACCCCTGTAAGCGCGAGCCAGCGTACGACCATTTGCTGCATTTGTTCTTTCGTGGCGCGGCCATAGCCCACCACGGCTTGCTTCAACTGCAAAGCCGTGTATTCGGTCACCGGCACGCTGCTCGCGACCAGGCCACAAATTGCCGCGCCGCGCGCCTGACCGAGCAGCAGCGTGGATTGCGGATTGACGTTGACGAACACTTTTTCGATCGCGGACTGGTCGGGCGCGTGTTGCCGGACAAGCGTCGAGGTACCTTCGAAGATCGTGTGGAGACGCGACGGCAAATCCGCGTCGGCGGTCTTGATGACGCCGCTGGTCACATAGTTCAGCGTTTGGCCGGTCTTGTCGACGACGCCGAAACCAGTCACACGCAGGCCTGGGTCAATACCGAGAATTCTCATGGAATGCCGTTGGAACGTAGTGCTTGCGATACTAACAGCTAACAACGCAGCGCGGAAAGTAAAAAGCCCGTTGCACCTGCCGGCCACCGGGCTTTCCGAAGGTAAAACGTGCTCAGTGACGGAAGTGACGCGTTCCGGTCAGCACCATTGCAATGTTGTGCTCGTCCGCAGCCGCGATCACTTCGTCATCGCGCATGGAGCCGCCCGGCTGGATGACGCAGGTCGCGCCAGCGTTGACCACGACGTCGAGGCCGTCGCGGAACGGGAAAAACGCGTCCGATGCCACTGCCGATCCGGCCAGCGACAAGCCCGCGTTTTGCGCCTTGATGCTGGCAATACGCGCCGAATCCACGCGGCTCATCTGGCCTGCGCCTACACCAATCGTCATGCCACCGCCGCAGAACACAATGGCGTTCGACTTCACGTATTTGGCGATGCGCCACGCGAACAGCAGATCGTCCATTTCCTTCGGCGTCGGATGGCGCTTCGTGACCACGCGCAATTCATGCGGCTGGACGTTCTTCGAATCCAGCGATTGGACAAGCAGGCCGCCGCCCACACGCTTCAGGTCGAATGCGTTTTGGCCGTCGCTGAGATCGAGTTGCAGCAGACGCACGTTTTGCTTTGCCGCAAAAATCTGCTTGGCCGCATCGCTGAACGACGGCGCCATCAGCACCTCCACGAACTGCTTGGCAACAGCTTGCGCCGCCGCTTCATTCACTTCGCGATTGAACGCGATGATGCCGCCAAACGCGGAAGTAGGATCGGTCTGCAGCGCCTTCGAGTATGCTTCGTGCACATCTGCGCCGATCGCCACGCCGCACGGATTCGCGTGCTTGACGATCACGCAGGCCGGCACGTCGAAGGTCTTCACGCATTCCCATGCAGCGTCGGAGTCCGCAATGTTGTTGTACGACAGTTCCTTGCCCTGCAACTGCTCGCAGTTCGCGAGCGCGCCGGGGAGTGTCGTCAGGTCGCGATAGAACGCAGCGCTTTGATGCGGGTTCTCGCCGTAACGCAGGTCCTGCACCTTGGTGAACGCGAGGTTGAAAGTCGACGGGTAGGTGTTGCGGCTCTTGTGCTGCAGTTCGTCGGTCAAGCTCGTCAGGTAATTCGTGATCGCGCCGTCGTATTGCGCGGTGTGTGCGAACACTTTGGTGGCGAGCTTGAAGTTCGTTGCGTAGCTGACCGTGTTTTTCGCCGCGCGCATTTCCTCGAGAACCGTCGCGTAATCCGACGGATCGACGATCGTCGTCACGTCACGATGATTCTTCGCTGCCGAACGCAGCATGGTTGGGCCGCCAATATCGATATTTTCGATCACGTCTTTCTGCGAGCATTCTTCCTTCGATACCGTCTGCACGAACGGATACAGGTTCACCACCAACAGGTCGATGGTCGGAATGCCGTGTTGTTCGAGTGTGGCCATGTGCTCCGGAAGATCGCGGCGCGCCAGAATGCCGCCGTGAACCTTCGGGTGCAGCGTTTTCACGCGGCCGTCGAGCATCTCCGGGAACCCGGTGTAGTCGGCGACTTCGGTGACGGGCAGACCGGCATCGGCCAGGAGTTTTGCAGTGCCGCCGGTGGAGAGCAGGCTAACGCCTAGCTCCGAAAGCGATTTCGCAAATTCGACAATGCCGGACTTGTCGGAAACGGAAAGGAGCGCTTGCTTGATCATGATGGAAACGGCGAAGGCCGGTAGGGGAGTCGAGGGAATCAGGAAATTCGGGTCGACCGCCGTACGCCGCGACGGTCCGGATTAAATCAACTACTCAGATGAGGCCGTGTTGTTGCAGCTTCTTGCGCAGCGTGTTGCGGTTGATGCCGAGAAACTCCGCCGCAAGCGACTGGTTGCCCTCGGCTTGCTTCAACACAACCTCCAGCATGGGTTTCTCGACGCACGAAATCACCATCTCGTAGACGTCGTGCGGTTTGGAGCCATCCAGATCCTGGAAATAATTATCCAGGCTCTGGCGGACGCATTGTTCTATGTGATGTCTACTCATGCGGCTAGTCGGTCTGTGTGGTTTTGCCCGTCGCACGATTCTTCCGCTTCGTCGTTGCCGCCGCAGTCGCCGTCTGCGTCGAGTTCTTCGACATAGACGAGACGGTCGGACAACGCCTTTTGAGCGTTGAAGAATTCGTTCACGGCGAGCAATTGTTCTCGTGTGGAATCCAGCGTGTTCATCCGATGTCTGAACGTGTTGGCGCCGGAAAGGCCGCGAGTGTACCAGCCGATGTGCTTGCGCGCTGTACGAACCCCCGTGAATTCGCCATAGAAATCATAGTGATCTTCGAGATGCTCATTCATCAGTTGCTGGATCTCGTCGATACGCGGCGCGGGCAAATGTTCGCCCGTTGCCAGAAAATGTTCGATCTCGCGAAAGAGCCACGGGCGCCCCTGCGCGGCACGACCGATCATGATCGCGTCTGTACCGGTTACGGCCAGCACGTGGCGCGCTTTTTCGGGCGTGGCGATGTCGCCGTTGGCCACCACCGGAATGCGCACGGACGCTTTGACAGCGGCAATGGTCTCGTATTCCGCGTCGCCCTTGTAGAGATCGGCGCGCGTGCGGCCGTGCACGGTCAGCATGGAAATGCCCTCGTCTTGCGCAATGCGCGCAATATTCAGCGCGTTTTTGTTCTCGCGATTCCAGCCCGTGCGGATCTTCAGCGTGACAGGCACCGCGTCCGGGCCAACGCCGACTGCTTTTACCACGGCCTTTACGATCTGCGCGACCAGCGTTTCGTTTTGCAGCAATGCTGATCCAGCCGCCACATTGCAGACTTTCTTGGCTGGGCAGCCCATGTTGATGTCGATAATCTGCGCGCCGTTCGCGACGTTGTGACGCGCGGCTTCGGCCAGCATTTTCGGATCAGCGCCTGCGATTTGCACGGAGATGGGCTCTACTTCGCCTGCGTGATTCGCACGACGGAGCGTTTTCTCGCTTTTCCACAATTGCGCATTCGACGCAACCATTTCGGACACCGCGTAACCCGCGCTCATGCGTTTGCACAACTGCCGGAACGGGCGGTCCGTCACCCCGGCCATGGGGGCGACAAACAAGTTGTTGCGCAAAATGTGGGGGCCGATGGCCGGTGTGGAAATGGGCATGAAACTCGCGGCGTCCCAAATGCAGGGACGCAAAAGCGCTTAAGGAAACCCCTATTTTAACGTGAACGGGCCGGGTCAATTAAGTCCAATCGTCGCGCAAGTTGTTAAATCTTCTATGAATATCGCGAATGTCATGGAGGAAAAGCTCAACTATGGGCAGATGAACGCAGTACGGAGAAAGCATGTTTGACCTGATCGGTACGCGCTGACCGCACGGATTCCCCGAGTCAGCGCCGTTGCCCGAACATCATCTGTCGTGCCAGCATGGTTTTAACCGGTGGGACGAGTTCCAACGCGCTTAACGCCAACCCGCGCATTGCGGCGAGTGGCGCGCAATCGACAGTGAAAAGACGCGCGAGCATATCGGTTGCGCCAATCGTCATGCGCCGGTCCAATGCGCGCCGTTGAGCAAAAAGACTCAGTGCGACGGTGGTCGGGCCGTTCGTCGATAACGCGTCGCAGAGCGCGTGGGCGTCGCGCAAGCCCAGATTGAGTCCTTGCCCTGCAACGGGATGCAGCGTTTGCGCCGAGTTTCCGATAGCGACCGTGCGCCGGTCGACCAGCGCATTCAACGCATTCAGCCCAAGCGGGAACATTGCCCGTCCGGTGATGCGCGTGAAGCGGCCTATGCGCTCGCCGAAGGCTGAGCCGAGTTCCGCGAGAAATTCATCGTCGGGGAGTTGCGAGCGGCGCGTCGCTTCTTCAGGATCGCAGCACCAGACAAGCGCATAGTCCACCTGGCGTGCACCGCCGCATGGCAGCAGCGCGATCGGTCCTTCGGGCGTGAAGCGTTCCCACGCGACGCCGGGCTGAGGCGACGATATGCTCACCGTCCCGACAATAGCCGTCTGGCCATAATCGCGCGTGTTCTTGACCTCGGCGGAAAGAGCGGAAGAAGCGCCCGCTTCCTTGTACAACCCACCTTCGGCGTTCACCAGAATGCGAGCGCGGATCGTGCGGTCGCCGGTTGCCGAATGAATCGGGAGCGTGACGCCATCGTGGTCGTGCAAGGGTGTGGATACCGTGGTTTCCGTGAACCAGTGCACGCTGGTTTTGCTGATGGCTTGCACGAGCGTTGTAACAAGCGAGCCGTAACGCACGACGTAGCCGAGCGCAGGCAAACCGTGTTCATCGTGATCGATCAGCGTGCGGCCGAATTGGCCACGTTGTGAAACGTGAATGTGTTTGATCGGGGTGACATCGGCGGGAAAACCGAACGATGACTCGAGCATCGCGCGGCTGCCATGCGACACTGCGATGGCACGCGGATCAGCTGACGCCGCCCCGGGCTCGCGTGCGTCAATCAACGCCACCGACAAGCGCGACGTTGCGCTCCTTTTCGCCAGCCCGCCCGCGAGCGCGAGCGCGACTGGACCCGCACCGACAATGGCGATATCGAAGTGATAATCGGCAGGCGGTGCGTGGCCGATAGTTTCAGCGGTTTCAATTTGCATCTGGCGTTTGCGCATCGCGCATCAAGGCTTCGATTTCGTCGGCATCTACCGGCACTTCACGCGTTATCAACTCGCAGCCATCGGCGGTGACGACCGCGTCGTCCTCGATCCGGATACCGATGTCCGCGTACCGTTCGGGCACGTCTTCTGCGGCGCGGATGTACAAACCCGGCTCGATGGTCAGCGTCATGCCCGCCTTCAACACGCGCCACGCGCGTGCGCCCTGGTCGTCGAGTTGCGCGTGGGCGTCGCGATAATCGCCTGCATCGTGCACGTCCATGCCGAGCCAGTGGCTTGTCCGATGCATGTAGAAACGCTGATAAGCACGCTCGGCGATGACATCGTCTGCAGTCGCAAATTTATTCCGGTCGATGATCCCCGTGTCCAGCAAGCCCTGCGACAACACACGCACGGCGGCTTCGTGCGGCGCGTCGAAACTGACGCCTTCGCGGGTTGCGTCGACGGCGGCATATTGCGCGGCCAGCACGATGTCGTAGATTTCCCTTTGCGCCGATGTGAACCGTCCGCTCGCCGGAAACGTGCGCGTGATGTCGGATGCATAGCCGTCGAGCTCGCACGCGGCGTCGATCAGAATCAGGTCGCCCTCACGCACGATTGTGTTGCCCGCCGGGTAGTGCAGCGTGCAGGCATTCCCGCCGGCCGCGAGGATCGTGCCGTACGCGGGCGCTTACGCACCGCGTCGGCGGAACGTGTAGAGCAGCTCGGCTTCGATCTCGTATTCGTGCATGCCGGGGCGGCAGGTTTGCATCGCGCGCTGGTGCGCTTCGGCGGAGATCGTCCCCACACGCCGCATGACCCCGAGTTCGTGCGTGTCCTTGATGAGGCGCATTTCGTCGAGTACCGGCAGCAAATCGATCACTTTCGTAGGCGCTTTCACGCCGATCCGGCTCTGCGCCCGAACTGCCACGAGCCAGCCGCGAACCTGCTCGTCGAGCTCAGCGGAACTGCCGAGCGCGTAGTGCAGCGCGGGGTTATCGGCGAGCAGGCGGGGCATTTCCGTATCGAGTTGATCGATGGAGAACGCCGCGTTGAAACCCAACGCGAGGTGTGCACCGTCAGAGCCGTAGCGGAAACCTTCCCAGGTTTCGTGCTCGGCGTTTTTCTCGCGGCAGAACAGGATGGCCGCGGGCTTGTCCGCCTTGGCGCCGGCGTTGAGGACCAACGTTGCTTCCGGTTCGGTGAAGCCAGTCAGGTAATAGAAGTAGCTGTCGTGGTGGAACGGGTAGTCGGCGTCGCGGTTGCGCATGACCTCGCGCGCCGTCGGGATAATTGCCACGCCGCCGCCCGATTCCCGCAGCCAGCGCCGCGAGGACGCGGTCACGGCGGCTCCGATAGACGTCGATGGCTAATAAGGGTTGGGCTTCAGTCGATGAGCTCATTCAGCGATTGTAGCGCTGCCTCAGCGATGCTTCACTCCTTCGCGTCAAGCGCCTGATCGGCGACGGGTTCCGCTGCTGCCGGTCGATTCCGCACGCTGCCCGCGATCAGGTCGAAGCGGAACAGCCGGCATTCGAGCGTGCCGTTGAAGAGCGGTGTTTTCGTCGATTCACGCAGTCGCAGCAATCCTGGCAGTTTTCGATCCGATGTCAGCACGTACGCGCGCCAACCCAGAAAGCGTTGTTTCATCGCGTTGCCGAACGAGATAAAAAACTCCTGGTCGGCGGGATCGGGTTGCGCGCGGATGAATGCGTTCTCGTCCTCGTCGTGGCCGCGGTTCTTCGGTTCACGAAGCTCGCCGCGCGGGCTGCGTCCGCGCACTTCGATCCGCTCGCCGTATGGAGGATTCGCGACCAGGATCCCTGGGGGTATCAGACGGCGGTGTCATATGGCGCGCGTCGATTTGTTTCAGCGAAAGCTCCGGCAAACCCGCGCGTTCGAGATTCGAGTACGCCTTGTCGAGCATGTCGCCGGAAATGTCGCTGCCTTAGATCCGGATGTCCGCACGCGATGACTGCGCGGCACGTTTGGCATCGACGGCTGCGCCCTTCAGCTTTTCGAAGCCGAAACGACGCCCGGCGCAATGTTTAACGCGACTTGAGCGGCTTCGGCGAGAACCATTTTTCCCATTGTTGCTGATACGCGAGTTCGTAGATGTCGTGTTCGCTACGATACGGGCCTTGCGCCAGTTTTAGCAACACGCGGCTTCGCGCGATGCGCGAATGCAGGTTGGCAGCCATGCCGGCGACCCAGCTGCCGCGGAAATGCACACCACCGGGGACTTCCTTGCCGGTGCGGAATTGCGAGCCATGTACGTGCTTTGCCCCGATTTCGCCGAGTTCGGCTGCAAGCGGGGCCTCGAGACCGCGCGGGCAGGGGACAAACCAGTCGAAAAGGAAAGTAGTGGCCATGGGGCGGTGCTTATGTGGGGATATTGTACGCGGGGGAGGGGCGGGCACTTGAGCGGCATGGATGCCATAGGTTCATACGTACTGGCAAGTAAATCGGCGAGCCTTCTCCTTCTCTTTTAGTCAGCAGTCTTCAACAGAAGGCGATGACGCTAGCCGTTGATGCACAATCACTCAACGCGACTGGTCGCTGCGTCGTAAATTTCGTTGTCCCGACGCATTCCGACAGCGATGGTAAGAACCTCGACTCGATCACCATTCACACGATAAACGATGCGAGTCTGTCCGGTTCTCATGCGGCGGCATCCTGCGAGCTGTCCACTGAACGTTTTACCCGCTTTGTCCGGCTCACCATGGACGATGCGTTCTTCGATCACTTTAAGGATCGCGGCGGCTTCGACGCGCCCAAGGCCGATTAAATCGCGCTTCACGGCAGGGTGATAGATACTCAACCGTCCATACCATCAGTCGGATTTTCCAAAGTAAGCCAGCATGTAGGCGTGAGAAATGCTGGTTGCCTTGTCCAACGTAGCGAGCCGATCTCGCGCCAAAGCTTCGACCCGAAGGTCCGCGAGTTCATTCATGATCGCCTCGTAACGTTCAGTAGGCGTCAAAACGGCGGACGGACGGTTGTCGCGAACCACAACGTACGGTCCTGCATCGCCAGAGGCGATGCGGTCCAAAAGGGTCTTGGTATTCTTCTGTAAGTCAGCGCTTGATCTGGTCGATCAAAATCATATTGTAAATGGATATGCATTGACAATCTACACAAATATGTCGAAAGTAAAATGCCGGCGACCCTCACGAGCGCGCCGGCGTTCATAACTCAAACCAAACTAACCCTCACTCCACGGCCTTCACCATATCCTCGATCACCTTTTTCGCATCGCCGAAAACCGTCATCGTCTTGTCCATGTAGAACAACTCGTTATCCAGCCCGGCATAACCCGCCGCCATTGACCGTTTATTCACGATAATCGTCTTAGCCCGATACGCTTCCAGGATCGGCATGCCTGCAATCACCGATTTAGGATCGGTCTTCGCCGCCGGATTCACCACGTCATTCGCCCCCAGCACGAGCACCACGTCCGTCTGCTGGAATTCACCGTTGATGTCCTCCATCTCGTGGACCAGTTCATAGTCCACTTCGGCTTCAGCCAGCAATACGTTCATGTTCATATGCCCCGGCATACGACCCGCCACCGGATGAATCGCGTACTTCACGTCGATGCCTTTCTCAGCTTGTCGGTAAGTTCCTTCCGCGCATGTTGAGCGCGCGCCACGGCCAGCCCATACCCCAGCACGATCACCACCGTTTCGGCATTACCGAGCATGAACGCGGCGTTATCGGCGGAACCGGATTTCACCGGACGTTGCTCTTGCGCGCTGCCCGTTGCCGCCGCACCGCCTTCGTTACCGAACCCGCCCAGCAGCACGTTGAAGAACGAGCGGTTCATCGCTCGGCACATGATGTGCGATAGAATCGCACCCGATGAACCAACCAGCGACGCCCCCACGATAATCAGTGTATCGGGTTGTTCAACGAGAAGCCGATACCCGCCGCCCAGCCCGAATACAAATTCAGCATGGACACAACAACTGGCATATCCGCACCGCCGACCACGAGCACCCCGAACAGCAGGCCAAGCCCGAGCGACAGATCCGATCCCAGCGCCGAAGCCTGCTTCACGATCAACGCGATGGTCGTTAGAATCGTGATCGCCATGCCAGCCATGCCGAACGTATTGCCAGTGCGAGCCGTCTTCGGATTCGACAGTCCTTTGAGCGCCTGAATGAAACACACCGAGGCGATGAGATACAGGAGAGCGACAACGCTCATGCTCATTGCGCGGCCCCCTTCGAAGCGTCGGTAATTTGCTTCGGCGCTTTCTTCTTGAACATCTCGAGCATTCGCCGTGTCACCAGGAACCCGCCGAACACGTTGACGGCTGCCAATAAAACCGCGAGCGTGCCGAAGAACTTGCCTGCATCGCCAATCGTCAGGCCAGCCGCAAGCATCGCGCCAACGATCACGATCGCAATCGCGTTCGTCACCGCCATCAAAGGTGTGTGCAATGCAGGCGTGACGTTCCAAACCACGTGATAGCCGACATAGATCGCCAGCACGAAGATGATCAGATTGATGACCGTGTGATTTACCAGTTCCATGTCAGTCTCCTTTGATCCTGCGCGTAACCTGGCCGTCGCGGCACAGGAGCGTCGCGGCGACAATATCGTCGGCCATATCGATGTTCAGCGTCCCTTCCTTCGTCACAATCAGCTTGATGAAATCAAGCAGGTTGCAGGCGTAGAGGGCGGAGGCATCGGCGGCGACCATTGAGGCGAGATTGGTGTAGCCGACCAGATGCACAATATGTTTCGTCACGACCTGATCGACTTCGGTAAGCGGACACTTGCCGCCGTGACGACCTTCGTATTCGGCGCCACGTCCCGCCGCCAGATAGACGATGACCGAACCCGGTTTCATCTGTTGGACGGTTTCCGCCACAATCAAAGTAGGCGCAGGACGGCCGGGAATCAGCGCGGTCGAAATGACGATATCGGCTTGTTTTGCACGTTCGGCCACCAGCACGGATTGCCACGCAAGCCAGCTAGCAGGCATGGGACGGGCATAACCCCCCCCACGCCGACCGTGGCTTCGCGTTCTTCATCGGTTTCGTAGGCCACTTCCAGAAACTTCGCGCCCAGCGATTCGATTTGTTCCTTCACCGCAGGATGGACATCTGAGGCTTCGATCACCGCGCCCAGCCGCTTGGCCGTGGCGATAACCTGCAAGCCCGCCCCGCCCGCGCCGAGCACGAGTACGCTACTGCTTTCACGGTACCGGCGGCGCTCATCAGCATTGGCATGAAGCGCTGATAGATGTTGGCGGCAACCAGCACGGCCTTGTACCCGGCAAGATTCGCCTGCGAAGACAGCACGTCCAGGCTCTGTGCACGCGTGGTCCGCGGCGTGGCTTCCAGGCTTCCAGGGCGAACGCGGTAATCCCGGAGGCGGCCAGGCGCGCGTTGTTCTCGTCGTTGAAGGGATCAAGCATGCCGGCAATCACCGTGCCGGACTTCAGCAGCGGCAATTCGGCTTCGTTGGGCGAATGAACCTTGAGGACGAAATCGGCGGCAAACGCGGTGTTTGCATCGACCAGCTCGGTGCCGGCAGCGGCGAAGGCATCGTCGATATAACTCGCTGGCACACCCGCGCCGCGCTGCACTGTGACTCTGTGATCTTGCGACACGAGCTTCTTGACCGTCTCCGGCGTAGCGGCGACTCGCGCCTCGTTTGCCCGCGTTTCGGCAGGCACTCCGATCTCCGATATGCATCTTCAATCTTCCTCACGTTCTAGTTTTTGATCCGTTCCAGGTTGTGTCAAAACGTTTTTTTAAAGCGGCTAGAATTTCTCCTCCGATAGCGGAGGAGGAGCGATATGAAGCGGTTC
>CALNPU010000120.1 GCA_940588625.1 uncultured Caballeronia sp.
GCGGCCGCATATAAAGCTGCAACCTATCCTGTCGAAGCAACACGCCAGAAAACCTGCCGCATCGGGGCGTTCATATAACTATCAACTATCTTGAAGAAACTACGACAACTTGAGGTATTCCGTGTCGTGATGCTTTGTGCAACCGTCACGCGGGCTAGCGAGATGCTTCATATCTCTCAGCCGTCAACGGCATATCGCCGGATTTGCGCGGTTCCTGACCACCATCGACAGCATTGATGATGCAAGAAACGCACCGGGCTGAAAAGGTGCGGCGACGCCTTGTTTCGTACGGGTTTTCTAGATTGACCAAGGATAGTGCGGCAGCCTTGACCGGTCGCTTTTACCGAAAGTTACAATCTTGGCCATTCTTCAGCACGAAAGAAAGGCGCTTTCGTGCCTTTTTTACAAACTTCCTTGGTATTGCTCGAGTCAGTCTTCGCGACGCAGATGCGGGAAGAGGATGACGTCGCGAATGCTCGGGCTGTCGGTCAGCAGCATGACCAACCGGTCAATACCAATCCCGCAGCCGCCCGTTGGCGGCATGCCGTGCTCCAGCGCGCGAATGTAGTCTGCGTCGTAGAACATGGCTTCCTCGTCGCCGGCATCTTTCTCTTTCTGGTCGACTTGTTTCTGGAAACGCGCTGCCTGGTCTTCCGGATCGTTCAGCTCTGAGAAGCCATTCGCGATTTCGCGGCCCACAATGAACAACTCAAAGCGTTCCGTGATACCCGGAGCCGTATCCGACGCCCGCGCCAACGGCGAGACTTCCAGCGGATAGTCGACAATAAACGTCGGCTCCCACAATTGCGATTCCGCCGTTTCCTCGAACAACGCGAGTTGCAACGAACCGACGCCCGCGTTCAAGAACTGCGGCTGCGATGCATCGATGTCGAACTTCTTCAGCTCGGTGCGCAGGAACGCTGCATCGGCGAGTTGTTCGTCCGTGTATTGCGGCGCATATTTCTGGATCGCTTCGCAGATCGTCAACCGATAGAACGGCTTCGACAAATCCAGTTCACGCCATTGATACACGATGTTCGCGTTGCCACGCGCATCGACGGCCGCCTGACGGATCAGCGCTTCGGTGAAGTCCATCATCCACGCGTAATCCGTATACGCGGCGTAGAACTCCATCATCGTGAACTCGGGGTTGTGTCGCGGGGACACCCCTTCGTTGCGGAAATTCCGGTTGATCTCGAACACGCGTTCGAAGCCGCCGACCACCAGCCGCTTCAAATACAGTTCCGGCGCAATACGCAGGAACATTTGCATGTCGAGCGCGTTGTGATGTGTGACGAACGGCTTCGCCGCGGCGCCACCGGGAATCCGATGCAGCATCGGGGTTTCGACTTCCATGAAATCCGCTTTCGCCATGAGGCTGCGGATTGACGCGAACGCTTTCGTGCGCACAACGAACGTCTGACGCGTTTCCGGCGTCACGATCAGGTCGACATAACGCTGGCGATAGCGCATTTCCCGATCGGCGAGGCCATGGAATTTATCGGGAAGAGGGCGCAGCGCTTTGGTCAGCAGGCGCAGTTCCTTGCAACGCACCGACAATTCGCCCTTGTTCGTGCGGAACAGGACACCCCTCGACGCGATGATATCGCCCAGATCCCACTTCTTGAACGCGTCGTAGACTTCCTGGCCGATGTCGGCGGGCGTGATGAAGAACTGGATTTGGCCGCTGCCGTCTTGCACCGTTGCAAAACTCGCCTTGCCCATCACGCGTTTCAACATCATCCGGCCCGCGACCGCGACTTGCAGCGCCTCGGTTTCGAGTGCGTCCTTGTCTTTATCGGCGTAATCGGTTTGCAGCGCGGCGGCTTGGTGGGTTGGCCGGAAATCGTTCGGATACGCGATTCCCTGCTCGCGCAGCGCACAGAGTTTGTCGCGGCGCTCGGAGAGGATCTGGTTTTCTTCCAGTTCGGGAGCGGCGCCCGGCTGAGTCGGTTCGGTCATGATGTGTTTGGCTTTGAGTGCGATGAATGCGGCTTGGTCGTGGACCCGATGCTGCGTCTATGCCGTTTGCGTGCTGTTTGCATTAGGCCGCGTGAACGACAATGTTGAAACACCGGCCACACGGATGGTCGCAAATATTAGCGATGCAATGCTGCGATGTGCCGCCGCTATATTGCTGCAATACGTTACTGCAATGGTTTGCCGTGAAGGAAACCCACGCGAAGCGGTTGGCGCGGCGCGTGTGACCAACCCCGCGCCCTTTTGCCGCCGTTGCTCGCTGTTTGCTTATACGCCCTGTTTGAGACTTGCGCCGATGAAGTCCTCCAGGTCGCCGTCGAGTACGGCCTTCGTGTTGCTGATTTCCACGTTCGTGCGCAGGTCCTTGATACGGCTGTTGTCGAGCACGTATGAGCGGATCTGGTGACCCCAGCCCACGTCGGTCTTGCTGTTTTCCAGGTTGTTTTTCTCGACCTGGCGCTTGCGCATTTCGAACTCGTACAGCTTCGCTTTCAGCATCTGCATGGCTTCGGCGCGGTTACGGTGCTGCGACCGGTCGTTCTGGCACTGCACGACAATCCCGGTGGGCGCGTGGGTCAGACGCACGGCCGAATCGGTCTTGTTGATGTGCTGTCCGCCCGCGCCGGACGCGCGATACGTGTCGGTGCGAATGTCCGCCGGATTGATATCGATTTCGATGGAATCGTCGACTTCCGGATACACGAAGATCGATGAGAACGATGTATGGCGTCCACCTGACGAATCGAAGGGCGATTTACGCACGAGCCGGTGAACACCCGTTTCCGTACGCAGGAAACCGTAGGCGTATTCTCCTTCCACCTTGATGGTCGCGCTCTTGATACCGGCGACGTCGCCGTCGGATTCTTCGAGCACTTCGGTCTTGAAGCCTTTGCGTTCGCAATAGCGCAGGTACTGGCGCATCAGCATGGCCGCCCAGTCGCACGCTTCCGTGCCGCCGGCGCCCGCTTGGATATCGATGAAGCAGTTGTTCAGGTCGGCCGGGTTGGAGAACATCCGGCGGAATTCCATGTCTTCGACGCGTTTTTCGAGCGCTGCCGTGTCTACTTCACATGAGACGAGCGTGTCTTCGTCGTTTTCTTCGCGGGCCATGTCGAAGAGATCTTGCGTGTCGCGCAGATCGTTATCGAGGTCCGTGAGGGTGGTGACGACGTTGTCCAGCAGCTTTTTCTCGCGACCCAGGGCCCGGGCGTTTTTCGAGTCGTTCCAGACGTTCGGGTCTTCTAGTACCCGGTTGACTTCGTCGAGACGCAGGGCCTTGGCGTCGTAGTCAAAGATACCCCCGGAGCTTGCCAGCGCGACGGCGCAGGTTGGCGAGGAGGTTCTCGATTGCGTTTAGACGTTCCGCTTCCATTTGATCATTTTCAGGTTTTTTTGGTTAAGGTCGAAATTATAGCTTAGCGGACGAGGGGGCATTGGCGCGTGGACGGTGGTCGGGTTGGTGGTCCTCACCCAAGCGCATGCTCAACGATCATCTGCACCCGAGTGACCCCATTCCAGGTATCGGAAACCAGCCGGTATGCCACGACGGTGCGCGCCGGCAGCATTTCCGTGTGATTGAACCAGATAGCGTTGAATCGTTGCTGCCCGCGCCGTAATTGTAGCTTCAGATGTTTGTCCTTGACCAGCGCCTGGGACGCCACTTCAAACTCCCCGGAAAACACGGGCGCCGGAAAGCCTTGCCCCCAAACCGCGCCATCGATCAATTCAACAAACTGCGGTGTGAAATAAGCGTCCTCGAGCTCGCCGTCGGTTTCGACCACCCGCGACAACGCGTCGGACGTCAACCACTCGCGCCCGACGGCTTCGAACGCTTCAGTAAACCGCGGAATATCGGCAGTCACGATCATCATCCCCGCCGCCATCGCGTGGCCGCCGAATTTCACGATCATCCCGGGCTCGCGCTTGGAAATCAGATCGACGGCATCGCGCAGATGAAACCCGAGAATCGAGCGCCCCGATCCCTTAGATAAAACCCCGCTCTCGTCGGCATGGGCAAACGTGAACGACGGCCGGTGAAACTTCTCCTTCAGCCGCCCCGCGACAATTCCGATCACGCCCTGATGCCAGGCGGGATTAAACAGTGTCAGGGTCGCGGAATCCGCCGGATCGATAGCCGCCAGTTCTTCTAGCGCCTGTTCCTGCATGCCGGCTTCAATTTCACGCCGCTCGCGATTGATCGAATCCAGTTGTTGCGCTAGTTTCCATGCGCGACCGATGTCATCGGTGATCAGGCATTTAATCCCGAGCGACATATCCGACAACCGGCCCGCCGCATTCAGCCGCGGCCCCAGCGCAAAACCGAGATCGAATCCCGACGCGACGCGGGCATCGCGCGCGGCCGCGCGAAACAGCGCCGCAATGCCGGGTTGCATCCGTCCCGCGCGAATTCGCTTCAAGCCTTGTGCGACCAGAATCCGGTTGTTCGGATCGAGCTTCACGACGTCGGCCACGGTGCCGAGCGCAACCAAATCGAGCAGACCGTCCAGACGTGGTTCGGGAGCGTCCGTGGCGAAAGCATTGCGGCGACGCAACTCCGCCCGCAATGCCAGCAGCACGTAGAAAATCACCCCCACGCCAGCGATGCACTTGCTCTCAAACGTACAGCCCGGCTGATTTGGATTCACGATCACACGCGCGGGCGGCAGGTCGTCGCCAGGTAGGTGGTGATCGGTCACCAGCACGTCGATACCCAACGCATTCGCGGCCTCGACGCCGTCCAAGCTCGCGATGCCGTTATCGACAGTAATCAACAGATCCGGCTTCCCACCCGCGCGGCTCGCAGCCAGCGCGACGATTTCAGGGGTCAGGCCATAACCGTATTCGAACCGGTTCGGCACTAGGTAATCGATCTGCGCGCCGAACATCCGCAAGCCGCGCACGGCGACGGCGCAAGCGGTGGCGCCGTCGCAATCGTAGTCAGCGACGACCAGCATGCGCCGTTTTGCCGCGAGCGCGTCCGCGAGAACGGCGGCGGCCTCATCGCAACCTTTCAGCCCGACGGGCGCGTGTAGTTTCTTGAGTTCGGTCTCGATCTCCTCCGGCGAACACACGCCACGCGACGCGTACAAGCGTGCGATGACAGGGTGAACACCGTGTCGCACGAGGACGGCGGCATCGGCGGGAGAAGGGGCACGGGTGACGATTCGGGTCATGCGGACAGGCCGGTAAAGATTCGATTCATTTCAATTCAATGCATTTATTCGATAAGCAGCGCCGTGATCGGACGTCGCCGCCAGAATTTGCGTAACGCACCGCGTGTGACGGTCAGCGACACGGAGCCGGTGTCGCTGCACAACGTGAGGCGCAGCGTGCCGAGCGTGCCGTTTTCGAGCGCGGCGAGGGCGGGCGCGAACCAGTCGCGCTCCAGCGTGCCGAGCGCTTCGTTCCAGCGCGCCCAGTCCTGTTCTATGAACGGCGCGGAAAACGGATCGACTTCGACGAGCGTACGGCCGTCCGTTGCTGTTGTTGAAACCATGAAAGCGGCGAAAGATTCCGGCGGCGTTTGTGGCACGATATCTGCCGCCAGTGCGAGGCCGCGCGTGGCCGGCGCGTTCGACAGCACATGCGTGAACGGGCTCGTCACGCTGCGTAGCGCGCCTTGCGCGTGCAGCCAGATGGAGTTGATCGCGGGCAAGCCACGCGCTTCACGCGCTTCGTTGAGCTGATGTTCGAACCACGCCATCTGCACTTCGTTCTGCAGCTTCATCCACGCCCGTGAGCGCTCGCCGGTACCGGCTTCATGCGGCAACCAGATCTCGATATTGCGCCCGCTCGCCCGTAGCGGAGACGCCCCCGCCAGCGTGCCCAGATTCGGCCCAGCGACATACCAGCGTGCCGGTTGCGGTGCCTGAATGGTCAACCTGAGGTCTTCTATCAGCGACTTGACGACATTGAATAAGGTGCGGGCCTCTTGATCGTCCATACCCAGTGTTGCTGGATCGATCAGCACCAGATGGTCACGCGCGATCCGCACGTGCACCGGTTCGACACATGCCCAGGTGGTGTCGCCGGGCGTTCCGCCGTCGGCGAGCAACATATAGGGTGCGAGCGGCGCTTCGTCGGCGGCTTGTCTGGGCGTCTCGTTCACCACGCCGAACTGCCGTGCGATCCAGCGCTCGTGCGGCAGCGTGCGCTGAAAATCCTCGCCGATCACGCGCTCATCGAGCGTCGCGCGGGCGAGCAGCCGGTCGAGCGCGGGGCGGTCCAGCTTGTGCAGCGCAGTGGTGGCATCCGCAGCCGATGGCAACGCGAACGGCAAAAGAAGGTGAAGGTCTGGGAGCTTGGGCGTGGGCATAATGCCGCGCATTGTATGGCAAAGGCCCGTTGTTCTCCGGGTACTCGATCAGCTCGCCAACCCAGGTCCGAAGGCCTTGCTTCGACACCCGGGGTCAGGGATCAGCACAGCTTCACTTACTTCCAGGCTTAACGCATCACGCACGCGGTTCAACCTTGCGGTCGATTTCACTACGTGTTTGCAATGTTTTCAGGTCATACATGGCCTGGAGATTCAACCAGAACTCGGGCGTCGAGTTGAAGTAGCGTGCAAAGCGATAGGCTGTGTCGGCGGTGACGCTGCGCCGTTCCTTCACGATTTCATGCAGACGCGTAGCCGGCACGTTCAGCGCCAGTGCCAGGGCGTTCACGCTCATCTCGAGCGGGACCAGATAATCTTCCCGCAAGATCTCGCCCGGATGAACCGGACGCATGCCGTTCTTGGACATGTGCTTCCCTATTCAGGGATAGTCGATGATTTCGACGTCGACGGGACCCTTCGTCGTCCATTTGAAACAAATGCACCATTGGCCGTTAATCCGGATGCTGAGCTGACCGCGCCGGTCACCGGAAAGGGATTCGAGCCGGTTGCCGGGCGGCGACTTCAGATCACGTATTTCCACCGCAGCGTCCAGTGCCGTAAGCCTTCTGATCGCGACATCAGCGATTGCCTGAAACCGTTTCGGTGTTCCGCCTTCGTAAAGTGCTTGCGTGTCCTTGCATCGTTTGGATCATTGCGTTCATCGTACTACGTTCTGCGTAATACGTCAAGAGTTTCAGTAGGGAGCCGTCACAGCGGTTGATGCCGAGTTTTTGAAGGGGTGATGCCGTGCAGGTGGGCCTGGCGAGTATGAACTACTGCATGGTGTGGGAAGGCGTCCGAATAGCCAGCACGGTGGCTTGCGCCATCGTTCTTCACTCCGCCACGTCATCCTGGCTAAAGGAGTGGCTAAGAATTGTGTGGCAAACTTCGCGCTTGATTGCAGACGGATCGATGCGGGATTGAGAAGGCGTTGTGATTGCCACCCGGGCAGACTGGCTCGGGTTAGACAATGGCGCAGTCATCGGTCGCGCTCTTCACGGGCGCGTGGATTGAAAAAAAGCCGTGTGCTGAATGCGCGAAGTAAAGATCGAAGAACGTTAGAACGCTGAAAAGGAATCGCTTGAAACTTCCCTATGAATGGCAGATCGGCTGGCGCTATACCCGCGCCGGCAAACGCACTACCGGCAACGGTTTCATCTCGTTCATCGCGCTGGTCTCAATGGCCGGCATCGCCCTCGGCGTAGCCGCGCTGATCGTGGTGCTTTCGGTAATGAACGGGTTCCAGAAAGAGGTTCGCGACCGCATGTTGTCGGTGCTGGCGCACGTCGAAATATTTTCGCCGACCGGGTCCATGCCCAACTGGCAACTGACCGCGCAGGAAGCGCGCAAGAATCCGGAAGTGATCGGCGCGGCGCCTTACGTGGAGGCCCAGGCGCTCCTCACGCGCCAGGGCGCGGTCAGCGGCGTGGCGCTGCGCGGCGTCGAGCCGTCGCTCGAACCGCAGGTGTCGGACATTGGCAAGGAGATGCGGGGCGGCAAGCTCACCGATCTCGTGCCGGGCAGCTTTGGCATTGTGCTGGGCGCAGATCTGGCGACCAATCTCGGCGTGACCACGGGTGACAAGATCACACTGGTCGCGACTGAAGGCATAATCACGCCGGCGGGCATGCTGCCGCGGCTCAAGCAGTTCACTGTGGTCGGCGTATTCGAGTCGGGGCACTACGAGTACGACTCCACGCTGGCGCTGATTTCCATCGCCGACGCTGAGGCGCTGTTCCGGCTACCCGCGCCCACGGGCGTGCGCCTGAAGCTGAAGGACATGCAACGCGCGCCGGAAGTCGCGCGGCAACTGTTGCAAATGCTCTCCGGCGACCTCTATATGCGCGACTGGACGCAGCAGAACAAGACCTGGTTTTCGGCCGTGCAGATCGAGAAACGCATGATGTTTATCATCCTGACGCTGATTATTGCGGTGGCGGCATTCAACCTGGTGTCGTCGCTGGTCATGACTGTGACCGATAAACAAGCGGATATAGCTATCCTTCGGACGCTCGGCGCGCAACCCGGTTCGATCATGAAGATCTTCGTGATCCAGGGCGTGACGATCAGCTTTATCGGTACGGCGCTCGGTTTATCGCTGGGGTGCCTGATCGCGTGGAGCATTCCGTGGCTCGTGCCCATGATCGAGCATCTGCTCGGCGTTCAGTTCCTGCCGCCATCGGTGTATTTCATCAGCGAATTGCCGTCCGAACTCGTCCCCGCCGACGTCGTGAGGATCGAGCTTATCGCATTTGTATTGTCATCGCTCGCTACGCTCTATCCGAGCTGGCGCGGTGCGAAGGTTCGTCCGGCGGAGGCGCTACGCTATGAGTGATAACAACAACGCCATCGTGCTGGAAGCATCGGCGATTTCGAAGACGTTCGTGCAGGGCGGCTTCAATGTACAAGTGCTTGACAACGCGGAATTGCAGGTCCGCCGTGGCGAGAGGCTGGTGATCGTCGGGGCGTCGGGATCGGGTAAAAGTACGCTGCTTCACGTGCTCGGCGGTCTCGATGAGCCCAGCGCCGGCAAGGTTTCACTGCTGGGTAAACTGTTTACCGCATTGCGTGAACGCGAACGCAACGAGTTGCGTAATCGCGCGCTCGGTTTCGTGTACCAATTTCATCATTTGCTGGCGGAATTTAGCGCACTCGATAACGTCGCAATGCCGCTGCGGATTCGTCGCCTGAGCGAAGCTGATGCCCGTGAGCAGGCCATGACAATACTCGAGCGCGTGGGCATTGGTCATCGCGCGAAACATCGGCCAGGCGAGCTGTCAGGCGGTGAGCGTCAGCGTGTGGCGATCGCCCGAGCGCTGGTCACGAATCCCGCATGCGTGCTCGCTGACGAGCCGACCGGCAACCTGGACGGCGCGACCGCAGACACAGTGTTCAACCTGATGCTGGAGTTGTCGGAGACGCTGGAGACGAGCTTCGTGATAGTCACGCACGATCCCGATCTCGCCGCGCGCTGCGACCGCATCATGCGCTTGCGTGACGGCGTATTGTTCGAGGAGCCGGTCGTACCGGTTTAACTGCCGAGGGGGTCTCATGTGGATCGATCCACGGCCATCTCGACGCATCCGAGTTCGATGCCGACCGCGATGACGTCGTGGCATCGGCATTAAAAGAGGGCGTCTCGCGAATCGTGATTCCGGGCGTGGAGCGCCAGAATTTCGACTGTGTGCGTGAGCTTGCGCATCGCATTGAAGGCGGGGCTTACGCACTCGGCATTCATCCGTTGTTCACGCCGCGGGCGCTGGACGACGATCTGCGCGTGCTGCGCGAGCAGATTGCCGCCAGTATGGGGGACCCGCGGTTTGTGGGTATTGGCGAGATCGGGCTGGACTATTTCGTTCCGGGGCTCGACGACGCGCGCCAAACCTTCTTCTATTACGAGCAGCTCAAGCTCGCGCGCGAGTTCGATTTGCCGGTGATCTGCCATGTGCGCAAATCGCAGGACAAGGTGCTCAAGGGCCTGCGCGTGTTCTCCGTCAAACGCGGTATTGCGCATGCGTTCAACGGCAGTTTTCAGCAGGCCGAAGCGTTCATCGCGCACGGCATGCGGCTGGGTTTCGGCGGCAATCTGACCTTCGAGTGCGCCCGCCAGATTCGACGCCTCGCTGCAGACTTGCCGCTGGACGCGATCGTGCTCGAAACCGATGCGCCCGATATTGCGCCGTCATGGCTCTACAAACATCGCAACGCGCCGGATCAGGTACCGAGTATTGCACGGGTGCTTGCAGAGTTGCGCGGCATTGGCGAAGAGGCGCTTTCTCTAGGCACAACGGCTAACGCGCACGCCGCGCTGCCGCGCCTCGGTCTTATCTCCCATAATCAATTCCTCGTTGTCATTCGATTGCAGGCATTGAAGGATTGTTTCTTCCTTCGACGCGTCTGCGCTCGCGTCGAGTTTTTGAGGAGCGAGCGTGCGGGGTATCTTGATTGGTTTTGCACTGGGAGTCGCGTGCTTGTAACAGCAGGCTGGGCTGCCCGGCGTGGCGGTCACCTGCGCGCTTGTACTTATGTTTGGGTCCGCCTGTGCAATCGCGTTGTTTTACTTGCCGCGGTTTCGCGCGGCATCGCTGATTGTGGCTGCATTGGTTGTTGGCTTCGGTCACGCCGCCTGGTGCGCAGACACGCGATTGCAACGTGTATTGCCCGTTGCGTTCGAGAACCGCAACATCGAGTTGACCGGATTAGTGCGTGGGTTGCCTATGCAAGGCGCAGACAACACGCGGTTCCTGTTTGAAGTCGAATCGAACGATGCGGCGTTGCCAGATTTTCCGCGTGTTGTACAACTATCGTGGATAGCCGTGGATAGGTCCAGACGCGGTCTTGCCGCCGCGCCGCCGCCTGCTCTTTGGGCCGGTCAACGATGGACGCTGGTTGCACGGTTAAAACGTCCGCATGGCAATGCAAATTTTCGTGGTCGAGACGCTGAAGTGGCGCTGCTCGCTCGCAACATCCGCGCGACCGGTTATGTGTCCATGCCGAGCGCGGCGCGGCGTTTGCCCACCGACGCGCGGGACTTCGTCCTGACCATCGATCATTGGCGGGCACGCCTGCGCGAGAGGGTTTTAACGGCGCTGGACATTGGCCAGGGTTCCTCCAGGGTTCCTCTATTGTCATCGAAACCACCCATCACACCTTGCTCTTCGACGCAGGCCCAGGCCCTGAATCCACGCACGCAGGCGAGCGTCTCGTGGTGCCGTACCTGTTCGCCCACGGCCTGTTCACGCTCGATACGCTGATGATCAGCCACTCGGACTCCGATCACTCAGGCCGAGCGCCCGCCGTGCTCGAGAGCATTCGGGTCAGGCAATTCGTGGTTTCGTTGCGGCCGCGTGAAGCGTTGTGAAGACGCGTTGTGAAGACGACGCAGGATCATTGTAGCACTTTGTTGCGCTGCGTCGCAGGGCAGCGCTGGGGCAGTGGGACGGCGTGGTGTTCGACGTGCTGTGGCCGCAGGCCGGGCCGCTAGCGGCCAAACCGAACACAACTTCACGCGTGCTGAAAATAACGGGCGCGGCAGGGGAGCTCGGCGCTGCTGACGGCCGATATTGAAGCCGACGTCGAACGCCGGTTGCTGCAACTCGGGCAACCTGAGCCCGCCTGGCTCCAGGCTGACGTGCTGATCGTGCTGCATCACAGCAGCAAGACGTCGTCTACCGAGCCTTTCCTCGACGCCGTGAAGCCGCGCGTTGCGGTATTTCAGGTAGGCTACCGCAACCGTTTCAACCATCCGCATCCGACGGTTTTCGAGCGATATCGACTACGTCATATCGAGTTATCGCACAACTACGAAGACGGCGCGGCACGCATGGGCGTGTCTTCGGAGGTGTCCATCGAACGGTTCAGGCAGACGCACGCGCGTTACTGGATGGGACGGTGAAACAAGATTGAAAGCAACACATTAAAAAAGAGAGGGCACGCCGCTTGAAAGACATCCTGCATTTTTCGCATGCGAACGGGTTCCCAGCATCGACGTACCCAGACAATCTTTGCCGAACTCGCCGATGACTACGAGATTCGCGTGATCGAACGTTTTGGTCACGATCCGCGGTTTCCGGTCACGCGCGACTGGCCGTATCTGGTAGATCAACTGCTCGAGGACATCGACGCCAGACGTCTGGTTGACGCAAAAGTGTGGCTGGTCGGGCATTCACTGGGCGAGTATTTGTCGCTAATGGCGGCGCTCAAGCGGCCGCAATGGGTGAAAGGCATTCGTAATGCTGGATTCGCGGGTGATCGCTGGCTGGCGCAGCAGTGTGCTGCGTTTATCGCAATGGACCGGGCTCGACACGCGGCTTTCGCCCACCGCCGCGACTAAAAATCGCCGCACGGACTGGCCGAGCCGCGAAGACGCGTGGGCGCCACCTTCACGCTAAACCCGTGTTCGCCCGCTGGGACGAGCACATGTTGTCGGATTACATCGATTTCGTGATTCAGGCGGAGACGGTTGGCGCAGGGGCCATCAGCGGTATCAATGAAGCTGCCGGCGCCCTCAACCGTCCCCGTAAGCTCGCGTTTGATCGCGATGTTGAATTCCGTATCTACAAGACGTTGCCGCGTACGCTGGGTGCGCGGGTCGCGCACGGCGTGCCGGTGCCAGTCGGATTAATCGCCGGAACGCATTCTCGGGAAGTGCGCCAGGTCGGACTGAATATGACGCGGCGCATTGTGGACGGACATCTCAAATGGATCGAGGGCAGTCATCTGTTTCCAATGGGACGCCCGGTGGAAACGGCGCGCGCATTGCAGCGTACGCTTAATCTTACTCTATGTTTATGTAATACCTGGCAGTATTTAGCAATACGAACCCGAACCTCGGGTGATCGGGATGACACAGGATATTG
>CALNPU010000121.1 GCA_940588625.1 uncultured Caballeronia sp.
CCAACAAATTCTCAACGCCGCAACGCGCAGGAAGCAAAAGGCCCGCACTCCGAAAAACGGTTATGCAGACCTTCCCTAACTTTGTCGGTGCGGTGCTGATCTGGTTCGAGGCGTACGTGTATGTCGTGCATATCGCGACCATCGAACCGGTGTTCCAGGCCGAAGTGCCGCATGCACTGCCGTGGCTTGCGCTGGCCGTGCCTATTGCCAACATCTCGTGGGTGTTCAGCGGCGCGATCGGCGGGATGGAAAAAGTCTGCACTCTTCAACACCAACCAGACCATTGGCACGTTCCTGTTCCAGTTGCTGCCGCTGGCCGCGCTGTACCTGATCTCATCTCGCCGTCGCTGACAGTGGTGACCGGCAAGCTCATTGCGCGGTTCCTGGCTTGGCTACACGGCACGTTTCGTGCGATAGGTATCAAGCGCATCTCGAAGCCGGAATGGCCGCTGGCTGTTGCTGTTCTCGGGTGCGAACATGACCACGACCACGCTTGACCTGGTCGTGATCGGTTTCATGCTGGGCGCTAAATACGTCGCGTATTACGCCACGCCGCAAAACCTCGTGACGCGCTTGAACCTGCTGCCTAGCGCCATGTTGCGCACGCTGTTCGCGCTGGCGCCGTTCCTGAATGTCTGGCTCGGCCATGAGATGGCAGGTGCAATCGGCACCTGTCGGACGCATCCTTGTAATTGGCGTATGGCTTGCCGGGCAGTCGAGCATCATCGGAATGCTGATTCAGGCCAAGGCCAATCCTGCGCAGGTCGCGCGGGTCGGCTGGAGGATTGGTTTGCCGATCTTCGCGCTTGTGCTGTGGCTGAGCATCCTCTGGTACGGCCTGCTGGGCGCCGGCGTGGCGGTGGTGGCGAAGGCTTTCTTTGACTACGCGGCGTTCCTTTATTCCTCGAAGCTCAAGCCACGGTCGATCATGCTAAACATGGCTGGACATCTAGTTTTCCTGGTGATTGCGACCGTGTGCGCCGACTCCATGAACTCGCTCAGCGGCATGGCCGCGATAGCCGTCGCACTGATTGCCGGCAACCTCGCATGGTCGTTCTGCGAATCGAGCGAACTGCGTGAAGTTGCCTCGCGTCTCCGGCAAAGATTGCTGCCCAACGCCGGGTGAGGGTGAATAAAGTACCTTGAACAGCAGATTGACCGAATAGCGTGCGGGCGTTCGCACGCGCACACAACAAAACGTGTTTTTCACGCGTCCGCACCTGTCAGACGCGTTCGGCCCTCAATCAGCTTCAACGCTTCAGGAGTCACCGTGGACGTGTCCCACTATCCGCTTACCGGCGCTGCCAAGACGGGCGCCGAGAGTGTTCGCGTGCAACCGGTCTCTCGCCGGCGGGTCCGGCACGCGTCTGTGGCCTCTGTCACGCCAGCAGTTCCCCAAGCAACTCATCGAACTCATGGGCGCGGAATCGCTGCTCGAAGCCACGTTACGCCGTCTTGACGGTCTCGACGCGGCAACGGCTGGCCGTGACACGGTGCACCTCGCGACCGCTGATGAACTGATCGTGGTCTGCGGCACGGAGCACAAGTTGCTGACTGCGCAGCAGATCGAGCGTAATGGCCGCCGGGCGCGCATCGTGCTCGAACCCGGCGCCCACAACACGGCACCGGCGCTCACGCTTGCAGCGTTGGCAGCACTGGCCGCTGCATCCGGCGACGACCCCGTGATGGTCGCCATGCCCGCCGATCACGCCGTGTCCGACCTTGACACGTTCCGGCGCATGATCGCGAAAGCGATCGAACATGCCGCGAGTGGCGCGCTCGTTACGCTTAGCATCGTGCCGGACAAGATCGAAACAGGCTAGGATTATTTATATCAAGGCCGGTGCGGCCTTGGGAACCGCCGGTGTAACGGCATCCCTCAAGCACGGGTGCCTGAACGGTTCGTCGAAAAACCGCGGCGGGAGATTGCCGAGCAGTATCTCGCTTCCGGCGAATACTGGTGGAACAGCGGCATCTTCGTGTGCCGGGGTCGGTGTGGTTTGCAGCCATCGCGCACTTCCAGCCCGCCTCACGCTGCATGCATGATCGCGTTCGAACGGGGCCTGCATCAGGACGGCTTTACGCAACTCGATGTCGAGGCTTTCGAAGCATGCCCTTCCGATTCAATCGATTTCGCCGTCATGGAGCGCATTGAGCAGGAGCCGCGGTTTCCGGGCGTCGTGGTGCCGCTGGCCGCCGGCTGGTCCGATGTTGGTGCGTGGGACGCCGTATGGGACATGTCGAACAAGGACGATGACGGCAACGTTGCTCGCGGCCGCGTGATCTTCGAAGGCTCGGCGGACAGCTTCGCGCATTCGGACGGGCGTCTGGTGGCGTCGAAGGATCGAGTGCAGGAAGTGAAAGCAATGGTAGGGCGTCTGAAGGCCGCCAAGGGCACCGAGGCGCAGGATCATCGCAAGGTGCAGCGGCCCTGGGGGTTCTATGACTCCATCGATCACGGTGAGCATTTTCAAGTAAAGCGTATTGTGGTGAAACCGGGGGCGCAGCTCTCGCTGCAGATGTACCACCATTGCGCGGAACATTGGGTCGTCGTGCGTGGCACAGCACTCGTGACGCGCGGGGAAGAAACCTTCCTGGTGAGCGAAAACCAGTTCACGTTCATTCCCCTCGGTACCAAGCACAGTCTCACCCCGGTAAAACACCGCTCGAAATGATCGAGGTGCAATCGGGGACGTATCTGGGCAAGGACGACATCGGGCGCTTCGGCGGGCAATGAGCATGAAGACAGGGCATTACGAAGCACTTAAATCAAAAGCATCAAGAACTACTTAATACAGCGTACAGCGATTGCCGAAGCAGTCGAGATGCAAAGGTAAAGGGATAACCATTGAGAGGGACATTCCGACTGGCGTCAGCGGTAATGAACAAGCAATTTATCGTGCATGGCGCAGGGCTGCTGATCGATCTGATTTGTCTGATGAATAAGCAGTGCTCACCGGGCCTTTCGGCGAGCCTGGGGGAAGCACGCCGGATGTGCAGGGACACAATGTAGGGCGCAAGGGGAAAGGGGCGATGGACGAAAACAAGGAGCGATCACTGGTGGCCAAGGTGATGGACGGGCTCGTATCGGGCATCGTCGAACAGAAGTACGGCGCGATCCTGCCACCGCAGAACGTCTTGTCGAAGGAGTTCGACGTGAGTCGGACCGTGATGCGAGAGGCATTGAGCATGTTGCTCGCGCGTCATATGCTGGATGTGCGCCCGAAGACGGGCACGCGGATCCGGCCGATGAGCGACTGGCGGCTGATCGATGAGGACGTGGTGAGCTGGCGCTTCCGGGCGACGCCGGATCAGGTGTTCCTGCGCGACGTGATTGAATTCAGAATGTTAATCGAGCCGCGTGCAGCCGCGTTGGCGGCGGCCCGTGCAACGCCGGACGAAGTGAGTGGGATTCGCGCTGCGTTCGACGCGCTGGCTTCGCTCAACGGCAGCGAGCCCGAGTACCAGGCCGCTGACGTCGCGCTGCATACGCGCATTGTGACCGCGAGTGGTAACCAGTTCTTCCAGCAGATGACGGCTATCGTGCGGGGTGCGCTGGTAACGGTCTATCGGATCGTGGCGGGCATTGCGACCATGCGCGACGCGACGCTCGAAGCCCAGCGCCGCATGGTGGAGGCGATCAAGGCACACGATGCCGCTGTGGCCGAGCGCGCGATGAGCACGCTGATCGATGTCACCGCGGAGGAAGTCGGGCGAGCTTTTTCGCTTGAACGCCGCGAGGACAGTTCGTCGCCACCGGTCGGTGAATCCGAATCGGCCGGCGCCTGATACACGCTCGAAGCTTCGCGTTCCGGGACGGTTCCGGCGTGGCTGGCCCGAGGTTTCTGGTTACGTTCATCGTGGCCGGGCGCGAACAGCGCCCTATTCGGGTTTTTACTAGCGCAAACGTTACACTTCAAAATCCTGCCCGACATCAACGCTTGATGGCTCCCCGATGACTTGAGCGCTGAACGACAATCTGCAGCCGTTTCCCCCTTAGCTTTGTAATCAGAACGCGACCCCTGTGTGATGGAAACGCAATGCGTTGTGCATGATCGTCCACGCTTCACGCAGACCGCCTCCGTAGTGGACAATATGACCATCGCCGGTCTTGGCCGACCATTCACCATGCTTGGGGCAAGGGAGCAGGACAGATGAACGTACAGAGCACGATACGTTGGGGCATCGTGGGCGCGGGACATATTGCGCGCAGGTTCGCCGAAGGACTGGCCTTTGTGCCGGGCACGATGCTTGGCGGCGTCTGGTCGCGACGGCCCGAGTCGACATCCGCATTCGCCTGGCAGTTTCGTACCAAGGCGTATGAGAGCTCGACAACATCGACGCGTTGTACATTGCGACGATGCAGGACGCCACCCTCAATATGCGCTGCGTGCTTTCGGCCGGCCGTGCCGTGCTCTGCGAGAAACTGGCGGCCGTCAACGCGCGGGCGTTGCAGGAGATGATCGACGTGGCGCGTTCATCGAAGCTGCTGTTCATGGACGCGATGAAACCGCCGTTCTATCCGCTCTACCGGCGGTTGCGCGATCATCTTTCTGCCGATCCCATCGGTGAAATCGGCCTAGTTCGCGCGGGTTGTTTGATCGCGAATGTGCCTCTTTCGCATCCCTCGTACTCCATGGAAATGGGGGGCGGCGCGTTGCTCAATATTGGTATCTACGAAGCGTTTCTCGCGATGGACTGGCTGTGGAGGTGCAGACCTTCGGACGCATCGGGCAGACGGGCGTGGACACCTTCGCGAGCTTGAACGTGCGCCATGAACGCGGCGTTGCGCAGTTGTTTTGCGGGTTGGATCTGCAAGGTAAGGGCGATATGCGTTGCTTGCTGCAACCAGCGGCACGGTGACGATCCACGAGAACTGGTGGAACCCCGCGCGCGACGGTCCGCTATGTGGATGGCCGGACCGTGGAACTGAATGCGCCGTTCGAGGGCGGTGGCCTAAACTACGAGACTGCGCACTTTTGCGAGCTTGCTGCGCGATGGCGTCATTGAGAACCCGATCATGCGGCATGTCGTATCCATGCAGATGATTTCCATCACCGATGCTGCGCGCCGCGACCTTGGCATGCGGATCCCTTTCGAAACAGAATAAGCGCGGGCTGGTCGTCCCGGCGAGTTGATTTAAGCTTCACTTCAGCTTTCGACGTTAAGTTGCGTCGTCCTTATACGCCTGCCGGCATTCCACACCATCATGCGACTGTTACCCCGACTCTGGCGCGAATATCGGAACCTGATTGCGTTCTTGGTGTTGATGGCGCTGTTCCTCAGCGCCATCGCCGACTGGAATGTGGTGCCAAGCGGCTCCATGCTGCCGACCATTCGTGAGGGCGACAGGATTGTCGTCGACAAGATGGCGTACGACCTGCGTGTTCCGTTCACGCATATTGCGATTGCGCATCTGCATGATCCGCAGCGTGGCGATATCGTGACGGTGGATTCATCAGCGGCACACATGAGCTGATCGTCAAGCGTTTGATTGGGCTTCCCGGCGACGTGGTTGCCATGCGTGACAACGTGCTTTATATCAACGGCAGGCGGGCGGGTTATCAGCCAGTCGATATCACGGGAGTGGAGAGCGATGCGTCTTCGCTTAGCGATTATCTGGACGAGAAGCTTGGGCACGTTACGCATGTCGTGCGCTGTCGGTGCTGGCGCCCAGTCCGCGGCGCTCGTTTGGGCCGGTGACCGTGCCCAAGGGCGAGTATCTGATGCTCGGAGATAACCACGATGACAGCGTGGACTCGCGGTATTTTTGGGGGGGGCCCACGCAATGAATTGATGGGGCGGGCTAGACGGGTAGCGTATTCACTGGATCCGGACCGGCATCATATGCCGCGGCTGGACAGGTTTGGGGCGCGGCTGGACGAGGATGCGGCGCTCGCGCCGGCGGACCGGCCTTGAGTTGAGAGGGCGCTGGGTTGCCGAGCACGAACTCCCTCTCTTAATGCCTTCCCGGCAACGCCAACCGGCGTTCAAACAGCCGCTGCACAGCACCCCAATACACTACGGCGGCGGCAGCGAGATACAACGGCAATGGCTGATACGTAGCGGCAATCACTTCCTGCGCACTCCGTAGCAATTCCGTGACCGTGATCACCGACACCAGCGACGTATCCTTGATCAAACTGATCAGGCTATTCGAAAAGCTGGGCACAGCAATCCGCAGCACCTGCGGACCCAATCACATACCGCAACGTCTGCATCCTCGACAAGCCCAAGCTATAAGCCGCAAGCCACTGCCCGCTCTGAATCCCGAGAATGGCGCCGCGCATGCTTTCGGAAAGATAAGCCGCCACATTCGCCGACAAGGCGATCACCTCCGCCGGCGTCGGATCAAGCGAAATACCCAGACTCGGCAACCCATAATAGATTACGAAAATCTGCACCAGCAGCGGCATGCCGCGTATCGCCCTATGCCAACCAGCCTCCGGCTTGGCTGATGCCCATCATCGCGAGTACCGTGCCCACGATCAGGCCGAAGAACATCGAATAGGCCGCACAAACTTGATCGTCAGGACAGCGCCTTGTGCAAGGCGCCAGTATGGATTGAACGAGCAGGAATGTCGTGGACATGAAGAAATAAAGTAGGCGTAACGTCGGAAGCGGGCATCAAATGCAAAGGGCGGCATCCTTAAGAAGCCGCCCCGATGCCGAACGCTTGAGGGTCCATTTACTGTGCAGGCTTACTTCGCCGGCTTCGTTACGTCGATACCGAACCACTTGTCTGTCCGAAATCTTCGTGAACGTGCCATCGGCTTCGAGTTGGGTCATCGCGTCATTAATGGCTTTCTCGAACTTCGGATTGCCCTTCTACGGAATTCCCGACGGATTGCCCGGGCCCACATTCGTACCTGTGCGCAGCGGCAACTGCGAATTCTTCATCAGGTACGCAAGCATCAGGCGGTCGTTCAACGCAGCGTCCAGACGGTTTGACGCCAGATCGCGCAAGTACTTGGGCGCACCCCCGGATATGTCTTTACGTCGATACCCGGCACGGTCTTCGCCATGTCCATGTAGTTCGTGCCGAGACCCACGCCAAGCTTCTTGCCCTTCAGGTCTTCGAGCGTCTTGAAGTCCCGCGTGTCGTCCTTGCGCTACATCAGTTGCGCATTCGAATACGTATAGGCCGGCGAGAAGTCGAGCGTTTGCTTGAGGGCATCGGTAATGCCGACCTGATTGACGACCACATCGAACTTGTCAGCCTGCAAGCCCGCAATGATCCAGCTCCATTCGGTCGTCACGAACTCGGGCTTCACGCCGAGCTTCGTTGCAACCGCCTTTGCGATATCCACGTCGAAGCCGACGAGTTCACCTTGCGGCGTCTTCGAGTTGAACGGGGGAAACGTGCCTTCCAGGCCAATACACAACGTACCGCGTCACAACGACCGCGTTGCTTGACAGAATCCAGCAGGTCTTCAGCGTGGGCAACAGCCGAGAGTGATGCGCCGATCAAGCCTACCACGAGCACTTTCTTGAAGAGAGCTAGTTTCATGAGTTATTTGCCTTTGTCCTGGTTTTTATCAGTGATCTGAAGTGCGGCGATGATAGCTAAAACGCAATGCCGTCTTCAGATCGTTTGCTCATGTGGATATGAGCCAAGCGTGGTAAGAAGGAAAGACCCGGTCATGCGGCGGCACTCGTCCGTGCCAGCGCTTCGACGCATTCTGTCACGAGCGCCGGGCCTCGATAGATCAGGCCGGTGTAGATCTGCACAAGCGATGCGCCCGCCGCGAGTTTCTCGCGCGCGTCCTCGCCCGACATAATGCCGCCCACGCCGATGATCGGCACCTCGCTGCCCAGCTCCGCGTGCAACTTGCGGATCACCACATTCGACGCTTCGAACACCGGCTTGCCCGACAGCCCGCCGGCTTCATCGCCGTGTTTCATGCTCTTTACGGCCGTGCGCGACAGAGTGGTGTTGGTCGCAATCACGCCATCAATCTTATGACGCAGCAAGGGGGCGACAATTTCCTTGACCTGCTTGTCGTCGAGATCAGGGGCGATCTTCAGCGCGAGGGGCACGAGCTTGCCGTGCATGTCGGAGAGTCGTTGTTGCTTGTCCTTCAGCGCGCCGAGCAGCGCGTCGAGTTCGCCAGCGCCTTGCAACTGGCGCAGGTTTTTCGTATTCGGCGACGAGATGTTGATCGTCACATAGCTTGCGAACGGGTAGACCCGCTCGAGGCAATACAAATAATCTTCAGCAGCGCGTTCTATGGGTGTATCGGCGTGCTTGCCGATGTTCAGACCCAGTACGCCGCGATACCGCGCCGCCTTCACGTTCTCGACGAACTGATCGACGCCGCGGTTGTTGAACCCAAGCCGGTTGATCAGCGCCTGTGCATCGGGCAGGCGAAACATGCGCGGGCGCGGATTGCCGGGCTGCGCGCGCGGCGTGACCGTCCCTACTTCGATGAACCCAAACCCGAGCGACACCAGTCCGTCAATACACGCTCCGTCTTTGTCCAGCCCCGCTGCGAGCCCGACCGGGTTGCGAAAGCTCAGGCCCATGACGGTACGCGGCGAATCGGAGGCGCGCTCGGCGAGCATGCCGGCCAGGCCGGCAGCGCCGAGCATGCGCAGCGTCAGGTGATGGGCGTCTTCCGCATCCATGCGAAAAAGTTGCGCGCGGGCGAGCGGGTAGAGAGAGCTGAACACGAGGAGGAAAGGCCAGTGCGGCGTAAATTATAAGATTATAAGACTAAGACTAAGACGCCGTTTAAGACGCGTCATTTTAACAGCTTTGCGAAGCCATACCGAAAAGCAGTGACACACGGATGAAAACGACTACAAAAAAGGCCGTTGAAGAACCGGCGCGGCCCTAGCGCTGTAGTCGTCTGTCCGGGGGCATCTTGCCGGGCATAGGAGGCGTTCCGGCGGAGTGCATGGTGGTGGGATCGAGCAAGTCCCAGCGGCCGTCGATCAAGCCCTCCAGCGACCGGAAATTCGCCTTGTACGCCATTTTGTCGCTCTCACGAATCCAGTAGCCGAGATAGACGTGAGGCAAATCCAGGCTACGCGCCTGCTCGATCTGCCAGAGGATGTTGTAAGTGCCGAAACTGGTGTGAGGCAGGCCAGGCTCGAAAAATGTATAAACCGACGAAAGTCCGTCGCCGAGGATGTCGATCATGCTGATCATGCGCAAGGTGCCGAGTGCGGGCGAGT
This sequence comes from uncultured Caballeronia sp., assembly GCA_940588625.1. Taxonomy (GTDB): domain Bacteria; phylum Pseudomonadota; class Gammaproteobacteria; order Burkholderiales; family Burkholderiaceae; genus Caballeronia. Next base: position 9,181 of record CALNPU010000121.1, read on the forward strand.
CTTCGGCAAAACTGCCCATGGGGTTCGCTCCGGGCTCCCCGGGATTGCCGGCGCGTATGGGCTCGCGGAATTCAACCAGGCGCGAGTTGATCCGGCTTTGCAGCAAGAATTGCTCATACTGGTCGCGGCTGTCGCGATCCATGCCGCCGCCCGCGTGCCGCGCCGACTGGTAGCGCATATACAGCGCGTAATGCTCCTCGTCGTAGTGGAGCAGTGCCACGCTCGCAACCAGATCGCCATGCTGTTTCCAGACGCGCCGCTGGGTAAGGTTCGGCGTGAAGCGGTCGATAGGCACGCGCACCGGCACGCACGCGCGACAGCCGTCGCAATACGGGCGATAGGTGAAGACCCCGGAGCGCCGAAAACCTGCCTTGACGAGTTCGGTGTAGACGTCGGAGTTGATCAGGTGGCTGGGAGTGGCCACCTGGGAGCGCGCGATGCGCCCGTCCAGATAGCTGCACGGATACGGCGCCGTTGCATAAAATTGCAACGCCGAAAGCGGAGAAAGCGGCAGCTCATTGGGGTGAGTCACGTTGGCAGCTCTCGTTCTAAACGTCTATCTTGCTTACCACCCCAACCGTGCCGCAGCGGTTCGATGGAGGGCGGAAAAAAACCTCGGTCGTGTCGCTATTTTGCCTGCTATACATCACGTTCGATGGTGCTGGATTTGTTCGAGAATATCAAAGGTGGAATTACCGGTCGCCGGCTGCGGTTCATGCGCTGAATCGGCTGGCGTTCTTCGCCTGAACCGGCCTCGTTCATTCAGGCGAAAGCAGCGGTGGCCGAAGTGTCTCCTGCAGCGCGTATTTGTCGAACTGCCAGGGGATCGGCGGCTGACCGACCACCCTGCGCAGATGTCTCACAAATACCTTGCGGGAGATCTCCCGGCCGCCCAGCGACGCCAGGTGCGACGTATTCTGCTGGCAGTCTATCATCTCTATTTTATGGTGGCGCAAGTGTCCGATAAGCGCCGCGAGCGCAATTTTCGAGGCATCGGTACGGTGCGCGAACATCGATTCGCCGAAAAACATGCGCCCGAACGAGACGCCATAAAGACCGCCCACGCGCTTGCCCTCGAACCACGTTTCAATGCTGTGCGCGCGGCCTTCGCGATGCAGCGACGAATATGCTTCCACAATATCCGCCGTGATCCACGTGCCACGCTGACCTTCCCGCGGCGTCTGGGCGCACGCCCTCATCACGGCGGCGAAATCATCGTCCACGCGAATCTCCCACGATGCCTCGCGCAACACGCGCCGCAGGGTTTTACACAGCGAATCGGAGACTTTGAATTCGTCGGGTATCAGCACCATGCGCGGATCGGGACTCCACCAAAGCACCGGCTGGCCATCGGAATACCACGGGAAAATACCGCGCTGATACGCATCCACAAGACGGCTGCCCTGCAATTCCGCGCTGGCCGCGAGCAATCCTGGCGCGTGCTCGACAGGGGGGAACGGATCGTCGGAGGCGAGCCACGGAACCATGATTCGGAGGGGCGCTCAGCCTTCGCGCAGTGAGCGGAAGATGTCGCCGGTATGCAGCGCGTAATTGCCGGCAGCGCGGTCGGCGAAAAAGAAGCGTAGCGTCTGCCCGACCGTCGGGAAGGCGATTTCGTCCCAGAAGATGTCGCTCTCATCGAAGAGCTTCACTTCGAGACTTTCCTCGCCTGCATCGATGTCGAGATCCAGCAACCTGGCAAGGTAGAAGAGGTGCACCTGATGCACGTGCGGCACATTCAGCAGCGTGAACAGGCTCTGGATTTCGACGCGCGCACCGGCTTCCTCGAGCGTTTCGCGTGCGGCGCCTTCGCTGGTGGTTTCGTCCATCTCCATGAAACCCGCCGGCAGGGTCCAGTAGCCGTAGCGCGGTTCGATCGCGCGCTGGCACAGCAACACCTTGTCGTCCCAGACGGGCACGGTCCCGACCACGTTGCGCGGATTCTGATAATGCACCGTGCCGCAATTACCGCAAACGTAGCGCTGTCGGTTGTCGCCGGGCGGAATGCTCAGGCTGACCTCGTGGCCGCAGACGGAACAGAATTTCATAGGGGAGAAGTCTGAAAGTGTCGTGCGAGTGTATCACCGAGCTTGGGGCGAGCGGCAGCGCGGACGCCAGGCGAAAAACAGGTCGCGAAGCCACGGTGCACGACCGGGGAGCATGTTTGTCCTGCACTTGTCCCGATGGCCGATGAGCCCGGATCAGGCGGCGCCGGGCGGCCGCTTGGCCGGCGGTTCTCGCTACAATAAGTGGCTTCGGTTGCCGCGCTTTTCAGCGCAGCCCATTTCACATTTCACGGCCAACAAAAATCCCCTCGACGATGTCCACCACGCCCGCCAATGCTGTCCACCGCCGACGCACAAACCGTCATACCTTCGATGCGCTCGGGCGCGTGCTGGCCGCGGCGGTCGTGTCGCCGCTCGACGTCCCGCCCATGCACACTAGTTCCATGGACGGGGTATGCGGTGCGGGCTGCAGATCTCGCCGAGCCGCTGGCTGCGGGCACGGTTGCGCGGATCTTCACCGGCGCCACCGTGCCGCCGGGCGCGGACACTATCGTGATGTAGGAAATGGTTCGTGCCGACAACGCCGGTGCGACCTTCTCGCACGTGCAGGCGTAGGGAATGGATCACGCAGCAAGGTGCCGATATCCGTCGCGGCTCGGTGATTCTGCCCGCCAGCTCGCGGCATCGGTGGGAAGCGCTGCGCTTGAAGTCGTGCGCAAAGTGCGCGTAGCTGTGTTTTTTACCGGTGACGAACTGACCATCCCGGTGAGCCGTTGCGTCCCAGCGCGATCTACAACTCGAACCGTTTCACGCTGTGTGCGTTGCTCGCCAAGCTCGGTTGTAACGTGACGGACCTCGGTATCGTGCCTGACCGGCTGGACGCAACCCGCGAAACCCTCCGGCGCGCGAGCACGACCTGATTCTCACGTGCGGCGATGTATCGGTCGGCGAGGAAGATCACGTGACGCCGGCCGTGGAAGCCAAAGGACGCATTTCCATGTAGCAGATCGCAATGAAACCCGGCAAGCCGCTCGTGTTCGGCGCGGTGCGACGCGAGGCGGCGGAACCAAACGGCAGCGAGGCTTTTTTTATCGGATTGCCGGGAAATCCGGTGTCCAGCGTCGGCGACGTAAGGGCGTGGCTGCGCATGCGCGGCGGAGCATGGGCGGAAACCCTCGCCGAAGGCCGCTCGCGTGCAACCACGAAATGACAGACCCGGTGCGACGCATCACGGAAGGCTGCAAAGTCGCGTTTTTCCCGCCCGTCACGGGGGAATGGGAATGAACGTCTCCCCCCGTGAGTTGTGGGAACAAGAAAGATTAAGCGGACCTTCGCGGGCCGACGGCATCGGAGTGCCCCGGATGGAAGATCATAAAGGTCTTCACAGGCAAACCGG
>CALNPU010000122.1 GCA_940588625.1 uncultured Caballeronia sp.
CGACTCGATCGTGCGCCCGAGATAATGCGTATCCGGCGGCAGACTGTCGAGCATCCGTTCGGCACGATCAAGGCATGCGCCGATGAGACCGATTTCGTTATTCCTATGTCCACGCGTTTTGACACAGTCTGGGACAGGATCTGCTTCTGAAGAATCTGGCGCGACTGACGGCGTTCACAGACGCCATTCGTGATGCATTGCAGACCCAAGGCATTACGGGCGCGGACGGCGCAATGAGCGCATCGAATTGTTCGCGGACTCGCCGCGTGCAGGTATTGATAGCCGCAATTTCGTGCTATGTCCCGGCAGTGCCTACGACCGTTCGCCGTGCGGTACGACAAGCGCTAAGGTTGCGTGCCTCGCCGCTGACAACAAGCTGGCAGAAGGCGAGGTGTGGCGGCAGGAAAGGAAAGCATCATTGGCAGCGTGTTCGAAGCGAGCTACCGGCGCTCCGGCGAACTCGCGGGCCAGGCAGTGATTCCGACCATCACCGGACACGCGCACATCATGGCTGAAGGCCGCCTTTGCTTCGACAGTATCGACCCGTTCGCCTGGGGTATTCTGGGCGTGAATGCCTGACCGGGCACTCACGCGGCGGCGCGTGTCCGCCATTTCGTTCGTCCTCCGGCAGCCCTGAGCCTCCCTGTCGTCAACACCAATTTTGACGGACGCTCTTCTCGCCTCTATAATGCGCGCCTACGCGGCATTGACGGCACTCGCGGATCCCGATGATGCCGGTGAGACGCGAATGACCACTACGACGGACTGTCCGGCGCATGCTGAGCATGAACACGGCGCCGCGCCACCGGGCTTGCACGCTACGCTGCAAGCGGCCTGCGGGTGCCGCGACGCTCGAGGCTATGCTGCAGCATTTCAGGCTGCTGGAACCGGTCTTCGACGCCATGCCTGATATCGTTTTCGTGAAGGACGCGCAGGCGCGGTATGCCTTGGTGAACTGTGCGCTGGCTTCGCGCTGCGGCTTGAAGGACAAGCTGGGGCTGCTCGGCAAGACCACCGAAGAAGTCTTTCCGCAACGCTTTGGCCGCATTTATACCGCGCAGGACCAGTCGATCATCGCGCAGGGCAGCCCGATGATCGACCAGCTTGAATCCCGGCGCGCTAGCCGGGCTGGTGATGACGTCCAAGCAGCCGCTCCACGATGCCCGCGGCGCGGTCGTCGGCTTGGCCTGCATCTCGCGCGACCTGCAGGCGGACGAAGGGACGCATCCGGCTTACAACCGCCTCGCGGCTGTCGTCCAGCATATTCAAGCCAACTTTGTGCAGCCTCTGAACATGCCGCATCTGGCAGCAATGACGAATATGTCGATTGCGCAGCTCGAACATTATTTCCACAAGTGTTTCATCTGATACCGCGCCAGGTGCTGCTCAAGACACGGCTGGATGCGATCACCGCGCTGCTTGTCACGCACGAGAAAGTGACTGAAGTAGCGGCGTTGTGCGGCTATACCGACCACAGTGCGTTCACGCGGCAGTTCAAGGGCGACCGTGGGCCTGACGCCGACCGAATATCGCGCGCTGTTGCGCACTCATCATGTGGCGGCACACCCTGCAACCCATGGTGCTGCAAAGCTTTCCATATTCGCGTCAATATCGCCATCGATAAGTCTGAACTTTCAAACCTGCGCGCCGAGGTAAAAACTTACCTGCGGCGCCGCCTGTTCGCCCCTTTGCGCAGAGCCGTTGCCAGCCCATTAGGGTTTGCGCAAACGCATGCGTGCCGGGGCTTTCGCCGTGGTTCCTCATGCAGTTTCTGCGCTCGGTCTGGTTTTTGCTGCAAGCATGCTCGACAGGCGATGAGGCATACTGCGCCCATTGAAATTTTTTAATCCGCGCGATGTTCGGCACCGACGTGCGCGGCACATCACACGGTGCCGCATGGATCTCATGCCATCGTGCCGCAAAGGTCCGCAGTGAGTGAGACCCGAGAACCGCGATACGGACGCCGGAATCCTGTTTGGGCTGTTAGAAAAGGTAACGATGAATGAAGTAGCGAGACTGGGACATGCCAGGATTGTGTTGATAGAAGATGACCTGGAGAGCCGCGAATCACTGCGAATGCTGCTGGAAGAGGAAGGCGCGGAAGTCTTTGCCGTGGCGGACGCCGAAGAGGGGGTCGAGACGGTCATCCAGGAATTGCCCGACGCGGTCATCTGCGACATCGACCTGCCGATGATGGATGGTTTTTATCTGATCCAGCGCCTGCGTGACCATGAGATTCGGCGCAACCTGACGCCATCGATTGCCATTGCCCTCACAGGCCACGACGGAGACGAATACCGCTTGCGGAGCATCGGCGAAGGGTTCCAGTACTTTATGACCAAACCCGCGCATCCCGATGTGCTTGTGACACTTATCCAGCAGTCACTTAGTACGCGCGTGCTGTCCTGAGCCGATCCGCCCGGCGTGCTGATGACGGTCTTATGACCGGTCGCGGTTGCGCGCGCGGGTGGCGCTGGTGATTACCGCGATACCTAGCAAGATCACGTCGACAATCATGATGGTGTGCTGCGACACGTGCATGGCGACCAGCGCCCATAACACGCCGCCGATCAGGATCAACCAGCCCAACAGATAAATAACCAGGGTCATTGAATTGTCCTTTTGTGTTGTTTTGGTCTGGAAAAGTGAAAAAGCAGGAAACGCCAGTTCGCGTTCGACGATGACCGTTGCACAAAGCGGGCCTCACCCCTGAATCCGCCGCTAATCCGAAGATAACCTCAGTGTGAATACGAACGCCCGTACGCGGGCTTGTTGTATTCTTGGCGCGGTCATGCCTGGACTTCAACCCTTACGGCTATCCCCCATGCTCATTGTTCACCACCTCAACAATTCCCGTTCGCAACGAGTGCTCCGGATGCTGGAAGAACTGGGCGTTGTTAATTACGAAATCAAGCGCTATCAACGCGATCCCAACACCATCATACTCGCGCCGCCCGAGCTGCGCGCCGTGCATCCGCTGGGGAAGTCGCCGGTCATCACGGACGACGGCCAGATTATCGCCGAGTCGGGCGTGATCATCGAGTATCTGAACGAGCGTTATGGACAAGGGCGCTTCGCACCCCCGCACGGCATAAAGCCGGAACGCCTTCGCAACAACTACTGGATGCACTACGCCGAAGGCTCAGCCATGCCGCTGCTGCTGAAGCTGGTGGCGCTGCGCATTGCCAGCGCGCCCATGCCGTTTTTCGTCAAGCCTATCGCGCGCCGGATCGCGCAAACCATGCAGGACAGTTTCATCGACCCGCAATTGAAACTGCACTTCGGTTTCACATAGAGAGCGAGCGGTCGAAGTCCGAATGGTTTGTCGGCGATTCCTTCAGCGCCGCCGACGTACAAATGAGCTTCCTGCTCGAAGCCGGAACCCAGCGTGCGGACGCGAGGACGCTGCCTCACGTAGCAGCTTTCGTGAAGCGGATTCACGCGCGTCCGGCCTATCAGCGAGCATTGGAGCGCGGCGGAAAATACGATTTTGCCGACTGACCCGGAACGGCCGCGCGGCTTGCGTACAATGGCCGCTGGTTCCCGGAATCCTGCCTGAATCAGGGTCTTTCCGGCTTTTACACGCATTCACACGCACTTAGGCGCGAAGGCGAAGCATGGCTCGAATCGTCCCCGACGACTGGAAGAATATGGAAGCGACCGGCGCGGCCGTGCGTGAACTCGACACGCTCGCGATGCTCGCAAAACTTCCCGACGAGTACACCGTCTACCACGGTGTTCACTGGACTCGTATCAACGAAGGTTTTTCGGTGTTTGGCGAAGCGGATTTCGTGGTGGTCGCGCCGTCGGGCCGGGTGCTGGTCATTGAACAGAAGGCGGGGTTTCTGCGCGAGACCCCCGCGGGCCTGATGAAGGTCTACATGCAGAAAGAGCGCAACGTCGCCATCCAGCTGGCACGCACGCTCGAGAACCTGCACCGGCGCTTCACGGCCGCGTTCGGCGCGGGTACCTACCGGATTGAAGAGCTGCTGTATTGCCCCGACTACACGGTGAAGGACGCGTCCATTGCCGGCGTGCCTGAAGCTCGCATTGTCGATGCCAGCCAGAAGGCCAAGCTGCCGTCGGTCGTGCTGGACATCCTGCCGCCCAATGAGCCGCGTTTCGAAACTTCAGCGCGGATCCATCATTTTCTCTCCGACGAACTCGCCCTCACGCCCGATACCAACGCGCTGGTCGGTCAGGCCGACATGCTCGTCACCCGGCTCTCGGGCGGCCTGACCACATGGGCACGCCGGCTCGAGTTCCAGCCGTTCAGGCTGCGCGTGATTGGCACGGCCGGCTCGGGCAAGACGCAACTGGCGGTGCAGGTGATGCGCGACGCGGTGGCGAAGGGCCGCAGCGTGCTGTACGTGTGCTTCAACCGGCCGCTTGCGGATCACATCCGCCGGGTTGCGCTGCCCGAAGCACGCATTTCCAATTATCACCAGCTCAGCGCAAGCGTGGCGCGCGATGTGGGCACCCCGCCGGACTTCAGCCAGCCGAACGCATTCGCTAGGCTGGAGGAGCGGTTCGCCAATGTGGAGATTACGGAGCACTGGAAGTTCGACATATTGATTGTCGACGAAGGCCAGGATTTCCAGGCGGTCTGGGTGGACGCGCTGGCCCGTCTGCTGAAGCCGGACGGCGCGTGGTGGTGGCTTGAAGATCCCATGCAGAACCTGTATTTCCGCGACCCCGTGCCGTTGTCCGGCTGGACCACGCTGCGCGAGACCACGAACTATCGCAGTCCGCGCGACTTGCTCGCGTATATCCAGCGGATCGTCGGACGCGACGTGCGGCTTGACGCGGGCAGTCCGTTCGACGGTTCTGAAGTCAGTCTCTCCACCTACGAGAACGGCCATCCCGACGAAGTGATCGAGGCGACCAAGCGGGGCATTACCCAGGCGCTGGCGCTTGGCTACCGGAAGCAGGACATCGCAGTGTTGTCCTTTCGGGGGCGCGAGGGTTCGGTGCTGATGTCGGTCGACCAGCTTGGACCGCATCGCTTGCGCAGTTTCACCGGCCGTTACGATTTGTTCGGGAATCCGGAGTATCGGGACGGCGACGTGCTGCTCGAATCGATCTACCGGTTCAAGGGACAGTCGGCGCCCTGCGTGATCCTGACCGAAGTCGATTTTGATATCTTCGACAAACAGGTCGCGCGCAAGTTCTTTGTCGGCGCAACGCGCGCCACCATGAAGCTGATCGTGGTGGCGTCCGAACGTGCGGCGCTCGCCTTCAACGCATGACACTGCAGCGGACCTTGAGACTGCTGGTGGCTTCGCTGCTCACCTTGTTGCCTCTTGCCGCGAGTGCAGCTCCGTTGGCGCTGGACGTGCAAGGCATGATCGGGCGCACCAACGACGTGGACATAGCGTGTATCACCTCAGCGAAGCCGACCTGCTGAAGCTTCCTGTTCACACAATTACGACCTCGACCACCTGGACGCCGAAATCCACCTTCGCCGGACCGTTGCTCGGGGACGTGCTGAAGCTGATGGATGCACGCGCCGACAACGTGGAACTGCGCACGCTCGACGACTATTCGTACACGGTGAGCGCCATGGAAGGCGAGCATTACGGCGCGATTCTCGCGTACAGCGGGAATCGCGTGCGCCTTACCGTCAGCAACTTTGGGCAGCTTTTCCTGATCTATCTATCCGCGCGATGCTTACCCGTCCGAGCTGAGCGGTTCGGTAGCCGAGGCTAAGTTCGTGTGACAGATCAAAGCGCTGGTCATGAAATGATGCGTGCGCTGTTCCGCCGTTTCAAGGTCGCGATGCTGGTTGCGGCAGCCATTGCGCCGCCGCTGGCAGGGGTCGGCTACGTGCTGTATTCCGTTCTGTTGGTGAACCAGACCACGCAGCAGCTCACCATGCCGTACGACGGTTTCTACTGGGACGGTGCGCAATTCCAGATTGCGTACGGCCGCTTTGCGAGCCAGGTGCTGCTGTATCGCAGCGGTATTGACGCCGATACCGACGAGATTCAGCTCCGGTTCGAGGTGCTTGAATCGAAGCTCGCCATTGTCACCGCTTCCACCGCGATGCTCTCCGACAGCGGCACCCTGCGGAACCCCGCCAGCAGGAAATGCTGCGCCAGCTGGACGCGGCGCTCGAGTTCATCGAAACGGATGTCGATACATTGAGCCGGGACCCCGGGCGCACGCTGAAGATCATTGGCGTGTTGCGGCAAAACCAGGATGCAGTGAACGAGCTGGCAAACGGACGCCGCGTGGTCGCGTAGCGGAGCGTGATTACATTGCGCGCGATTTCGTTTCGAAGCGACACTACCTCTTCGGGGCGGGCATGCTGCTCGCGCTGCTGTCCATGGTTGCCACCGCCATGCTGCTCAACGGCTACCGGCGTTCGAAGCTGATTCACCAGCAACGCGCGGCGCTCGAAGCGCAGTATCAGGCAACCCGCGCTGCGCGCGAAGCATCGCAGGCGAAGGATGCGTTCCTCGGCATGATCAGCCATTAATTGCGCACGCCGTTGCATGCCATTGTGTCGTCGGTGGAATTGCTCGAACTGAACCTGCATAGCGAAGGTGATCGCAAGATCATCTAGCGGCTCGAGACCGGTGCATGCCATCTCGAGGCGCAGATGCGCGAGCTGACCGACTTCGCGCGGCTCGGCGCCGGCAAGCTCGAATTGCGGCTGACCGTATTCGATCCAATGGAACTGCTTGGCTCTATCGTGAACGCGAATACGCCGGCGGCGGTGGCGAAAGACTTGGTATTGCGCGGGCAGTTCACGGGCGAGGCGGGGCTGGTGGAATCGGATCAGCATCGGCTGCGTCAGATCGTGACGAACCTGGTGACGAACGCTATCAAGTACACCGATTCCGGTTCTGTTGATGTCCGTTTCGAACGCTCGCTGGAACGGCTCGATATCTCTGTCATCGACACCGGCCCCGGGATAACACGCGAACAGTCGCCGCTGATCTTCAAGGAGTTCACGCAACTCGATTCATCGACCACGCGGCGTTTCGACGGCGCCGGCATGGGGCTCGCAGTCGTTCGCGGGCTGGTCGAGTTATTGGGCGGCGTGGTCAACGTGTCGAGCAACGTCGGCCGGGGCGCGACGTTTCGCGTGAGTTTGCCCGCTGCGCCGGTGGCGCGAATGCCCGAGCGCGAGCGCGCGCCCGCGGACTTGCCTCCGTTGAAGGAAGCGCGCGTGCTGGTGATCGACGATCACGATTCTATCCGCGAGTCGCTGACTGAAATGCTGGCACACCTGGGTTATGCGAGCGTGGCCATGCCCGACGCGGATAGCGTGCTCGCGTGGCTGGAGAACAATCAGGCCGATGTGATCCTTGCCGACCTGCACATGCCAGGTAAGGACGGCTACTCGTTCGTGAATGAATACTGGGCACGGCGGGCGGCAGGCGCGAGCTTGCCCGGTGATCGCGGTCAGCGCTTATGCGCCGGATCTGGTCGACCCGAGCGCCGCCATTCTGTTCTTCGATTACCTGCTCAAACCGGTGCGCTACGAAGTGCTGAAAAGCGCATTGGCGCGGGCGTTATCGGCGGCACGCCGGATACACCGTTGATGTAGCGTTGAAAATCAGGTGCGCTGCAAGCGCTTCGAGAGGTCGGCTACGAGGATCGCCATGCGTGCCGGTTTCTCGAAACACGTGACGTTGTATCGCTGGATGATGTCGCTGATTTCCGATTCGCTGGCCTTGCCGGTCGTCAGTTCGCCCGTCAATACGAAGATGGGTGCATCCGGATTATCGGAGTTGCGTACGGCACGGATGGCATCGGCCGATGTGTGCGCGCCGAACAGCCAGTCGATCACCACCGCGTCGAACACCTGCGTCTGCAGCGCTTGCGAAAACCCTTCCAGACCATATAGCGCGACCGCTGTGAAACCGCTGCGCTCGAGGTAGTCATGCAGGTTGTCGGCGGAGGTCTGGTCGTCGTCCACGACTGCGATCAGCGGCTTGTCCATGTCCGTGCGGCGGGGCTGGATCTTGATCTTGTGGACATCGTGGGCGGCGTGCAGCAGCACGCCTTCATGCGTTGTCACGAGCCAACGGCCGTTCATGTTTTGCGCAATGAAATCCGGGCGGCTACCCGGGTCGAGCGCCTTGCCAATCCACGCAACGCACGGAATCTCGATAGCGCCAAGCATTAGGACGGCGTCCTGAGCAGTGCCTTCCGTGTCGTCCACGTCGGTGTTCTTCGCGTCGAAGAGCTGCAGTGCAGGCTCGTCGAAAGCTTCAGCTACGCGGCGGATCTGCGCGAGCGTCCACGGGCTGTTGCCGCGTAGCTTTCGATGTCCTTGCGAAAAACTGAGGTCGAGGATGCGGCACAGTTCGGCGGTCTGCTGTCGCTTACCAATGCCGTGACGATTCATCAGGTCGCGTACACGCTGGGCGACTGCGAGGGAATCAGAGGATGAGGTTTCTGTAACCATGCTGCCTGTGGACCGGTAAAAGCGCGTGGTGGGTTCGAAGACGGTGACGCGGTATGGGGAGATTGGACTGTATTGTAGGCGTAAGAGGGGGGGGGTTGTTCGAAAACTCTTGAGAAGATAAAGAGGCCTTTCGCAAGGGACGTGCGCTTCGTTTCGAGTCGAGGAAGCGCGGTTCTGGCCGATTCGCACGTAGCAAACGTTCTCGGGCGCCGTATGACGGCATGAAGCCGTCCGAAGCAACATGAAGCGACCGGCTGAGTGCTCCGGCTATTTCACACGCAGGCGTAAATCGCTTTTCCGGCGAGAGGCGACATCTGGGCTGCTATACGCCGACGCGGTTCAACAACCTTCTCATCAGGTCCGGTCAAGCCAGATATCGCGATGCGTCTGACAGACAAACGCGCAGCAAATCGGGTGCCTGCGTCGAGTTCCTAATTCTTACCAGATTCCAGAAGTATTGCTTCACAGCCAAGGGAATTATTCATATGATCGTTCGCATAGAATCTTCTCCAGATCCACTGACAGGGTCGGATAAAAATGGAGGAGACGTGAGCATGTAGATACGAGCACAGGGCGTGATGACGGTGATGGCCGCGTTGTTGATCAGTACCGCCGCGCATGCGCAGAGCGCAGGCGACGTGGTCGCGAACCTCGGCTGGTTTCATCTGTCACCGCAGGATTCGAGCAAGCCGCTGACGGTCAGCGCGTTGGGTACACGAGTACGACAAAAACCTGTACGGGAGCATCTGTCGACAACGCGGACACGTTTGGCCTGACGGCGACCTATTTCATTACCGATCACATTGCCGCCACGGCGGTGCTCGGCGTGCCGCCCAAGTTCGATCTGTCGGGCAGCGGAACGCTGTCGTCACTCGGGCAGATCGGGACGGCTTATGAATGTAGCCCGACCCTGCGCTGAAGTATTACTTCAATGACGCGCAGAGCCGCCTGCGGCCCTATATCTCTTGGGCTGTGGAGGATCGTATGTCTAGTATAGCGGTGTGAAGTTGAGTCCGGCCATGTCCAGCGGCAGTTTCCTGTATTCCCCAAACTATGGAGCGGCACTGGAAAGACCAACGGCAGTGAAGCTGAACAGTTCGTTTGCGCCGGTCATCAACGCCGGGCTTTCCTATAACATCAACAAGCATTGGTCCGTTGATGCCTCGCTGTCTCTTTCTTATATGTGGCTCTCAACACGCGCCACGCTGACGACCCAGTCGAAACTGGGCACCGTGAAGAGCAGCACCAAGATCAAACTCGACCCGATCATCTCGTTTGTTTCCATCGGATACCGTTTCTGACCCCGGGGTTTAACCCGGGTTGCCGACCATGACCGGATCAAGCCAGAGTTCCTTGTGCTCGATCCGCACCCACGGGGGAAGAAAGGGGGTTTTCAACTCGATCAGGACATGTCGTTCCAGATGCAGGCCGGCCACGGCCTGCGCAAAATTCTTCTGGAACAGCGCGTCAAAACTTCCATCCTTGCGCATTGCCTCCAGCTCGTCCCTGCCTGATTCGCTGCGCGATCATGATCGGGTAAGAGTTGTTGACGTAGAAGAATTGCGCATAGGAATACCGTATCAGCAGGTGAGTCTCTATGGCCATGTCGGGGTACTGGGCGTGAAATGGGTTCGGGCGGGATCTCGAGAACGCCGCGCGAGAACAGATTAAAGCGGTGGTGGCCAGCATCGGGAACAGCAGGTTGTAGTGGCTCGACGTGACCAGGAGAATGCCGTTGAACCGGTACACGGGCACGTCGCCCCAGTCCTGACCTGTCCGACGCTCAGGAGACGAAGGCCCTGGATGTCGTTGACCTTGTTGATCCGCGCCTGGTTGTCGCGCCGGATCAGCGCGACCCGATAACCGAGCAAACCTTTGTCGATAGGAATGGCAATCGGAATGGTCTGCGCGTTGAGGTCGGGGTGACCGGGATTGCTCGCGATCACATTGATCAGCCAGCCCGATATCACCTCCTCGATCTCGCGCTGTGTTGACATTGGCTCGGAGTATGCGTCGATAACGTAAGGTCCGTAAGTGGGGATCGTATGGTCCAGCGCTGCAATGAGAAAGTCCCAGCGCCTTTCCCGAACGACTTCGTCCGCCACGCTAAGGATGCGGATATGCATGGCCGCACGCTCCGGATCGCTCGCTTGGGCCGTGGCAATGCCGGTCATTGAAAGGCTGGCCACGCTCCCCAGCAACGCGGCGCCGGCCAGAGCACGAACGCCAGCGGTCCAATCGCTTCGCATGTGCCGTCTCCTGACGGTCTCGTGGCGCAGGCGCCTGGACAGGCAAGCGGTGTCTTCCTTACAGGCGTTCATGCATCGTTACCTGCGGACAATTCTTCCGAATCCAGGGCTCCCTTTGAGGGAGTCGGCCAATTCTGCCGGTAGCCGGGCCGACACCTTCTACCAATCAATCTGGAGCCCACGGGCACATACTACTTCCCGCTTCGTCTTAGGAGCACTATGCTTTCTACGGCAAAGAGAAATGAACATTCGACGCATGACGAAGGTTTGAAACTCTGACTTGGGGGAAGGCTAGTGGAACTCGAATCCCGTACTTTGGCACGGGTGACGAAGCGACTCGTCCCGTTCCTGATCCTCTGTTATTTCATAGCGTACCTGCACCGCGTCAACGTCGGTTTCGCCGCGTTGCAGATGAATAAAGACCTTGGGCTGTCTTCAAGCGCCTTCGGCTTCGGCGCCGGGATCTTCTTCATTGCCTATTTCTTTTTCGAGGTTCCGTCGAATCTGCTGCTGGAGAAGTTCGGTGCGCGCCGATGGATCGCGCGAATCATGTTCACCTGGGGCATCCTTGCCGGCGCAATGGCGTTCATCCCCGGGATCTCACGGTTGACAGGCCTCTCGGCTGCACACGTGTTCTACACCCTGCGGGTGTTGCTCGGGATTGCCGAAGCAGGATTCTTTCCCGGCATCATCTTCCTGCTGACGCTGTGGTTTGCGACGGCGAACCGGGCTCGCGTGGTCGGCTACTTCATAGTGGCCATCCCGCTGTCCACCGTGATAGGAGCACCCATCTCCGACGCGTTGCTCAACCTCGATAAACTCGCGAACCTCGCTGGCTGGCAGTGGGTTTATCTGATTTGAGGCATTGCCTGCCATGTTCCTGTCGTTCGTGGTCCTGTTCTATCCCACTGACAAACCAGCCGATGCAACCTGGCTTGCAGCAGACGAGCACGACTGGCTGACACGGCAAACACAGGAACGTGTGCAGCGGGGGCCGTGCGTTCCTTCAGCGTGCGGGAAGTCTTGTTCAACCTGCGGGTCCTGGCTGTCGCGCTTATTTACTTCGGTGCCAACGCGACCAACTACGGCCTGAGTTTCTTCCTGATGCAGATCGTCAAGGGATTTGGCCTTGGCAATGTCCAGACGGGGCTGGTGACATCGCTGCGGTATATTGTCGGTGCGTTCAGCATGATCCTGTGGGGACGCTGCTCCGACCGCAAGTTCGAACGCAAGTGGCATGTGGCGATCCCGCTGCTGGTGGCAGCCGGTGGAATCGCGGCATCAACTGCACTGGATGATCCGGTGCTGAAAATGATCGCGCTGTCCATTGCAGCAGACTTTGGCATCTTCGGCTGCCTGCCGGTGATCTGGACGCTGCCCGCTGCATTTCTTTCGGGGGCGGCCGCAGCGGACGGCATTGCCACGGTGAACTCGCTCGGCAACCTGGCCGGATTCTTCGGACCCTACGCTATGGGATGGATCAAGGACAATACCGGCAGTTTCGCCGCCGGCTTACTCTGCTTGTCAGGAGCAGGACTGGTCGGCGTTGCGGCGGTCCTGCTGCTTCGCCACGATACCGCTCTGGAAAACGCGCCCGGTCCTCTTGTTGGAGAAAGCTCGGGGCACGCTTAAGGGCGTACGCAGCGCTTGGCTCAAACCACGCAAACTACGCAACTACGTCAAGGAGCCCATGCTATTGACGGCTGCGTAAAAGACCGCGGCATAAACGGCGACAGGAGCCCGAGCGAATCGGTCAACAACAAAGGGGC
>CALNPU010000123.1 GCA_940588625.1 uncultured Caballeronia sp.
GCCTGGTCCATCGCGAACAGGCCCGGCAGTCCGATCAAAGGCAAAGTCGGTATCGCCTCGCTGCCCAAGGGCGGCGCTCAGCCACCCACAGCAACGCCGCCAACTTGGTCGCGTTGCACGACACCGATGTCCTGTGCGATACGCCCATCATCATCCGGTTGACCCAATATCCGAATGACGTCGTTGAGCTGAATCATCACGCCATCAAACGGATATCCGGGCCGATAATCGGGTTCAAAAAATTCCAGGCGCCGATCATGCTGGACGGGATCGAACCCCTGCTTATGATCGCCACGAGGCGCGCTGCCCAGAAGTGGCCACTGGCTGGCCGTACAACTACAAGTTCAGCGCCGCGCCGCGCGCACGGCGACGGATTCCATAGCCGCTCCAATCGATGTCCGACAACCAACATTCAATCGGAAGGGAATTCACAGCGATGGATCACAAAGAACGCTGCATAGTATTCGACATCGGTGGCACCAGCACGAGAATCGGCCTGTATAACAGTACCGATCACTGCCTGGAGCGGTTCCATAAAGTGGGAACCCCCAACTTCATAACGACTGGTCAGCGAGATGGTCATGGCATCGTCAACGACCTGATGAAAACGTTAAAAAGAGAGGCGCATGCTCTAGCGGGAAGTACCAAAATTTCGGGAGTTTGCGCAGCCATGCCGGCACCGCTTTCTCCCGACGGGATCGCTTGGCACATGCCGACGGTGTTAGGACCTTACTCAGGAGACGGACTTAATCTCCTTCAGCCTCTGCGGGCTCTCTGGCCAGCGGTGCCGGTGCGGTTGATCAACGACGTCAGCGCGGCGGGCTATCTGCAGGTTGCCAAAGGCTGCCGGGATTTCGCCATCATCGCGGTGGGTTCGGGCATTGGTGTCAAGGTATTCCTCGATGGTGTTCCGCGCGTCGGTCCGAATGGTCGCGGCGGCGAAATCGGTCATCTCCGCATGATGAATGCTTTCTCCGAGTTCTTCGTCTGCGATTGTGAAGGTTTCGGACATCTCGGCTCGATCGCCTCGGGGCGGGGATCGCTGGCGGTCGCGCGCCATATAGCAGCGGAGAATGCCGGTGCATTTGCCGCATCGCTGGCGGGCCATCTTGCCGGACATCAGGTCGAAAATCTCAATAACGAGATATTGGTGCACGCCTTTTTGCAGGGCGATCCCTGGGCCGAGCACACGGTCGCGGCGTCGGCCAAATACCTTGCGCAAGTCTTGGCCTTTTTGCACGTCTGCCTCGGTCTGGAAGAAATCGTCATCGTCGGCGGGTTCGCCATTGCCTGTGGCGAGAAATACCGTGCGCTACTGGCTACGCTGGCAGACCAGTACTGCTGGAATCTCGGTCAGAACTGGCATTCCATTGTCCGTATAGAAAAGCAACCGGATACCGTTGCGCTGGAAGGCGCAGGGTATTTCATGGCGACTCTTGACAGAGGGAAGTCAAGCACTGGTCGAATCTTTACTTTCGATGATGCGCAATTCCACTGGTCTCGCGCGCATGACGGCGCGGCGGATATTGCCTCGGCTCGCGTCATGTGCAGCGGCGCAATCGGTTGGATCGATCTGGTCCGCGTTCCGGCGGGATCCGATATCGGTCTGCATACGCACAGCACCGACGAAGAAGAAGTTTACATTGTCATCGAAGGACGCGGGACCATGATGGTAGAAGACATTCGCTATCCGGTTGCCGCGGGAGACGTGATCCACAATCCTCCAGGTGGTACGCATGGACTGGTCAATGACGGATTGAACGAGATGCGCCTGGCTATCGTGGGTTTGCCGGCTTTGCATCGAGGTGAGGTGCATGCCACAGTGATCGATTAGTATTCCAGATTTTTTATCTTGGAAATGCCGCTGCGTAGCAGCAGTCAATATCTTTCGATATTTGTAGCGTGACTTTCTTTGTAGCGTGACTTTCGCTTCAGATTGCAGCAGGCACCACCTGCAGGAAATCTGGCTCAACCGGTCAACCGTTTCGTGAGTGAAGGTCATCCGCCATCTCACCCGTCTGTGCGACGATTTTCATGTCTGGCCTGTTGAATAAAGGAGAGTTTAATAGTGCTTACCGCCATCGAAACGATCTGTCGCCAGTTACCCGGACAGGGAATCGTGGATAGTTTCCGAATGGAATGTCGGAAACAACAGAATTACGATGTCCACCTGATTGAAGGCTTACTATCGCCCGAGTATTCGGTCCTTCCTGCCATGTTGCAAGAACGAAAGGTACTTGTGGTTACTACGCCAACGGTCTACGACTATTATGGAGAACTGCTGTACGGCCTGATCCGCAACCGCGGACTCAATATGCAGGTCGTCGTATTGCCCGGCGGTGAGACGAATAAAACGCTGCACTCCGTTGAGCGGATTTGCGCGGCCGCGTTGGAGTACAAGCTGGACCGACGTTCCCTGTTAATCGGGTTGGGCGGAGGCGTATGTACCGATGTGGTCGCGATGGCCGCATCGGCCATCCGCCGCGGCATCGATCATCTGCGTATTCCGACAACGCTGATCGGGCTGATAGATGCCGGTATCGGTCTCAAGGGCGGCGTAAATCTGGGCAACAAGAAAAATTATTTCGGTTGTTTCAACCCACCCACCCACGCGTTGCTGGACCGCTCGTTTCTGCAGACCCTACCGACGTCGTTTCTGCGCTACGGGATGGCTGAAATTCTCAAGATGGCACTCGTTGCTGACCGGCACCTCTTCGAGTTATGCGAAACCTATCAAACGGCCTTGATCAAAAGCAAGTTTGGCGCGCCAGAGGAAGTCAGCCGCGAGATTATCTGGCGCTCGAGTCGCTTGATGCTGGAAGAGCTACAGAAAAATCCATACGAAAGTCATACGTATCAGCGTCTCGTGGATATGGGACACGCCTTTAGTCCGGCGCTGGAAGCCGCGACCGACTTTCGGTTGCATCACGGCGAGGCTGTGGCTATCGACATGGCGTTGACCGTCACGCTCGCGGAGTCACTCGGCTTCATGCTCACGGACGAAAGGAATCGCTTCATTGCCGTGCTAGTGCAGGCCGGCCTTCCCATTTGCGCGCCGGAGCTCACCGTCGAACTTTGCGAGGCTGCGTTGGAAGAGGTCGTCTATCACCGAGGCGGGTCGATCAATTTCCCTATGCCCGTGGAGATCAGCCGATGCGTCTTTCTGGAAAAACGTGACAGCTTGCCCAGTAGTGTCATTGGCGCTGCCCTGCAGCGCCTTTCGCGCGAAGCGTCCCGGAGTACGATTCGATGAAAGGTCATGAAACACACCAGAGAACCGCTACTTCTGTGATAAACGTGCTGATCATAGGAGGCGGTTTCGTCGGTCAGTGTCTAGCCGACGAGCTGTTGTCAAACGGACACCGGGTTACGCTCGCATGTCGCAACCGACCGCAGGGTCTTCGCCATCGTGATCGATGGATTCAGCTCGATGCCACTGACACCGTTGTCTTCAGGGAAGCGGCCCGCTGGCTGCGCCCGTCGGTGGTCGTGCTGGTCAATGGTCCGTCGGATATTTCCGAATGCGCAAAGGATCCCGTGGAGGCTGCCCGGATACACGGCGCCGTCACGCGCAATGCCTGCGAGTTTGCGCCGACCGCCTATAAGCTGCTGGTGTCCACCGACAATGTTTTTGACGGCAGGCGAACCACCTGCACCGAAGCCATCGCGCCGGAGCCGTCTAACGCCTACGGGCGGGCGAAGCTGGCGGCCGAGCGCATCCTGCACGCCTACGGTGGTCAATTTCTGATTGCCCGGACCAGTCTGATCTACGGCTGGGAAGAAGATCAGCGAGGCTGGCAGAATTTCTTCGCACTGTCGATCCAGCGGCTTGCGTTCGCTGAAACGTTGGAGGTGCCCGATGATCTGTGGAATACGCCGATTGCCGTCGCCGATGCGGCCAAGATATACAGGCGCTGCCTGGAAGAGAACGTTACCGGCCTACTGCACGTGGCGGGGCCGCAGCGCATCTCCCGGCTGGACTGGGCACGCTTGCTGGCGGCCGAATTCGGCTTCGACGCCGACCTGATCAAGGCCGTTCCCGTGCAGGCTTCCCGCTATTTCTGCCGCCCCCGGAACTCCTGCCTCTCCAGCGAACGCCTACCCGCCCTGCTGGCGCAATGGCGCGACGTGACCTGCCGTTCTCCCGCCGAAGTCGCCGCAGATATGAAAGCCGGTCTGGGGACGCAGTGGCATATTCGTGCGCCGCACCTCCCTCAACCGATGGCCGACAAAACAACATAAGGAACGCAATGAAAGCGAAACGTTATATCCTCGTTAGTAAGCGCTCGCCGCTGACCTATCATCGCAACGAAAGCACGGGCACGCTAGAAACAGTGCTCGCTCCTGGTGGTACTGCCAACGTCGTGGCCGACATGGCCAGCCTGCTCGGCGTCGAATGGATTTCGTCGGCAATGACGGCGGAAGACCTCGAAGTGCGCAAGCAGCACCCCGACGGTCTGCAACTGGCATTCACCTCCAAACAGCACCCCATCACCGTGCATATGCTGGAGCACGACGCGCAGGTCTTCAACGACATGCAGGAGATCATGACCGCCGACGTGCTATGGGCCAGCAATAACACGCTGTGGGACAGCTGGAACGCACCGAACTTCGGCCCCGAGATACGCAGCGCCTGGAAGCACTACAAGGACTTCAACGCAGACTTCCTGGAGGCGGTCGGCGCGCAACTTGAGAAGGCGCCCGGCACACCCGTTCTTGTACAGGATTACCAGCTGTCCGTTCTCCCGGCGATGATCCGCCGCCGACACGCGGGCGTTCCGGTCCTGCTTTTCATCCACATTCCCTGGCCGGCTGCAGACTACTGGAGCATGCTGCCGAAATACCTGCGCACCGAATTCATCGAAGGAATGTTGGGCGCATCCGTCGTCGGCTTCTTCGCGGCACGTTGGTGTCGAAATTTTGTGGAGTGCGTGCGCGATCTGCTGCCGGACGCCGTGGTGAATCGCGATGCGGGCACCGTCGAGTACCGCGGACACGTCACCACGGTGGCCGCGATGCCACTCGGGTATAGTCCACAAGCGATCGAACACCGCAGCAAGGCGCTGCCGGCTGATCTGCAATCGTGGGCCGCCGACAGCTTCTTGTTCGTCCATTCCGGCAGGACCGATCCGATCAAGAACGGCGCGCGCGCGATCACCGCGTTCCGTCTGGCTTGCGAGAACAATGAGGCTCTGCGCGGGCGTAGCCGCTTTCTGGTGCGCTGCAATCCGAATCGGCTATATGTCAAGGCGAACAGCGACTATCTGGCGCAACTCGAGCGAGAAGCCGCGCACACTAATAGCCGCTTCGGGGAGGAACTAGTCCGGGTCGTTTGCGAGAACAATGTTGATCATACGCTGGGCTGCCTTCAAGAGGCGGACGCGCTGTTGTTCAACTCGACCATCGACGGGCAGAATCTGACGGTTTTCGAAGGCTCGCTGCTCAACCACCGACACGCGACCGTGATCCTGTCTGAGCGGGCCGGCACCGCAGAGGCGCTCGCCTCTTCGGTCGAATTGATCAATCCGTTCGACATCGCGGAACTGGCCGATATGCTCGCTTACGCATTTCATTTGACGTCCGAACAGAGAAATCGGCGCGCGGAAGAGCGCCGCAAGGTTGTGGTCCAATACGGGCTGCCGGGCTGGGTCGACCAACAGATCACAGCACTGGAGGATGCCGTATGAGCGCCGTATCCGATGCGGGGCAGGAAAATCCATTCTACTATCCGGTCAGCAGCGTCAAGATGGTCGGCGGCCGGGGACTCTATCTGTACGATGAAGACGGCAAAGAATATCTCGACTGTATTTCCGGCACCTTCAACGTGATTCTGGGACACAATCATCCGGAAGTGTTGGAAGCCGCCAAGCGGCAGATGGATCAGCTGGTGTTCTCCAGTTCCAACTTCAATTCGCTTCCTGTCGATGCGCTCGCCAGTGCGCTGGTGGCCATCTCGCCGCCTAATCTGACGCGCGCGCACCTGCGGTCCCCGGGCGGCTCCACCGCGAATGAAGGCGCCATTCGCATTGCGCAGCACATCACCAGCAAGCGCGACGTGATCACGCTGTTTCGCAGCCATCTTGGGCAGACTTTGGCAATGACCGGTCTGTCGGGTTTCAGTACTCACCGCACGCCGTTTCCCAATATCTTCCCCGGCGGCGTACAGGTGCCGCCGCCTTATTGTTCGCGCTGTTTTTATGGCCAGGCGGCGGACAGTTGCGGGAAACTATGCGTGGCGCGCATCGACGACTTCATCAAGTACTCGAGCACCGGCAGTGTCGCTTGCGTCCTGGTCGAGCCGAT
Organism: uncultured Caballeronia sp.; assembly: GCA_940588625.1. Taxonomy (GTDB): domain Bacteria; phylum Pseudomonadota; class Gammaproteobacteria; order Burkholderiales; family Burkholderiaceae; genus Caballeronia. Next base: position 6,304 of record CALNPU010000123.1, read on the forward strand.
ACTCGGCGTGGGCGGCAATATCATTCCGCCGCAGGGCTACTTCGAAGAACTCAAGGCGTTCTGCGAAGAGCGCAGTATCGTCCTTATTTTCGATGAGTGCCAGACGGGTTTCGGCCGATGCGGACATATGTTCGCGGCCGATTACTTCGGCGTTTCACCGCATATCATGACGCTGGCCAAGGGCATGAGCGGTATCGGTCTACCAATCGGCGGCATTCTGACCGAAGACCGTCTCATGGGGCTGGACAAACTGTTCCACGGCTTCACCAACGGTGGCTGGCTGCCCTCGGCCGCGGCCGCACTGACGACGATTGAAATCTTGCAGCGGCCGGGTTTTCTGGAAAACGTCCGCCGGGTCGGCAAACAGTTGTTAGCCGGCCTGGATCGTTTGGGAAACCGCTTTCCCTTCGTCGGGGAAGCGCGTGGCGTTGGTTTGATGGTTGGTCTGGAGATCATCGGCTCCGACAATCGTCCGGACAATCCGACTGCGCTGGCTTTGCAGAAAGCGCTGCTGGAACAAGGTGTGATCGTACGGATATCCGAGCATGGCCGCGGTAACGTGATGGAAATTCGCCCCGCGCTCATTTCCACCGAACAGGACGTCACCGAAATTATCCAGCGTTTCGAGATGGCCTGCGATGCCGTATATGCGCGACACTAACCCGGCTATCGGCCCCCGCGACGCGACGCGTACAGCGCTGAGCGTAGCCGCACAAGTGCGGCTGGACGCAGAGCGCGGCGTCATCGCGAAGTGCGGTGTTTCGCTCGAGTTGCGGCACGAAGCCGGTGCGGTTCTGCGCCCGCACGTGATCGGGATATGCCGTTCCGATGCAAAGGAGGCGGCGGGCCGTCGCCTTGGCCCGAGCCAGTTCGGCCATGAATTGGTTGCCGAGATTGTGGACTGCTGGGGAGCCGAAGTTTTGCGTATCGGTGACACAGTCTGCCTGGACCCCAACGTTGTGCTCAATCGGACATCCGGGTTCGCCGAACTGTTCATGCTTGACGCGCCCGCCGACAGACTGGAAGCCGCACTGTACAAGGTATCCAGCACCTGTACATCCCTGGAGAATTACGTGCTAGCCGAACCGATCGCCTGCGCAGAGCACTGTGCGCGGATCGCCACCTCGGCCGTCCATGCCACACCCCGCAGCGCCGTCGTCATCGGGGCTGGCACCATGGGCCTCTTCATCGCGCACGCACTGCGGCGGCGTGGCATCCCCGTCACGCTGCTCAATCGGTCCAAAGCGCGCCTACGATTCGTCGCGACCTTCAGCCTGGAAGGCATTACCCTGGGATCCTTGGCGGAGCCGCCGAGCGCGGATCTGGTGGTACTGGCCACAACTTTCGTCTCGCACGAACTGCTTGAGAAAGGTTTTATGATCGCCGCCGACCAAGGCCGCGTCGTCGTGTTCGGTGGAATCGATAAAGCGTTCGGCAATTTTCGCGGCGTCGACGTCCGTTCGTTGCGGTTAAGCGAATCGCATCGCTGGCTTACCTGCGGCAGTGGCAAGCAGGTGGAGATAGTCGGCAGTTACGGGCTCGCGTCGGAAGACTTCCTGAGTGCACTTCGTCTGATCGGCTCGGGAGACATCAGCCAGTCTTTGCTCGACGAGTTGATCACCGGACGCCATTTGCTGTCCGAACTGCCAAGCTTGCTCGATGCGATGAACAGCGGCGACGATCTCGGCAAGCGGCTGATTTTCCCAACTTCCCCAAGAGAGTCCGGAATTTTGCGATGAATACCGAGCTACGCAATTTCGACGCCGTCCTGTTCGATTTCGCAGATACTTTGTTCGACAGCCGATCAGCGCTGTTGCCCGATGTCATGGCGCAACACTGCGCGGACCTCGGGATGCGCGCCGCCCCCGAGGATTGCGAACGCTGGATCGAACAGATTCTGGCCTACGTGGCAACTCCGCAAGGTCAGGCGCGCATGCAAAGCTGCGACTACTCGCCGGACTTGCACCGCGCCTCTTGGAACGCCGTAGTGCATGCCTGCGAAGGCATTCCCCCTGCCTTCGCCCAGCCATTTTACGGGGTTTTTTGCAATGCCGAGTTGTGGCGTCCATTCCCAGACTGCGAAGCTGTCCTGCGCACGCTCAGGGTCGCCGGAATCGTGACGGGCATCGTCAGCAACATCGGCTGGGACATCCTGCCATGCCTGGCTGCCAATCGAATGACCGAACTGATCGATACCGTAGTGCAGTCGTTCCGGGCAGGTCGACTCAAACCAGACGGCGAGATGTTCCTGACCGTACTGCGGAATCTGCGGATCGAACCCGCGCGCGCCTTGATGGTGGGCGACAACTGGCGCACTGACGGCGCCGCCGCTGCAGTCGGCATCGCCACCCTGGTTCTACCGATGAGCCCTGCGAACCGCCGGCTCAGGGGGCTGGACATTGTGCTTCGTACGGCGGGAATCGAACTTCTCCTGCGGGAGAGTTACGCGACACTGGGCTGAAATGTGCCGCGCGGCGGTCAAATCGGTTCGCCGCTGTTGCGGTGGAATCTGGCCCAACGGTCCATGTGCCGGTCCGGGAGAATCTTGAAAATACCGGAGTCCCATATAACTTGAGGAACAAGAAATGACCTCGCAGTACCAAACGCGAAACGTTTTCATACAATTTTGGCCGCTGTGGTTGAGCAAGCTTGCGTGGGGGATGTTCTGGGGCACCTGGGAAGCGATGGTCCCCACTATGCAGCGGCGGCTCGCTCTAACCGACGCGCAAATGGGCGAGCAGTTGATCGTGGTGATCGTCGGCGTCCTTCCGGCGATCTTTCTCGGCGGGCGTTTGTGGACGAAGCTGGGCAAGTTCCAGTTGCCGTTGTCGCTACTAATCTACGCTGCGGGTACGGCTTGGCTGGGACATGTACAGAGCGCCAGGGCGCTTGGCCTGGCACTGCTAGTGGTTGGCGTGGCATCCGGACTGCTGGAAGTGACATTGGCCTGCATGATCGCCTGTGCCCAAGAAATAACGGGGCAAAAGATGTTCAGTTATGGTCAGGCGCTCTTTCCGCTGGCAGTGGTTGTCACCGCGCCGACAGTGGGATTGATGCGCAGGGAGGGTATCGACGGGACGGCGATTTTTGACGTGTTGGGGGTCTTTCTTGTCGCCTCGGCCGTCGCCGCGTCACTGACTTCGCTGCAATTTTCCCAGCTCAAGGTCGCAGGCGCCAGGCCCCGCGCCTGGCCGGTACCGGGTGTAGCGCTCGCCGTCATCTCGGCAATGGGGTTTTTCTTTTATGTACTGGAACATGCGATCAACCAGTGGTCGACACTGTTCTTGCAACGCAATCTGGGCGCCGATCCGTTCCTTGCCAGTTGGGGGCCCAGCGTCTATATGGGTGCGGCCTATGTAGGACGGGTGACCGCACATCGGGTCGGCCACCGGCTGCCAGACTTGCATATCACCTTGTTCGGCTTTCTGGCGGGTGCTGTCGTGATGCTGTGGGTCAGCTTCGCCGCGGATCCCTGGTCCGCACTGGCCGGTTATCTGGTAGCTGGCCTGCTGATGTCGCCGGCCATTCCGACCGTGTACAACCTGGCGACGCAGTTGAGCGCGCCGGAAACCCGCATGCAGTCGCTAAGCAATATGTCAACGATCTGTAACCTCGGCTATGTGATCAGCCCGCTGCTGTTCGGCTTGACTTCGTCCGCGTACGGCATGCCGAACAGCTGGCGGCTGATGAGTCTCATCGCGTTGTTGTGTCTGGCCAGCTTGAGGCTGGCGCAGATCGGCGGCGTGTTCCGGCCGAAACTGGCGGTGAGCCACCAGCCGACTTAACGGCACCGCGCGCGCAGTTTGTTTCGTTGCTGATGCGAGATGAATATCCCATGCAGAAAATCAAGACAGTATTACTGGCCGGCGGACTCGGCAAGCGAATGAAGTATCTCGGCCACAACCGTCTGAAGCCGATGGTACCGTTCGGCGGCGTTTGCCACCTGATCGACTTCAGCCTGAACAACGCCTACCGCTCAGGTCTTCCCGAAGTCCTGCTGCTGTCTCATTACAGCGAGCGAAAGCTGATTCGCTATCTGCTGGAAACCTGGTGGGGTCTGCCGGGCTTTAGCGTGCACTTCGGCCCATACCAGGGCATCACGCTGGAGAATATCGATGCAACCTTCGCCTCAGTCACCCGGGCGCAGGAGGACGGCACGGCCGACGCGCTAATCAAAAATGCGCGTTACATTTTCACCCCCGGCATTACCGATGTCATGGTCCTGCATGCCGATCACGTATACAACTTCGACTACGGTGCAATGATCGACACGCACCGCCGCAGCGGCGCGGGGCTCACGATCAGCTTCCAGAAAATCGAACTAGAATACGTGAAACTTTTCGGCATGGTCGAACTGGACGAACATTTCAATCTGCTCAGCTTCGTCGAGAAACCGGCCACCCCGACCTCCGATACGATTTTCTCGGCGGTCTGTATTTTTCGTGCGGACATTCTCAAACGCTACCTTTCCGACTTGTCTAAAACCAACTGGCAGCGAGATATCAGCAAGGATGTGATCCCCGCCATGCTGAACCGAGGCGAAACGATCAAAGGCTTCCCCTTCTCCGATTATTGGGAGGATGTCGGCACCGTCGAGCGATATTTCCGCGCCCATATGGCACTGCTGAACGATATGCCGACACTCGGTCTTGATGACATGCCAAAAACTTTGCTACCCGCAATCAAACGTCGCTATGTCAAGTCGCATGGCAATGTTATCAATTCGATTATCTGCGACGACTGCGATACACCGGCGCTGATCGAAAATTCCATTATCTATCCGCAGGTGGAGATCTCGCCTCTGGCCACGATCCGCAACAGTGTCATCCTGCCCGGCGCGAAAGTGCTGAGCAGAGCGATGGTCGACAGCCGCATCCTGCTGGAACACGACGTCTGCTCTTGAACCGCTTTGTTCGGAAGGGGAATCACGCATCTACGATCTGACTGTGATCAGAGAAGATGGTGTCAAGTCACCCGCAGCACTGTGGTCATTGGCGTCACATGGCGCTGCAATACTCCAACGGACGGGTGTCGCACGTTCGACAACCTACACCACAGTCCCGCACAACTGTTATCGGACAAAAATGGCCTGCACCGCGGTGACAATTGGAAGGAAAATATGAGCGATACACAATGGTTAAGCTGGACACGTGAACTTCAAGCGATCGCTCAGACGGGGCTAACGTTCGTTGATAACCCTTACGATCTCGAACGCTACGAGAGACTACGCACCCTTGCATCAGAAATGATGGCCTCCGCAACCGGCACGCCGGCCATGTCGATTGAAGCACTATTCGAAGGCGAGAGCGGTTACGCTACGCCAAAGGTTGATGTTCGCGGCGCGGTTTTTAGTTCGCAAGGCGACATACTTATGGTGCGCGAAGTGGCTGATAACGGGCGCTGGACCTTGCCGGGCGGCTGGGCGGATGTGAATTTCACGGCCGCCGAAAACGTGGTGAAAGAGGTTCGTGAGGAAAGCGGCTTCGAAGTCCAGGTACGCAAGCTTGCCGCCGTCTGGGATCGCACGCGTCGGGGACATCCCGACCGCGTGTTTTCGTGCTGCAAGCTCTTTTTTATTTGCGACATTATCGGTGGTGAAGCTGCGACGAGTGTTGAAACTTCTGAGGTTAAATGGTTTTCCGAAGGAGCTTTGCCGGATGATCTTTCCCTTGCACGGGTATTACCCGATCAGCTTCGGCGGGTGTTTGTGCATGCGCGAAATCGGCAATTACCTACGGAGTACGATTAGCGCGCCGTCCAGGGCTAAGTGGCTCACATCAAGCAGCACGGCATCGAGCCCGTACTCACGAACAGCGGCAATGGTATCGTCAACTTAATGGCTGGAGTACGGCCGAAACCGCATTACATAGATAAGTATACCTAACGTAAACGGAAAGGCGCTCCAATATTGCAGCGCCCGGCGCACTTTCCCACGTCGCGAAGGCCTGGGTGCTGTATTGTCAAATTATCAAAGGCCGCGCGAGCGGATTCGTAGAACGTAAGAAATCCTGTGTTATGCATTGTGTTA
>CALNPU010000124.1 GCA_940588625.1 uncultured Caballeronia sp.
GCACGAGGAGCAGCCAAAGCTCCCCGGAAGAAGGCCTACGTGCCGCTCGCGTTCGAACCCGGCGAGGCATTCCAGTTCGACTGGGGCTGCGAATACGCTTTCATCGGCGGATTGCGGTGACGCCTGGAAGTCGCCCACGTCAAACTCAACGCTAGCCGTGCCTTCTGGCTGATCGTGTATCCCACGCAGAGTCACGAGATGCTGTTCGACGCGCCCGCCCACGTATTCGCCGCTTTCGGCGGCGTGCCACGGCGCGGTTATCTACGACAACATGAAGACCGCCGTGGACAAGGTCGGCCGCGGCAAGGAACACGCAGTCAACGTCCGCTTCGAAGCGATGTGCAGCCACTACCTGTTCGAGCCGGAGTTCTGTAACCGGGCCGCCGGCTGGGAGAAAGGCATCGTCGAGAAGAACGTGCAGGATCGGCGCCGGCAGATCTGGCACGAAGCCGCATTGCGGCGATGGGAAACGCTGGAAACCCTGAACGACTGGGTCGCCGGCCAGTGCCGCCAGGCCTGGCAGATGCGCCATCCACAGTGGCCCGAGCTGACAGTCGAGGACGTGCTGCAGGACGAGCGCCCCCGGATGATACCCAATCCACGCCCGTTTGACGGCTATATGGAACGGTCCACCAGTCTCATCTACCCCCAGCGTAACCGCTCAGCGTGCCCACCGAGTACACGAACCAGCTCGTGAGCGCTGCTATCCCGCGTATCTCAGTCAGCGTCATCGCTGACGCCCAGGAGATCGTGCGCCACGAACGCAGCTTCGAGCGACACATGACCTACTACGACTGGTGTCACTACATCACGCTGGTCGAGCGCAAACCGGGTGCGCTGCGCAATGGCGCTCCATTTACCACGATGCCGCGCCGTTGCAGCAGCTCCAGCGCCATCTCCTGAAACACCCGGGAGGTGATCGCGTCATGACGCAGGTGCTGGCGCTGGCGGTCGTACCGGAACACGGGCTTGATACCGTAATGCTCGCTGTGCAGGTTGCGCTGGATTCGGGCCGTCCAAGCGTTTACCACGTGCTCAACGTGCTGAGCCGGCTCAAGGGGCCGGTCGCAAATCGCAACGTCGCTACAACGAAGCTCCAGCTCGTAGCGGAGCCAACCGCTGACGTGGACCGCTACGAGAGCCTGCGCGCCAGCCCACCGGAGGATCGTCATGTCTAACGACATCATCGCCCAGTTGAAGGAACTCAAACTGCACGGCATGGCCAGCGGCTGGCCTGAACTACTGGCCCAGTCTCGCCACACGGAGTTCGAACCCGAGCGGTTCATGAAGCAACTGCTGCTGGCGGAAACTGCGGAGCGGCAAGTGCGCTCGATTGCGTACCAAATGACCGCTGCGCGATTCCCGGCTCACCGGGACCTGAAGGGCTTCGACTTCGCGTCGGCACGCGTTGATGAGGCGCTGATCCGTGAACTCAATGAGCTCGCGTTCCTTGAGAGCGCCCACAACGTGGTGTTCATCGGTAGACCCGGCGTGGGCAAAACCACGACCGTGGTGTGTTGCCTGATGGCGGCGTTCAAGCGCGGCGAGCGCTGCATTTACTATCTTTTCGACGAAACGCTCGGCATGCTGTTGGCACGGTCAAAATCGCTCGGCATGGATCTGTCAGCCTATCTCGGCAGCGGCCTGCTAACCCTGCGCCAGATCGATCCCGCCGAAATGTCGCCCGGCCAGTTCACCAGCGACGTGCGCGAGGCGGTGGAGGAGAAAGGCGTGACGTACGTTGCTATCGACAGCCTGAACGCGTATCTGCGGCGATGCCCGGCGAGCGCTACCTGCTGCTGCAAATGCACGAGTTGCTCGGCTATCTCAACCAGCGCGGCATTGTGACCATGCTCGTGCTCGGGCAGCACGACATTGTGGGCGAGGTCCAGACGGACATCGACATCAGCTATCTCAGCGACGTGATGGTCTTGTTCCGCTACTTCGAGCATCAGTGTGAAGTGCTGACGGCGCTCGCCGCCGTCAAGAACCGCGGCAGCGCGCACGAGCGCACGATCCGCCAGTTCAGGCTGACATACGGCGGCCTCGAGCTGAGCGAAGCAGTGCGCGATTTCGATGGCGTGCTCGCCGGGCTGCCGGCGTATCGGGGCGACTCGGCCATGCTGGGAAGCCCTGCAGCGATGGGCCGCTAAGCCGTGGAAAACCGCGTCCTGATCCTCGCCCCTTGCGGCCGCGACGCGGACGTGGTGGCTGACGTGCTGAGCAAGGATGGCCGCAACTGCCTCGCCTGCATGAATGCCGCGATGCTGAACACGGAGCTGCGCGGCGGTGCGGGCACGGCGCTGATCGCGGAAGAAGCTTTTGCACAGCGACATGCCGCAGCTTTTCCAGTGGCTTAGCCAGCAGCCGACATGGTCTGATTTTCCGCTGATCCTGCTCGCGACCAAACGCGTCGAACGACGCCCGAAACAAGCGCTCGACCGGCTTGAGATGCTGGGCAATGTCGTGGTACCTGGAGCGTCTGCTCAATGCGGAAACGTTGCGGCGAGCGGTGTCGTTAGCGTTGCGCGCACGCTTGCGGCAATACGAGGCGCAGGAGCGGCTGCACCTGGCGCTCGCAGCGGGGCAACTGGGATCCGGGAACTCGATGTGGAGACCGGCGTGCTGCGCTCCACCGAAGCGTTCCGCAAGATCTACGGGCACAAGGGGCCGACGCTGGACTACGGTCCAGCTTGTGCACCCTGACGACCGCGAGATGCGCCAGCGGGCGCTGGATCTTTGCATCGATAACAACACCGACCTGACGGTCGAATATCGCGTGATCTGGCCGGACGGCACTGTCCACTGTGTGCAGTCGCGCGGCCATCCCATGCGTGCGCCGGACAGCGTTCCAGGGACAACTACGACACGAATCATCGGGGTGTCGCTGGATGTCACCGACCGTCACGAAGTCAACGAGAAGATTCTCGTGAGCCAGCTTGTGGTCGAGCAGTTGAACGACACGCTGGAAAGCCGGATTGCGGAACGAACTCACGAACTGGCTTCGGTGAACGACCGGCTGATGAAAGAGATCCACGAGCGTGCGAAGGTCCAGGCGGTACTCGTGCAGGCGCAAAAGATGGAAGCGCTTGGGCAACTGATCGGTGGCATTGCCCACGACTTCAACAACCTGCTGAACGTGATCATGGGCAACGCGCAACTGATCACGCGCGTGAGCCGCGATGAGCGTGTGCAGACCATGGCGCAGACGGTCAAGCGGGCCGACCGAACGACCGAACACGGCGCGAAGCTGACCGGTCAGCTGTTGACGTTTTCACGCAGCAGCAATCTGGACCTGAAGGCCATCGACGTTATTTCGATGCTGCATGGCATACGCGACATGCTGACGTTGTTGCTGGGAACGGGCATTCATTTCGGTACCCGCTTCGACGTGAAAGAAGCCTGGACCGACGCCGACGCCAACCAGCTCGAACTCGCCGTGCTGAACCTGGTTATCAATGCCCGCGATGCAATGCCCGACGGCGGCCTCCTGACCATTCGCGTGAGCCAGCGCACCGCGCCGGATGAAGCGGTGCCGCCGGGACAGTATGTGGTGATCGGCGTGAGCGATACGGCATGGACATCGCGCTGGAGTTGCTGTCGCGCGTTTTCGATCCGTTCTTCACAACCAAGCCGGTCGGCAAGGGCAGGGGTCTCGGCTTGCAGGTCTACGGCATTGCGCGCCAGGCTGGGGGGGAACGGCGTGGATTCATAGTGAACCAGGCGAGGGCACGACCGTCGAGCTATGGCTGCCTTTGCGCGAACGCGTGACGGTCGAGGCGGAGGTCGCGGACGGAGATCTCGGGCACACACGAGCGGATTCTCGTGATTGAAGACGACGTCGACGTGCGGACGTTTCTCGTCGATTGCCGAAGATGCTCGGCTACGCAGTCACCGAGGCATCGCATGGCCGCGCAGGGCTGGAACGCCTGCACACTGACGATCCGGACTTGCTGATGGTCGACTTTGCGATGCCAGGCATGAACGGCCTGGAAGTGATTGCCGAAGCGAAGCGTTCGCGCCCGCAACTGCCTGTGATCCTGGTCACGGGATGCGTACACGTACATAGACGTATCCAAGGACCGTGTAGACGGGTATACGCGGTGCTCCCGTTTCAGGAGATCTTGCGCGCACCGCGAAGGCTGCGCACACGCACGCATGTGTGAGGCAGCGAGTCTCTTTCGCTGCTCAACCAACTTTCAACGCTTAACGCCGTTGCGAGGTCACGTCCCAGTTGATATCGACGCACAGAACCTGCAGGCCGCGTGGTGTTTGCGCTGCGATGGACGCCGTCACGCACAGGTGTGCCTCATTGATCGACAGATACGGCGCGGTCAGGTGGACCCGATCCGGCGTGCGCAACGCTTCAATGAAATAAGGCCGGCGCTCCCAGCTTGCACCTTCCGAATGCAACAAGGGCAGGAAACGCTTGACCCATTGCGACGCCCGCGCTACCGGCAAGACGTTGTCGCCGATCTGCCGGCCGGATGCATCGAGCAGGAAACAGCGCGCCGTTTCGTGAAGCTGCAAGAGTGTGCGGGTGGCATTGGCGAGCGTTTCGCTTTCGATCAGGCGCGCCGCCGTTTCCAGCGCACCCACGGGTGCCAGCCGTGCTGACTGTGTCCGTTCACGCGCGGCCACGCGTTCGCGGGAGGCCGCGGACAACGCGTCCAGCACGCCTTGCGCGGCTTGCGGTTTCACGGCTTCCACGCTGGGTTCGGCGAAATACGCGCCCTGCACGAAATCGACATTGCATTCGAGCGCGATCAGCGCATCGCGTTCGGTGCTCAGGCCACCCATCAACACCAGTTGACCCGACTCATGCAGCAGGGAAACGAGGCCCGGCAGCACGCGCTCGATATGCGAATGTTCGCTCGCCTGCTGCAGGATGCAGCGGTCGAGCGTCACGATATCGGGTCGCAGATGCCACACGCGGTCGATGTTAGAATGCTTCATGCCGAAGCCGTCCAGCGCGCGATCAGGAAGCTGGACTTGCGCAATGAATAATGAATCGATGACTTTAGCGAAGCGCGTGGTCTCACCGCCCGCTTGCTCGGGCACTTCCAGCATCACGCGCTGCGGCGGCAGCCCGACGTTTCTCAGCGATGCCAGCAGCGCATCTCCGTAGCTCGTGTCCATCAATGCGGCCGGATGGAGGCTGAGGAACAGCCGTTCGTCGTCGCTATCGAAGGAAAAGAAGTTGCCCAGATGCAGCGATTCGGCCAGCCGACCGAGTTCGAGCAGATCGCCGCGCCGTGCTGCCTGCGTAAAGACCTCATGCGAGGGAACTTGCCGGCCGGAATCGTCGCGGGCCCGCAGCGACGCGTGATAACCGATCGCGCGGCGATGAGACACGGAGAACACCGGCTGGAACACGCTGAACACCGTGTATTCGCCGTACAGGACAGTGCGCCGCGAGCCGTCATCGCCCGCGATGGGACGAGGGGGCTGAAAGCGGGGAGGGTCGAGATCAACCATGCTCATGGTGGTTTTAGCAGGTGTTCGAACACGGCTCGAGTGGGAGTAAACATCGGGTAAGAACTAGTTTACAGGATAGGGCCACTCCTGAAGAAGCAAGAAATATGCGCATTTCCCGGACAATTGATCCCGCCGAAACCGGGCCCGGCTGGGGCAGACCTGCAGCCGGTTTTCATCGTGGCCCGGGGGCGAAGCCGCGTGCACTCCCGTAATGCAGCACGCACAGCGCGATGGCGCGTTGTTGACAACTCCCGAAAAAACGCAACGCGCCCTGAGCGTCACGTGACAAGCAGTGACAAGCGCGAGGGAAGGGCGCGCGGTAATGCGCTTCCGACGGATCGGCCTACTTTGTCTTTACAGCACGGATCTCCGGCGCGAACTGCGCAAAGATCCACGCACGCTGACGCGACCGTAACGATGCCGAAGCAGAGGAAAGTCGCGTGAAACGCGGGCAGCGAATTTGTCGCGGTAACCTTCGGCAGGATGCCGGTGAAGGTCGCGAGTACCGCGCCGGCGATCATGACGCCGAGACTCATGGACAGCATTTGCACGAGCGAGAAAAAGCTGTTGTCGCTGCTGGCGCCGCCGGTCCCAAAGTCCTTCAGCGTCAGCATGTTCATCGCTGTGAACTGGATGGAGTTGACGCCGCCCAAGAACGCCAGCTGTACGAGCCTTAGCCAAAGAGGCTGCTCGGCGCTGGTGATCGAGAAACTTGCCATCGTGAGCCCGACAAGCACGGTGTTGACCACCAGCACCCTCCGATACCCGCGCTTCATGATCAGGCTAGTCACAATGCGCTTCGACACCATTCCCGCAGCGGCCACGGGCAACATCATGAGACCGGCTTCAAATGCCGAATAACTGAGACTGATCTGAAGCAGCAGCGGCGGTAGATAGGGTATCGCGCCGCTGCCGATCCGCGGAACAGATTGCCGAGCAAGCGACGCAGAACGTATGGATCTTGAAGAGATCGAGCGAGAAGATGGGTTGTGGCACGCGCACGGCGTGCAGCCTGTAGGCGACGAAACACGCGAGGCTCAGCACGAGCAACACCAGCACGATGGCGTGCTGGAGGCCGAGATCGGCGAGGCCATCGAGTGAAATCGTCAGCGCCACCATGCCGACCGCGAGCAGCAGATAACCAGCGAGATCGAAGGGGGCGGTAGCGAGGTTGCGGCTATCGGTCATGAAAAGCTGCGTGGCAATGCAGCCGACCACACCTACCGGTCATTGATCAGGAAGATGCAGTGCCACGAGGCGATCTGCACGATCCAGCCGCCGAGCGTCGGTCCGATCAGCGGCTCGATCAACCCCGGAATGGCCACAAATGACATGGCGCTGAGGTACATTCGGCAGGCACCACGCGCAGCAACGAGAGGCGTCCGACGGGCAGCAGCATGGCGCCTCCTCCCTTTTACCACGCGATAAATCACGAGTTGCATGAGCGAGTGAGCATTCGCGCAGAGCAATGAGCCGATGGTGAAGATCAGGATCGCGCTGAAGAAGACATGACGCGTGCCAAGCTTATCGGCCAGCCAGCCGGAGAACGGAATGACCGTCGCCATGGTCAGCGAATACGCAATGACCACGCCCTGCATGCGAAGGGGCACTTCACCGAGGCTTTTCGCCATGGCGAGCAATGCGTTGTTGACGATGGTGGAGTCGAGCATCTACATGAAAAAGCCGGTGGTGGCGAGCCACAGCATGATTGTGAGCGCTTGGGGGAAGGAGTGGACGCAACGTTCGAGCGGATTGCGTGCCGATCTTCATAACGATCAGCGGGCCGACTGGAGCTGACCGGAAACTGATTGGAGCGCCGGTGGTCCATACTATCGAGGGTGAACCCGAGGACCCCGGGTGGACCAAGCGACATTGAGAAGGGGCATGACCATGAAAGCTGTCGAAGAACTCTGGCGTTTGGCGCAGGGAGACCCCGAGGCGCTTGAACACCTCACGGTTAGCGGCAACGCAACTGCCGTTGGTGTATCGGGTGAGTGACTTGGGCACGGCGAGCGTGGGAGCGTCAGCGTTGGTGGCGGCAGAATGCTTCAGGCGCACGGGGCGTCAGCAAGACGTGCACGTGTACACCCGCCGCACGGCCATCGCGTTCTGCAGTGAGCGCTACTTGCGCATCGGAACCGATAAACCGCCGAGCTGCGCGATCCGCTGATGGGCTTCTACGAGACCGGCGACGGCCGCTGGATCCAGCTTCATATGAACTTCAAGCATCATCGGGACGGCGTGGTCAAGTTGCTGGGCTGCTCGAACGATTACGCCGGCGTCACTCAGACCATCCGCGGTTGGAACGGCGCAAGCTTGGACGAAGCGCTCGCCGATGCTGGCCTGTGCGCCGCGCTGATCCGCACGCCGGAGGAATGGGCGCTCTTGCCGCAAACTCAGGCGATCGCGGAAATACCTTTGCTGGAGAGATCGTCAAACTCGACGATGCCCCGCCGGAGCCGATTGGTGACGGCGAGCCGCAACAGCTTTTGTCAGACGTCCGCGTGCTGGACCTGAGCCGCATCATCGCGGGTCCGCATGCTCGCCGAGCATGGTGCCGATGTCCTGCTCGTCGACGCTCGACTTTCGCGAAGAAAGCGGCCGCGAATCGCTGCGCGCGTTATTGAACGATGCCGATGTATTCCTGCAAGGCTATCGTCCCGGCGCGCTGGCAGCACACGGCTTCGGCCCGGAAGAAGTTGCGCGCCTGCGCCCTGGCATCGTGCACGTGACGATATCGGCGTATGGGCACAAGGGCCCCTGGTCGCACAACGGCTCGGTTTCGACAGCCTCGTGCAGTCGGCGAGCGGGATTGCGTGGACGGAAGCGCAGGCAGCCGGGAGCGCGCAACCGCGCCATCTGCCGTGTCAGGTGCTCGATCACGCCACCGGTTATCTCGCGGCGCTCGGCGCGATGATCGCGCTGCAACGACGTGCCAGGTGGAAGCTGGCATGTGCGGGTGGCGCTTGGCGCGGACCGGGCGCTGGCTGCAATCAATGGGTCTGGTTGAAGATGGCCAGAACGTGCCTGATCCCCAAGTCGACGATGTCCGCGACATGCTGCAAACCATGGAATCGCCGTTTGGATCGCTGACGTGCACGCAGCCGCCTGAGCGCATGTCGCTGACGCCGCCTTACTGGGGTTTGCCGCCGGTGCCTATTGGGACCGATCAGCCGCGCTGGTGGTGACTACTTGTGACTACTTGCGCAATTCCGCGACGAAATCGTAGTAGTCGTTGCGGCAGTAGGTATCGGTGAGTTCGATCAGGTGCTGGTCCGCCGTATAACCCACGCGCGTGATCAGCAGCAGCGCGTCGTGGGGCGCAATGCCGATTTCATCGCTCGTGTTCACCGCACGGAAATGCTGCAGGGCCCGCATGATCGACAGGTTGCGCTGTTCCAGAAAGCTATAGAGCGAACCGCCAACGGCCAGTGGGTTCGGAATCAACGCGGTCGGAAAGGTGGAATTCTCAACGGCCATCACAATGCCGTCGGCTGTGCGCAAGCGCCGCAACCGTGTCACGGCCGCCGCCGCAAGCTGAGCTGGATCACTTCATCGCGATTGGCGGGCTCGATCACGCGTGAGAGCCACTTCGAGCCGGGGGTAAAACCGCGTCGACGCAGCATTTCACTAAAGCTCGACAGCCGCGACAGCGGATCTTCATAGCGCAGCGTGATGAACGAACCGGCGCCTTGCGTGCGGCAAATCAGTACTTGTTCTACCAGCAATGCGATCGCTTTACGCGACGTGATTCGCGATACCCCGAGCGTTTCCGACAACACGTGTTCGGAGGGGAGCGCTTCGCCTGCGTTCCAGCGATTTTCGTGAATTGCGTTGCCGAGCTTGCGGGCGAGCTGGAGATAAAGCGGGGTGTCACTGTCCGGGTCCGGGCGCAAGTCGCGCCAGCGGTTTTCCGATGTCGAGTTCATAGAGCGCAGGAAGTGGGGACCAAGGGTGCATTTTAAGACAAGCAGCGCGGCGGCGGTTCGGATTCGTTTGCGACGGGAAACAGCGGCAGGTTGTTTATCCCCAGACAGTCGCTTCGCTCAGGCCCATTTCAGCGAGGTCAGCGGCGCGCAGGCCGGCATCGATATCGCAGAAAAATTCATCGAGCTGCGGTGGCGCGGCCGACGTTCCGGCAAGCATGGCATGCCATGCACTTGTCCGCGATGATGGATCTGATGCTAGAACACATGCCCTAGCAGCCGCGTGCATGTTTCCTGCTGTTCCGCGCGCGGACGCAGGAGGGTAACCTGGCGCTCGAGGGTGTCGTCGCTCAGTTGAGCGCAGTAGTCGATGAGCCGCCGGTTCGCCAGCCGCTGCTCGCGCTGCAGGTCGGCGCAGGTATCGAATGGTTCTTCCGGATCGAAGAAAGACATGATCTGCGGATGGGGTGGCTCGTTGCGCTGCTCGTGCTCGAGCGCATCGATGTCAAACCAGTCGACGGTCAGGTTGTGATTGAGCGTTGCCTTGATCGACGGGAAGAAGCTTGTTCAATGCGCGACGAAATCCGCCTGGCTCAGTAAGGCGCAAGCCTTCAACAGGCGATGATTCGACCATGCGTTGTTGTAGGCCATGCTGAGCAAGTGGCGGGAAAGCAGGTTGGACATGGTCGGTGGGCTCATGAGGCAGGAAGATTGCTATCGCGGGATAGCAACTGAAAATTATGGCATGAGGAACGTTGACCGCTGTCTTAGGGGCCTCCCTCTGCCATTCGAGCCCGCCAAACAAAACGGCCGCCGAAGCGGACGTTTGTCATTGGTTGAGCAACCCGGCCTCTTAGGCGGTAGCTGCGCCACCCAGCCCGCGCCCTGTCCGCATATACAGCGCGACGGTCAGTGCCACGCCCGCCGCCGACGCGACTGCTGCGAACAGATACACAGAGCTGAAGCCAAACTCCCCCGCGACATACCCGGCCAGCGGCCCCGTCACACCCAGCGACAGATCTAAAAACACCGAATACGCCGACAACGCCGCGCCGCGGCTGGCCGGCGGCACGAGTCCGACGGCTTCCACGCCGAGCGCCGGGAAGATCAGCGCGAAGCCGAACCCGGTCAGCGCGGCGCCCGCGAGTGCGAAGGCGGGATCGGCGGCGAGCCAGAGCATCAGCAAGCCGGCGCATTCGAACGCAAACCACACAATAGCCACGCGAAAGCCGCCGAAGACCTTGATGGTATTGGAGAACAAGAGCCGTGAGCCAACAAACATCGTGCCGAATACCGTCAGCGAAAGTGCGGCGTCGGGCCAGTTGTGCGCGGCATAAAAGAGCGTGATGATCGTAGCGATAGACCCAAATCCAGCAGACCCCAGCGCGAGGCCCATGCCGTGGGGCAGCACGCGAAAGAACACGCTGCGATACGACATGCGCTCGCCATGCATGATCGGCACAGCCTCCATGCGCGTCGCGAGCCAGTAGCCGAGGCCTCCGAGCGCGATCACGAATGCGCCCAGCGACGCAAAGCCGAGCGAGCGTTCCATCGCCACACCAAGTGGAGTGCCGATAGCGAGTGCGCCATACGTAGCAATGCCGTTCCACGAGATCACGCGTCCGCTGCTGCCGGTTCCAACCCGTCCGATACCCCAGGTGATCGCGCCGGTTCCGACCCAGCTTTCGCCGAAGCCAAGCACAAGGCGGCCGACGATGAGCAGCCCCAGGCTCACCGAATGCCATTGCGACGCGAGCGCCGCGCTGAGCAGCAGCACGCCGCTGATCGCACAGGCGGTCAGCCCGTACAACACGGTCTGTTTCGGTCCGATGGTGTCCGCCGTGCGCCCGGCGAGCGGTCGCGAGGCGAGCGTCGCGAAGTATTGGACGCTGATTGCCACGCCTGCCATCACTGACCCGTAGCCTAGATCCGTGTGCACGAAACCCGGCAGCACCGCGAGCGGGATACCGATGGTCAGGTAGCAAATGAACGTGAACGTGACGACCGCGACGATCCGCCCGGTAATGGCTAGATTGGCGCGTCGGGACAGCGGGGCTTCGGTGGACATTGGGGTAAGTGCGGGGTTGATATCGCTGAAGAAGCGTGATTCTTCCATAGGTTTAAGGCGAACGTGGCTTGCCGGATGCGTTTTCAGGATCTGAATAATAGCTCGGAGGCTTGTGGGGGAAGGGTTTGCGGGATGTTGCGCTGAGGGAGAAGAATTTGTGTCTGGCCAGCATCAGACCGTGCGGCGAGGAATTCTTACCGCTTTTCTACGTCTTCGGGTTACCCGGTCAATTCCCTGGAGACATCGGCCATCAGCGTCTGTAGCCAAGCCAGGTCGGTGGGACAGCTGACCTCGGGCAAGGACATCAAATAACTAACTCTCGATCAGCGGAAACTCGATTGATTGGCGATTCCATCACAACAAGGGACAGGAGCTCCGCGTAGTGCAGCGCGAAGCGTCGCGTGGCGGTGAAGATCAGGTCGGATTGCAGCAGCACTTGCGGCACGAGCCCGAAGTACGGAATGGTCGTCGATGCGTCGCCGGATGCCCGCGCCCGCCAGACCGATAATACGATAATAGATAGGATGACGCTTCGCGCTGCTATACGCGTGGTGGGCGCGAGATGCGCAGCGTTAGCGTAACGCACCGTTGTCAGCGGTTTGCGTGCGAGCGGATGCCCGCGGCGCATGAGGCACACGAAGCTGTCGGTGAAGAGATCGCGGCGCGCAAAACGCAGCTCCGGGTTCTCCCAGTTGCCGACGACGAGATCGAGGCCGCCTTCATCGAGCGCGCGGTGTTGACGGCTGCGTAAAAGACCGCGGCATAAACGGCGACAGGAGCCCGAGCGAATCGGTCAACAACAAAG
>CALNPU010000125.1 GCA_940588625.1 uncultured Caballeronia sp.
CGGCCCGCGAAGGTCCGCTTAACCTTTCTTGTTCCCACAACTCACGGGAGGGAGGCGTTCATCATTCCATTCCTCCCTCCTTCCGGTAGCGTGCAAAGCTTGTCGTACGCATGGGTCACGATGTGCTTGACGTAAATTCGGTTATCCCGGAATTCGATGAAGGCAATCAGTCGAAGATTGTTGCCACCGATGTCCAGCATCCACCATTTGTCCTTGTACTTGAAGTTGTCCAGCGACGGAAAAACCTGCCGCAGTGCCAGTGGCGTATCGAAATCGCCGGACCGCAACACCCGGTAGGTGCGATCAATCACCTCGGTGTCGTTCGGATAAGCCTTTGCTGCGTCGCTGAATGGCTTTCTGGATATGACGTGCATATCGTTCCTGCTGACAGATGAAAGTATAAGCAGAGGTTGACTTTTTGTCAACTTCCGCCATCAAGGCAAAGACAGGCCGGGTGGCCCAAACCTGCGCGCTCAGGACGGGCATCGGCATGTCGGCCGGTAGTAGCGTCGGCGTGTAGCTCCACCCAAGCCGACCATATTGGCCCACTCCTGCAGCATGTGGCGCCGCTGCTCGGCGTATTCGGCCTTGTTGTTGTAGACCGAACGCGAGGATCGGCCATCCTCATGGGCCAGGCACTTCTCGATCCAGTCGTCGTTGAAGCCCGTCTCGTTCAACAGCGTCGAACCCGTACGGCGCAGGTCGTGGACGGTGAACGGCTCCAGCGGCAACCCGGCAGCTTTCGCCCGCTCCGCGACGAGCTGCGTGACCCGGTTGAGCGTCGCCTTGGACATGTAGCGGTCGGCGTCGTAGGCGAAGACGAATTTCGAGCCGTCTGCGCAGGTGTACAGCGCGATGAAAATATCCACGACCTGGCGCGACAGGTAGACAACGTGGGGATTGCGGCCCTTCATCCGCTGCTTTGGAATGGTCCAGGTCGCGGTCTCGAAATCGACCTCGTCTCAGGTCGCCTCGATCAGCTCGCTTTTGCGCACCAGTGTCAGCAGGATCAGGCGCAGTGCCAGGCGAATGGTCGGATGCGTGGCGACCGACTCCATCTGCCGGTACATCAGCCGAATCTCCAGAGGCGACAGCGCGCGGTCCCTCGGCACGAAGGTCGCGATTGAGGCCGCCGCGCCCACGTCATCGGCCGGGTTGTCCACCTTTTCACCATGCAGGATGGCAAAGGCATAAACCTGCTTCACGATGTCACGGACGTGGACGGCGGTGGCGGGCGCGCCCCGCCCCTTTACCTTGTGGCACAGGGCGCGCAGGTCATCAGCGCTGATCTCCGTGAACAATCGGTTTTTGAGGGCCGGCAGGATGTCACGGTCGACGACGCTTTTGCGCATCGACCGGGTGCTGTCGGCCATCTTGGCATCGGCCAGCCAGCACGTGGTCATATCGCCGAACATCTTGACCGCCGTCAACCGCCGCTTCTCCCTTTGCTTCTCGTGTGCCGGGGACTGGCCACGGGAGATGGCGCGCTTGGCGTCGATCAGCTTTTCCCGCGCCAGGGCGAGCGAGATGCCGGCGGGACCGTACCTGCCAATGGTGATGGTTTCCCGGCGGCCGTTGAGACGGTAGTCGTAACGGAAAGGCGATGGTGCCTGCCGTCGATACCGTCACGTACATGCCGTCACGGTCAGAAACCTTGCACGGCTTGGTTTGGGGCTTGAGATTCCGCAACGCGGTGTCGGTAAGCATCGAGGTTTTTCCTCCTGTTCGTGACGTTTTTTTACCGTCAAGGATTAGGAAACCTGAAGATGCCCGAAAAACCGCATGAAACCTAGGTTTTCGAAGGGATTTTTACCGTCAAGACCGAAAAAATCTGAATAGTAAAGACGAGCGCGTCTTAATCCGGACCGGGAAACTTACCGTCAGCTTTACTGTCAATCCGTTCCGCTGGCCGGCGATAGTCACTGCAACGTAAATTCTTTAAATCCCTTTAAAATCCAAAACGTTGTAGCGATTTTTTGATAGCTGGCTATAGTCCCCGAAGAACCCGATTTCACTCCCACTCAATCGTAGCCGGCGGCTTCCCCGAAATATCATAAACAACACGATTAATCCCGCGCACTTCGTTAATGATCCGGTTCGAAACATGCCCAAGCAGCTCATGTGGCAAATGCTCCCACTGCGCGGTCATGAAGTCCAGCGTCTGCACAGCCCGGAGAGCAACCACATACTCATAAGTCCGCCCATCGCCCATCACACCCACGCTTTTCACCGGCAGGAACACCGCAAAAGCCTGGCTCGTCAGCTCATACCACGACTTCCCCGATTCCTTATCAAACGTATTCCTCAACGTTTCGATAAAAATCGCATCCGCGTGGCGCAGCAGTTCGGCGAACTCCTTCTTGACCTCGCCCAAAATCCGCACACTCAAACCCGGTCCCGGGAATGGATGCTGATAAACCATCGCCGGCGGCAGGCCCAGCTTCACGCCCAACTCCCGCACTTCGTCCTTGAACAACTCGCGCAGCGGTTCAAGCAACTTGAGATTCAAAGTCTCGGGCAAACCGCCCACATTGTGATGGCTCTTGATCGTGTGGCCCTTCTTGCCCTTGCCTGCCGACTCGATCACATCCGGGTAAATCGTCCCTTGCGCGAGCCACTGCGCGTCTTTCAGCTTGTTGGCTTCCGTCTGGAACACTTCAACAAACTCAGCGCCAATGATCTTCCGCTTCGCCTCAGGATCCGTCACCCCGGCAAGCTTCGACAAAAACACCTCGCTCGCATCAACATGAATCACCTTCACGCCAAGATGATCAGCGAACGTGGTCATGACCTGTTCGGCTTCGTTCAACCGCAGCAACCCATGATCAACAAAAACACACGTCAATTGCGCGCCAATCGCACGATGCAAAAGCGCCGCCGCCACCGACGAATCCACGCCGCCCGACAAGCCCAGAATCACATGCTCATCGCCAACTTGCGCACGGATCTTCTCCACCGCTTCATCAATGTAATGCCCCATATCCCAGTCCGGCTGCGCACCGCACAACTCGAGCACGAAGCGGTCGAGCATCGCGCGGCCCTGCACCGTGTGCGTGACTTCCGGATGCCACTGGAGGCCGTAGAAACGGTGCTCGTCGTCAGCCATCGCAGCAATCGGGCAAGCCGGTGTAGATGCCATCAACTTGAATCCGACCGGCATGTCAGACACCTTGTCGCCGTGGCTCATCCACACTTTCAGCATGCCGTGACCTTCAGCCGTCCGGAAGTCTTCAATGCCGTTCAGGAAGCTTGTGTGGTTATGCGCCCGCACTTCGGCGTAACCAAATTCGCGGACATTGCCGAGCTCAACCTTGCCGCCGAGTTGTTCGACCATCGTCTGCATGCCGTAGCAAATGCCGAGCACCGGCACGCCGAGATCGAAGACAACGTGCGGCGCACGCGGCGACGCGAGTTCGGTGACTGAGTTCGGGCCACCCGACAAAATGATGCCCTTCGGTGCGAACTCGCGGATGAACGCCTCATCGACGTCGTACGGATGGATCTCCGAATACACATGTGATTCGCGGATGCGTCGTGCGATCAACTGGGTGACTTGGGAGCCGAAATCGAGAATCAGGATCTTGTCGTGCATGGCAGTGACCGGAAGGCGAGTAAACGGAAATAGTTGGCAAAAGCGAAAACGCAAGCAGCAGGAACGATGTCCCGCGCATCACGTCACGCAGAAAGTTCAACGGTCGGCGCTTGTTGCCGACCGCAGCAAGACAGATTCATCGATACAACGAAACACGACGCTCCGTTCCCCGATCAGTGGGCCCGACGCAGCCTCCGGGACTTACGCGTACAACCCTCAGCGCGGATCGCGGCGAATCGGATCGATAAACTGGCCGGTAACCGGATCCACCGTACGGCCTTGTTGACCGGGTCAATCGGGCGACCGGTTTCAGGATCGATCTTGTGACCGCTGACGGGATCGAACGCGCGGCCAGTGGCAGGATCAAACGTGGTAGCCGATGGCGCCGGCGCAGCGGGACGTGGAATAGCCTCGCCCACGACTGGCTCGACCAACTCACTATCCGAGGATTCGCCGGTGAGACGGGATCGGACGACAAAGGCCTTGGCGGCGGAGTCACGCGCCCACACGCTCTTCCGCCTGAGTTTTCGCCGCGCGCTTTTCGGCGCGCCGCCGCACCGTCGCACCTGACAGCCGCACGCTGCCAAGCCCCAGCACCAGCATGACCACGCCGGCCAACGCCGCGATTACCCGACCAAACCCCGTCAACTCGGGCGTACGCAGCCCGAGTAGCCAGACCATCATCACCAGGCCCGACAACCACTCCACGTGCCCGGAAACCTTGGCGACCGTCGCAGTCAGGGAGCCTCGACAGCAGCATGAACCGCAAGCCACGCAAGGCCGATCAGCGCAACCCCGAACAACTGTTCGACAAACGGCGGCTGCACGGTCACGAGATGCATCGATGCTCACAAAGCTGTCCATGGCATAAGCAGGAACAACACGCCAAACGCCAGGAAAATCAGTGCATTGATGACAAGGAACAGCGCGCAGCAGCGGTTTCATGGTCAGTCCACGTGGTAGTTGGGCGCTTCCTTCGTGATCTGCACGTCGTGCACGTGCGACTCGCGTATGCCGGCGCCCGTGATCTGGACGAACTCGGCCTTGTCGTGCATTTCGGGGATATTGCGGCAGCCGCAATATCCCATGCTCGCCCGGACGCCGCCGACCACCTGGAACAGGATGGCGTTGACCGAACCCTTATACGCGACCTGCCCTTCAATGCCTTCGGGCACGAGCTTGTCGATATTCGCCGAGTTGTCCTGGAAATACCGGTCCGCCGCACCGTCCTTCATCGCGCCGACCGAACCCATGCCGCGATACGCCTTGAACTGGCGGCCCTGGAACAGAAACACGTCACCGGGGGATTCTTCCGTGCCGGCAAGCATGCTGCCCATCATCACGGCGTCCGCGCCGGCGGCAAGCGCCTTGCTGACATCGCCCGAAAAGCGCACACCGCCGTCGGAGATCACCGGCACGCCCGAGCCGCGCAATGCGTCCGACACGTTCGCCACCGCCGTGATTTGCGGTACACCGACACCCGCTACGATCCGTGTGGTGCAGATGGAACCCGGGCCGATACCGACCTTCACGCCGTCCGCACCGTAATCCACGAGCGCCTTCGCGGCTGCAGCCGTGGCGATATTCCCGCCAATCACTTCAATGTGCGGATAGTTCTGCTTTACCCAGCGCACGCGTTCGAGCACGCCCTGGCTGTGACTGTGCGCCGTATCCACAACGATGATGTCCACGCCCGCCGCCGACAGCAGCTCAACGCGCTCTTCGTTCTCCGGGCCCACGCCCACTGCCGCGCCAGCGCGCAGCTTGCCGTGTTCGTCCTTGCAGGCATCGGGGTGTTCGGTTTGCTTGGTGAT
Source organism: uncultured Caballeronia sp. (assembly GCA_940588625.1). Lineage (GTDB taxonomy): Bacteria > Pseudomonadota > Gammaproteobacteria > Burkholderiales > Burkholderiaceae > Caballeronia. The sequence continues at coordinate 5,407 of CALNPU010000125.1, forward strand.
GTCCTTGACGGTCATGAGGCCGCGCAATTCGAACGAGTCGTTCACTACCAGCACGCGTTCCAGCCGATGACTGTGCATCAGCGCCTTGGCTTCAGCGAGCGGCGTGCCTTCTTTGACGGTCACGAGACGTTCACGCGGCGTCATGATCTTGCACACTTCGTCGTCGAGACGTTCTTCAAAGCGCAGGTCCCGGTTCGTCACAATACCGATCAGTTGCTGCCCTTCCACCACCGGGAAACCGGAAATGCCGTGCTGTTGCGTGAGAGCGATCACGTCGCACACTTTCATTTGCGGCGGAACGGTGATCGGATCGCGTACCACGCCGGATTCGAAGCGCTTTACTTTCGCGACTTCGCGCGCCTGTTCGGCAGCGGTAAGGTTCTTGTGGATGATGCCGACGCCGCCGAGCTGGGCCATCGCGATTGCGAGGCGGTCTTCGGTCACTGTGTCCATGGCGGCGGACAGCAGGGGAATATTCAGGGAGATCTTGCGGGTAACCTGGGTTTTCAGGCTGGTGTCACGCGGGAGAACATTAGAAAACGCGGGCACGAGGAGCACGTCATCGAACGTGAGTGCTTTCTGGATCAGACGCATGGCAAATCCTATGGGCGCAAAACCGAATTATACCGATAGTTCCCCGGATTTTCACTGCCCGAACAGCAAGTTACACGGCGTTTCTTGTTTTCCGACGCAATTTACGGACCTTGGCCGGGTGGGCAATTTACACCGCCGTTTCGGTTTTTCGCTCGATTTACGTTCGATACAAGTTCGGTTTTGCGGATGCCGGCCGGAAGCGGATTGCCCCTACCGCGCTTCCTTACGCGTCCACCGCCGCCCTTCAATAGACCCGCCGCGCCGTGTCTTCTCAACCCGCCGTTGCCGCGCCACTTTCGGATCGACCTTCAGCGGTCGATAAATCTCCACCCGGTCGTGATCGACGAGCACGGCATCTAGCGCCTAGATTTTTCCAAAAACGCCCACTTTCTGCATGCTCAGATCGATCTCGGGAAACTGTGCGAGCAATCCACTCGCCTCAATGGCTTCCCGCAGAGTCACACCTTCGCCCAGAGAAAGCGCCCGCACCGCACTCTTCACCTCCGGCAACGCATAATAGACCTCGACGGACAGAGTCATCACTTTCCATACCGCTTATCGGCGCGCTTCACGAACGAATCCACGAACGTATGCGCAATGTGGCTGAAAACCGGCCCGATGATCTTCTCGAGAATGATGTTCGAAAACTCATAGTGCAACGCGAACTCGATCTTGCAGGCGTCGGCCCGCAACGGCGTGAACCGCCAATATCCGGTGAACTTCTTGAAAGGACCGTCCATGAACTCCATATCGATGGTGGTCGGCCGCGTATGCACGTTGCGAGTGGCGAAATGCTGCTTGATGCCCTTGAAATTGATGTGGATCTTCGCTTCCATGCTGTGTTTGTCGTGGTGGCCTACTTCCACGCCTCCACACCATGGCAAGAAATTCGGGTAATCGGCGACATCGGTGACGAGGTCGAACATCTGCTCTGCAGAGTGACGGATCAATACAGTTTTCTGGATATCTGCCATAAAGGGCGCAACGCGTGGCAAGAGTGGGAAGCTTTGCGGGCTTTACCTCGCCCACGCTGCTAAAATCAGGATTTTAAACGAGTTAGGCACTTTTCATTTATGAGCATCATCGACAACAGAAAAGCCTTCTTCGATTACTTCATCGAAGATCGCTACGAGGCAGGGCTCGTGCTGGAAGGGTGGGAAGTCAAGGCGCTCCGGGCCGGTCGCGGCCAGATCAAGGAAGGCTACGTCATCATTCGCGACGGCGAACTGTTCCTGATCGGTGCACACATCAGCCCGTTGCCTGAAGCATCGACCCACATCCATCCGGACCCGGTCCGCACACGCAAACTTCTGCTCCATAGCGAAGAGATTTCGAAGCTCATCGGCAGAGTCGAGCAGAAAGGCCACACGCTCGTCCCGCTGAACTTCCACTACAAAGGCGGTCGCGTGAAATGCGAGATCGGCCTCGCGAAGGGCAAGAAGCTCCACGACAAACGCGAAACCGAGAAAAAGCGCGCCTGGGAACGCGAAAAGGCCCAAATCATGCGCGGTGCCAAGCATTGAGCACCACCAGCATGATGACAATGAGCATATCCAACGCAAAAAAAGGCGCCGACCATATAATAAGTTGACGCCTTTTTTGATTCAGCTGGCTGAATCAGCCAGCTGGTTCCACGTAATGCTTCAGCCCTTGCGGATCACACCGCCCGCCGTTCCGTCTCACCCTTGATGATGCTCAGCGCCGACGCGATCATCGAACTCATTTCCGACAAATTCCCCGGCACGATCAGCGTATTACCCTGCTTCGCGATGTTCCCGAACGCAGTGACATATTGCTCGGCCACCTTCAGTTTCACCGCTTCCATGCCCCCGACTGTCTGGATCGCCGCGCCGATCTTCTCAATTGCCTAAGCATTCGCCACGGCCACCGCCAGAATGGCCGACGCCTCACCTTCGGCCTGGTTGATCTGCGCCTGACGCTCACCTTCAGACTTATGGATGGCCGCCTCACGCGCGCCCCACGCAATATTGATCTGCTCCTGCTTGCGACCTTCGGACGCAGCAATCACCGCCCGCTTCTCGCGCCCGGCCGTAATTTGCGCCTGCATTGCGTGCAGGATTTCCTTCGGCGGCGTCAAATCCTTGATTCCATAACGCAGCACCTTCACGCCCCAGTTCGCCGCGGCCTGGTCGAGCGACGTGACAATGCTGTGATTGACGTAGTCGCGCTCTTCGAAGGTCTTGTCGAGCTCGAGCTTGCCGATGACCGAACGCAACGTGGTCTGCGACAACTGCGTGATCGCGTAGATAAAGTTGCTCGATCCGTACGACGCCTTCATGGCGTCGGTCACCTGGAAGTACATACAGCACGCCGTCCACCTGCAACTGCGTGTTGTCGCGCGTGATATAGACCTGGCTCGGCACTTCGAGCGGAATTTCCTTCAGCACGTGCTTGTACGCCACGCGGTCGACGAACGGCACGACGATGGTCAGCCCTGGCGTGAGAGGGTCGCGTGATACCGGCGCCGAGCTGCTCCAGCACCCATGCGTGTTGCTGCGGCACGATCTTGATCGTCTGCGCGGCAATCGCGATAACGATGATCAACAAAATTGCCCCGACGAGCCCCGACGATAGTCACGTCCATCTCTACTCTCCTTGTTATGCGTGTCCTGCTTATCGATCTGCTTAGGAAAGTTTAAGCCCAGTCTTGAACCCGGTCGTGAGCCCAATTTCCACCCTCTCAGCGTTTTGCCGCCACCACCAACGTGTTGCCGGAAAACGCCGTGATTCTGTAAAGATGCGCGCCTTCGGTCTCCCCCCGGCGCCAGTTCAATGTCCCATTCCGCTCCGCGATACAGCGCCCGCGCGCGGCCCTCATGCCACTCATTCACCTTCAGCGTCTCGCCAATGTCCAGGTTCACACGGATCATGCGATGCATCGCGCCGGGTAACGTGCCCCAGCTTCGAGCACCTCAATACAGCGACGGCGATCATCGCGACCACGAGCAGCTCGATCTCCAGTCCCGCTCCAAACAAATGTGCGATCCCGCTCGCGATAAAACCAAGCGCCACCATCAACAGATAAAACGTACCGGACATCAGCTTGAGCAACACGAGCACCCCGGCGCCGATCCACCAGAAAAGTCCGTTAGCAGCCGTGCGTTTCCTCCAAACAAAAACACCCCGGAACGTCCAGGGTGTTATAGCACGCTTACTGTTTTGAAAGGTTGATATCCTTTCGATACAGCACATGTTTTACTTATTTACTTATTCAAACAAAGCGCCTTTGCCAGCGTCTTCCATATGTAGATGATCGTGTCCGGATTCAGCGACATCGACTCAATGCCTTCCTTCGCAAGCCATTCGGCGAGGTCCAGATGGTCCGACGGGCCCTGACCGCAAATTCCGACGTACTTGCCCAGCCGCAGACAGGTTTCGATCGCGCGCTTCAGCATGAACTGCACGGCCGGATCGCGTTCGTCAAAGTCGACTGCAAGCAACTCCATGCCCGAATCGCGGTCCAGACCCAGCGTGAGCTGCGTCAGGTCGTTCGATCCGATCGAGAAGCCGTCGAAGAACTGCAGGAACTCTTCGGCAAGAATCGCGTTCGACGGAATCTCGCACATCATAATCAACCGCAGGCCGTTCACGCCGCGTTTCAGGCCGAACTTCCCGAGTAGGCCAACAACCTTCTCAGCCTGCGCCAGCGTACGCACGAACGGCACCATGATCTCGACGTTGTCGAGGCCCATCTCTTCGCGCACCTTCTTCAACGCGACGCATTCCATCTGGAAGGCTTCGGCGAAGTCCTCCGAGATGTAACGCGATGCGCCACGGAAACCGAGCATTGGGTTTTCTTCGTCCGGCTCATAACGCGAACCGCCGATCAGCTTCTTGTACTCGTTCGACTTGAAGTCGGACAAGCGCACGATCACCGGCTTCGGATAAAACGCCGCCGCGATCATGGCGATGCCTTCCGTCAGCTTGTCAACGTAGAACGCACGCGGCGATGCATGGCCACGCGCCACACTTTCCACTGCCTTCTTCAGGTCCGCATCAACGTTCGGGTACTCGAGAATCGCCCTCGGATGCACGCCGATGTTGTTGTTGATGATGAACTCGAGCCGCGCCAGACCCACGCCTGCATTCGGCAGATGCGAGAAGTCGAACGCGAGTTGCGGGTTGCCGATGTTCATCATGATCTTGACCGGAATCTCGGGCAGTTCGCCGCGCTCGACTTCGGTCACTTCGGTTTCGAGAAGCCCGTCGTAGATCTTGCCTTCGTCGCCTTCAGCGCACGATACCGTCGCCAACTGGCCTTCCTTAAGCACATCGGTCGCGTCGCCGCAACCCACTACTGCCGGCACGCCCAGTTCGCGCGCGATGATGGCCGCGTGGCAGGTCCGACCGCCGCGATTCGTCACGATTGCCGATGCACGCTTCATCACCGGCTCCCAGTTCGGGCCGGTCATGTCGGCCACCAGCACGTCGCCCAGCTGAACGCGATCCATCTCCGACGGATCGTGGATCACGCGCACCGGACCTGCACCAATCTTCTGGCCGATAGCACGACCGGTTGCTAAAATGTTCGACTGGCCCTTCAGCTTGAAGCGCATTTCGGCCTTGCCTGCAGCCTGGCTCTTCACCGTTTCAGGACGTGCCTGGAGAATAAAGATCTTGCCGTCGCGGCCGTCCTTGCCCCACTCGATATCCATCGGACGCTGGTAATGCTTTTCGATGATCGCCGCGTACTTCGCGAGTTGGATCACGTCTTCGTCGGTGATGGAGAAGCGGTTACGCTGCTCGTGCGCCACGTCGACGGTCTTCACGCGGCCAGCTTCGCCAGCGCTCGTGAATTCCATCTTGATGAGCTTCGAGCCGATCGAGCGGCGGATGATTGGGTACTTGCCTTGTTCTAGCGTGGTCTTGAAGACGTAGAACTCGTCCGGATTCACCGCGCCCTGCACGACCGTTTCGCCCAGGCCATAGCTCGACGTGATGAACACGGCGTCCTGGAAGCCTGATTCGGTATCGAGCGTAAACATCACGCCGGCCGCGCCCACGTCCGAGCGGACCATGCGCTGCACGCCCGCCGACAATGCGACCTCAGCGTGCGTAAAACCCTTGTGCACGCGATACGAAATAGCGCGGTCATTGTAAAGCGACGCGAACACGTGCTTCATGCGATCAAGCACTTCGTCAATGCCGACCACGTTCAGGTAGCTTTCCTGCTGACCCGCGAACGATGCGTCCGGCAGGTCTTCAGCGGTCGCCGAAGAACGCACGGCGAACGACAGCTCTTCCGGTGAGCCGTTTTGCAGTATGTCGAAGCCTTTGCGAATCAATTCTTCGAGGCGCGGTTGTATCGGCGCGTCGACGATCCATTGGCGGATCTCCTTGCCGGCTTCCCCAAGGGCTTTCACATCGTCCACGTCAAAGAGTTCGAGACGTTTGGCGATGCGTTCGGTCAGGTTGTTGTGATGCAGGAAGTCGCGAAATGCCTGCGCCGTGGTCGCAAAACCAGTGGGCACCTGCACGCCGGCTTCGGCGAGCTGGCTGATCATCTCGCCGAGTGACGCATTCTTGCCGCCGACAATGTCGACGTCGGTCATTCGCAACTGCTCGAATGGAACTACATACGCCTGGTCCTTTGCAACGTTAGCTTCGTTAGTCATGTAAGCCCCTAAGGTGGATGGAATTCACGATCATGCAAGTGAGCTCGAAGCAGCGGCGCTTATAAAGGGCGCGTACCGCAACCTGCATAACCTGTTTGATAAGCACATGCCGCATGTTTCGATCCACACCCCCCTTGGGGACGTGACGCATTGTGCGTCTATCAGATCTACAGAACGTGAGCCCTTCCAAAACCACGTTTCGACACTGCAAAACACGACTCCGAAACACATCGATTCCGCCTTAAACCACCCACAAAATCTACGTTCTGCCGTGAAAACGCACGAATAAACGCTAATTTTTGTGAACCGATGATTAAACGACCACAATTGCTTATCGAACAGGTTGCCGCTATTCTAGCGTGCTAACTCTTGAAAATGTTTCATCGCGGGGCATAAAACCGCTGCGTAATGAGACGAGACCCTTCACACCTGAGACCCTTCACACCTGCATGGTGTGGCAGCGCACATCGGGTGTTTTAGTGGTTGCTTAGTTTAAAGTTACTCATCCTGTGAGTTGCGTTAATCGTAAGTGCTCGATTTTCGGCGTTTATCGGCCAGCGGTACGAGAGAGGAGCACGGGTTGAGGAGGCACGGGTGTCCGCCTCAAAAATTGGTGGGCACCTATGGCTGAC
>CALNPU010000126.1 GCA_940588625.1 uncultured Caballeronia sp.
ACTCCGATGCCGTCGGCCCGCGAAGGTCCGCTTAATCTTTCTTGTTCCCACAACTCACGGGGGGAGACGTTCATTCCATTCCTAATGGTTCGGCAAAGCGGATTGCCGCACCATCGAATGTTGTCTCGTACAGGGCGGCCAGGCCGCTTACTCAAAATGACTAACAGCCCATCCCCCCGCCCCAATCAGCTTCTCAGCGAGGCGCCGCAAGCGGACGCCCTTCAAGATGCCATTATCCCGCGTGCGCTGAATGCGTTCATCGACAATGCCGGTTGCGCCAACGCGCAGGGCAATCAGGGCGAGCACGCCGTATGGCTGCAGGTCGCCATGATGTTGCAAGCTGATTGGCCAGAAACCGGTTTCGACCTGATCGATTCAATGCTCGAGCAGAACCGCATAACCGACGGGATCCAACTCGCGGCGCAACTCGTCGACCGTCATCCTCAGCACGCGCTCGCGCTCCGGCATCTCAGTTACGCGCTCCAGCTCGCGGGCCGTCACGCGGAAGCAATCCCTTTCTACCGTGCCCATGCAATCGATCCGGCCGTCCCGACCGTGCGCAACAATCTGGCGGTCGCCTACGAATTTGACGGGTGGTGACGCCAAACCCCTGACCATGTTGGAAGAGGCTGTCGCGGCCAATGCCGACGTATCGAAGCATGGACGAATCCGACGCACATGTATCCACGCCGCTGGGAACTCGAGCGTGCCCTCGCGGCCGGTCAGTGCTCGGTCGCCATCAATCCGTCGAATTCGCTCGCGTTGTCGAACTACAGCCTCGCCTTGAAAGAAGCCCAGCGTTGGCCGGAGGCTACGGAAGCGGCCAGGCAGGCCGCCGAGATCAACCCCGGAATGCCGCATCTTCCCTTCAATCTATCCGTTCTCGATCTGGTGCAGGGCAATTACGCCCGCGGCTTGGCCAATTTCGAATCGCGCTGGGACGATTCAAGCGAACTACACAACGCGCATCCCAACTTTACGGCTCCGCGATGGAACGGCGAAGCGCTGCGCGGCAAGACCTTGTTATTGTGGGGTGAACAAGGTTTCGGCGATGTGCTGCAGTTCGCGCGTTTCGTCCCGATGCTCGCGAAAAAGGTTTACACGCAGGGCGGCACGCTGGTGTGGGCCGCATTCAAGGCCGTGCATCCGCTGATGGCGCGCATGGCGCCCAAGGGAGTCGAATGCTTGCCGCACGATGGCCCGTTGCCTGCGTTCGACTTCCATTTTCCGTTAGCCTGCCGCTGCATTTCGGCATCGACGCGGACACCATTCCGCTGCCAACCTTGCCGCCGACTGGCACGCCGAATTCGCCGCGGACAAACGCCTGCGTGTCGGTCTGGTGTGAAACGGGAGCGAAGGCCATCAGCGCAACATGTTCCGCAGCATGGGCATCGAACGGTATGCGAAAACGTTCGCAGGAATCGAAAATGTTGCGTTCTTCTCGCTGCAGAAGGATGCATCGGGCGCGGTATCAACGGCTCGGGACGGTGGCTTCGAGATCGCGGACTGCACGGGGAAATTTGAAACTTTCGACGACACGGCTGCGTTCGTTGATTCACTCGATCTCGTGATTACCGTGTGCACGAGCGTGGCGCATCTGGCAGCAGCGCTTGGCAAGCCGACATGGATTCTCCTCGACGCCAATCCACACTGGGTCTGGCAACTGGAGCGCACAGACAGCCTGTGGTATCCAACGGCAACGCTCTACAGGCAGAAGGAATTCTCGAAGTGGGAGCCGGTGATAGCTAACGTCGCACGTGATCTGGCGGCGCTCCCGGCCACGCACACAGGTGCGGCGCCGCGCAAGCGGGCGGCGAGGAAAGCAGTCGCGTAAGCCATTTCGAAAGGTTTTACGCCAGCACAGAGCAGCGATTCAGCAACGAACCGCTGCTTTTTTTTGCACCCGGCTTCGTCACATCAGCCGCCCCGCTTGCGCGAAAATCAGGTTTTCGCGGATTCCACCCAGCTTCGCATTCGAGCCCGTTTGCCGGACAACGCCCACAAACAACGCGACGTTCACCTGTTTATGCTACGTTGCGTTTCTTCACGCAAACAATTAAACAATTCGGACAGAGACACGTCATGTCCGGGTTCAAGCGCTCGACCGGCAAAACGGGCAGCGACGCGCACCAGCACTGCGCATCGCCGGTTTGCCTGGTGCAGCGGAAAAACGCTCCGCACAGAGCGCAGCGTTGAGGAGCGGAGTCGGTCGAACTCATCATGGAAGCCCAAGCCTTTGAAAACGAAACACGCCGTCACGTGCAGTTTTGCGCACGGCGCAGCCGTTGCCGAAACGCCACGTTTCGACCTGCCCAAGCACGCTTGATCGCATTATTATTTCACGCACCAATCCCATACTGGTGCGACCAAAGGCTAACTTTCACCCATCACCGGAATGCTATCGGAAACGCATGATGCAACGCGTTAGTCCTGTAAAATTTCGCCTGTTTAAACTTGCTCCTCGCCTTATCGCCGCCATGTCCGAGCTTCCCGACCTTACGCAGATAGCGCCGACCCTGAAAGCTGAAATCCTGGCCGAGGCGTTGCCCTATATTCGCCAGTATCACGGCAAGACGATCGTGATCAAATACGGCGGCAATGCCATGACCGAGGAACGCCTAAAACAGGGCTTCGCGCGCGACGTGATCCTGCTGAAACTGGTCGGGATCAATCCGGTGATCGTGCACGGCGGTGGTCCGCAGATCGATCAGGCGCTCAAGAAGATCGGCAAGCAGGGCACGTTCATCCAGGGCATGCGCGTCACCGACGAAGAGACCATGGAAGTGGTCGAATGGGTGCTCGGCGGCGAAGTGCAGCAGGACATTGTCACGCTGATCAATCATTTCGGCGGCCATGCGGTCGGGCTCACCGGCAAGGACGGCGGTCTGATCCATGCGCGCAAGCTGCAAATGCCGGATCGCGACAATCCGGGCGAATTCATCGATATCGGTCAGGTGGGTGAAGTCGAGGCCATCAATCCGGCTGTCGTGAAGGCGCTGCAAGACGACGCGTTCATTCCGGTCATCTCGCCAATCGGCTTCGGTGAAGACGGTTTGTCTTACAACATCAACGCCGATCTGGTCGCGGGCAAGCTGGCCGTGGTGCTGAACGCCGAGAAGCTCGTGACGATGACGAACATCCCCGGCGTGATGGACAAGGAAGGCAATCTGCTGACCGATCTCTCGGCACGCGAGATCGACGCACTGTTTGAAGACGGCACCACCTCCGGCGGCATGCTGCCGAAGATCTCATCGGCGCTCGATGCGGCGAAGAGCGGCGTGCGCTCGGTGCATATCATCGACGGGCGAATCGAGCATTCGGTGCTGCTCGAGATCCTGACCGAACAGCCGTTCGGGACAATGATCCGTTCACATTGAACGTGGACGCCGGTGCTCAAGCCAGGCTGTTGCGTTCCTCGAAGCGCTGGATGAACACGCACGGCCACCCCGTCTGGCTGTTCGATCTCGACAACACGCTGCACCACGCGTCGCATGAGATTTTCCCCGCGATCAATCGCGGGATGACGCAGTACATCATCGACCGGCTGGGCGTGGACGTGGACGAAGCCAACCGCTTGCGGACCGGTTATACCCAGCGATACGGCGCCACCTTGCTTGGCCTGGCGCGGCATCATCGCGTCGATGCCGTCGACTTCCTGCACGTCGTGCATACCTTTGCCGATCTCGGATCCATGGTTCGGGCCGAACGCGGCCTCGCGCGAATGATCTGCGGGCTGCCGGGACGGAAGATCGTGTTGACCAACAGGCCTTCGGTTTATGCGCACGCCGTGCTCGACGAACTGGGTATTGCCAAGCTGTTTGAACGCGTAATCGCCATTGAGGATATGCAGGACCGAAGTGGCTATTGGCGCGCAAAACCTGATGCAGCTATGCTTCGGCGCGCGATGCGGCGCGCTAACGTGCCGCTCTCTGACGCCGTTCTTGTTGAAGACACGCGCGGGCATCTAAAACGCTATAAGCGCCTGGGAATTCGCACGGTCTGGATCACGAGGTATCTTCCGTCGGTTCTCAATGCCAGCGGAGCAAAGTCGCTTTGGTCCCCCGCCAGCGGACGCCCACATTATGTAGATCTCAAGATTCGGTCTTTGAAAGGCTTGCGCGGTCTCAGCTAACGCACGGAAGTAGTACGGACTTCAAACTTCATCGCTTGGGCCCGACCGTTTCAGGCGTACCCGTGAGCCCCTTCCACTCCCTTTTCCATTTTTCCGATATACTTCATCGCTATCTTGATTTGTTTCAACGCGCCGATTTGCTGACTCGATTGCGGGCGCACGAACCCTGACCGGTTCACTATAAATGCGGCTAAAGAGGTTGTCAGCCGCGCCGCCTACTAAGTATTCCAGCGCATCGCCGACGCCGTTTAGCCGCCCTGTTTTCTCTAGGCGGAATGAATGGAATCAATAGGCATCGTCGCTCCCCAAACATTGCATTTCGTTGAACCGCTGCGCATGCAAAATGGCAGCTTGCTCGGTGACTATGATCTCGTCGTTGAAACCTACGGTACGCTTAATGCCGCCTGCTCGAACGCCGTTCTCGTCTGCCATGCGCTGAATGCTTCGCATCACGTGGCGGGCGTCTATGCCGACGACCCCAAGAACGTCGGCTGGTGGGACAACATGGTGGGTCCGGGCAAGCCGCTCGATACCAACCGGTTTTTTGTCATCGGCATCAATAACCTGGGCTCGTGTTTTGGCTCGACCGGCCCCATGAGCGTGAACGCCGCCACCGGCAAACCCTACGGCGCGAGTTTCCCCGTCGTCACGGTTGAAGACTGGGTCCACGCGCAAGCTCGCGTAGCGGACTTATACGGTATTGAATGCTTTGCCGCGGTCATGGGCGGAAGCCTGGGCGGCATGCAAGCGTTGGCGTGGAGCATGATGTATCCGGATCGCGTAGTGCACTGCATTGTGGTGGCATCGACGCCGAAACTCTCCGCGCAGAACATTGCATTCAACGAAGTCGCGCGCTCCGCCATCCTCTCCGATCCCGATTTCCACGGCGGCGACTATTACGCGCATGGCATCAAGCCCCGTCGCGGATTACGGGTGGCTCGCATGATCGGCCACATTACGTATCTGTCGGACGACGACATGGCCACCAAGTTCGGCCGCGCGTTGCGTCGGGCGAAAGGCGCTCTGGATGCCTACAACTTCAACTTCGACGTCGAGTTCGAAGTGGAGTCGTACTTGAGATACCAGGGCGATAAATTCGCCGAATACTTCGACGCCAATACGTATCTGCTCATCACCCGAGCGCTGGATTATTTCGATCCCGCCAAAGCCTTCGACGGCGACCTGACCAAGTCGCTCTTTCATACCACGGCGAAATATCTGATCGCCAGCTTCTCCACGGATTGGCGCTTTGCACCCGCGCGCTCGCGCGAACTGGTGAAAGCGCTGCTCGATCACAAACGCACGGTGAGCTACGCCGAAATCGATGCGCCGCACGGCCACGACGCCTTCCTGCTCGACGACGCGCGTTATCATAACCTGATGCGCGCCTATTACGAACGCATTGCCGCCGAGGTGAGCGCATGAACCAAATCACACTGGACTCCCTCTCCCTGCGCTCGGACTTTCGGGCAATCGCGCGCTGGGTTAAACCAAGCTCATCGGTACTGGATCTGGGCTGCGGCGATGGTTCGCTGTTCTCGCTGCTCACCGAAGAACTCGATGTGACAGGTTATGGCATTGAAATCAACGACGCCGGAGTGCTCGCCTGCGCTCAGAAAGGCGTGAACGTCATCCAGCAGAACCTGGAAGACGGTTTGCGCCTGTTCGAAGACGACAGTTTCGACTTCGCGATCCTGTCGCAGACATTGCAAACGATCCATCAAACCGCCGCGATCCTGCGCGAAACCGTGCGCGTGGGACGCGAATGCATTGCGTCGTTTCCGAACTTCGGTTACTGGCGGCATCGACTGACCGTTTTGCAGGGATGCATGCCTGTGTCGAAAACGCTGCCGTATCAATGGCATAACACGCCGAACGTGCGGGTTCTCACTATTCGGGATTTCGAGGCACTGGCGCCGGAAGTGGGTATCGAGATCCTCGATCGCGCGGTGCTGCATGGCGAACAGTTCATCCGTTGGGGGGCGAACTGGCGTGGTAGCCTTGCGGTCTATCGCGTGAAGCGAAGCTGAACTGAGCTTGCCGGTTTGTCGCTCGCGCACCGCTTACTGTTTCGAATCGACCCTATGTCCAACTCGCCATACGAGGTGCCCGCTCTTACCGCTCACGAAGACCACCCCGGCTGGCGCGCGTTTCTCAACAAACGCATTTTGATTTGCGTGTTTATCGGCTTCACGTCGGGGTTGCCGCTCTTCACGCTCGTCTATCTGGTCCAGGCGTGGTTACGCACTGAAACTGAAGGCGTGAACCTGAAGGAGATCGGCGTGATTGCGAAGACTGTCGCGTTCTGGGCGAGCCTGGCGGGCGGGATTGTGGGTGGCGTGTGGCTCGTGAAGATCGGCATTGCACGCGGGCTCTGGATCTTCGGTGCGCTGCAGATCGTTTCTACGCTCGGCTTTGCGTGACTTGCGAAAATCGGGCCATCGCCCTTGGCGCTGGCCGCGCTCTACGGGTTTGAAACCTTTGCCACCGGCCTCACCATGGCCGCGTTCGTGGCCTATATCGCGAGCACGACCGATCCGCGTTATACCGCCACGCAGTTCGCGCTCTTTACGAGCCTTGCATCGGTGCCGCGCACGCTGGGGTCAGCATCGAGCGGCTTTGTGGTCGCGCAAACCGGCTGGTTCGAGTACTTCATGATCTACGCTGCGCTGTCTATTCCAGGCATGTTACTGTTGCCGAAAATCGCGCCCTTGAGTGCACGCCTTGATCCCCGTCGCAGCTTACGCCCACGTGGCTACATGCTGGCCTGAGCTTCGCAGCGCCAGGAAATCATTCCAGCGCGGATAGAGCTTCGATAATTCCTGAGCCTTGAGCGAGTGCACTTTGCCCAAATGCGGGCGGCCCCCGTGGCTCAGGCAAATCGCACGCACGCCTGAAAATAAGCCTCGAAGGGCATCCCGCGAAACTGGTGCACGAAGATATGGACGCTATCGCGGCGGTAGTTCGGGCTGAGCCAGATATCATCTCCGCGGACCCAGCGATACTCGATCGGAAACATCAAGGGGAATGCCTTGCGCGAGATGAACTCGCGAATTTCCCACAATGCATCGGCACCGCGTTCTGCGGGCACGGCCCATTCCGACTCGTTGAAGCGGACCCGACGAACACTCGCGAGCGCTGAATGACTCGCGTCGACCTCCTGACCGGACGAAATCGTCGACGCACATATCCGGCTGAGCGATGGGCACGAAGACGGGAATTGCTTCCCAATGCCGCACAGGAAACCAAATGCTGTGTTTTCCAGGAACGATTCGATGGCACGGCTCACCCTGCTCTTTGGCGCCATTTCAGAGGTGCTCACGTTCCAGGCCTTGCTTGGTTAGTACCTGATCCGTGTGCGGAAACCAGAAGAACTCGAACGAGCGGTTCTGCCGCCTTCCAGCAGGGTCGGGTTTTCGCTGGATGACGCCACGACTTGTGTGCCATCCGCAGCCGTGAACTTGAGCCCAATCACTTGCGTTGCCAGGTTGCCGAGCGTTATTCCCGTGCCGTGCGTGCCGGTGCTGATTGCACCTGCCATGGATTGCACGTTGTGTCACCGAGGTTTTCCATCGCCATGCCATGCGCGGCAAGCGCCGCGCCGAGCGTGAACAGCCGGGTACCGGCATGGACGCGCACAATGCGAAGAGCCTCGTCGATTTCGATAATGCCCTGCAAGTTATCCAGCGACACGACCACGCCATCCTTCTGGACGAGCGGCGTAAATGAGTGTCCCGCGCCCACTACCCGAATCGGCGTGCCGGCACCCGATAAACCGCGCAGAATATTGACGAGTTCGCCTTGTGATGCAGACGTTGATACCGTCGCCCCGGGCTGCTCACGTACCCGGACCAGTTACTCCACATAGCCGTTCCCTCACACGTTGGATCTGTTTCTAGAACTAGAAAAAGCTCTTGCCATCGCCGCGGTAGGTCGAAATCCGCTGGACAACATGTCCATCGCGGATCAGCAGGAGTTCATTGAAATGCTCGCAAAGCTCGCCTGCCTTGGCGTGACGAAACAGCATCGGGTCGCCGATCTTTAACGCGACAAACGGCGGATGCCACACGGGTGTCTGGACCTCACCCGCCCCCTCGGTATTGATCAAGGCGCAGCCGGCAGGCAGCCAGGGTTGTGGCAATCGATCCCTCCCTGCTGATCCCGAAGCTATATATCCGCCACCCGAGCAGGTCACGATGCTGCTCTCGGGAATACGTGTGACGGGCACTGCGAAGCCCACGGCGGGTAAAGCATGGAAAGCAGCGTAGTGGTCGAACAGCGTTGGCATATAGAGCGCGGAGCCGGCCGCGAGCTCTGTCACGGATGCGTCACGCCAGGTGCTCTCGAAGCTTCCGGTGCCTCCGCCATTCACGAAGCGCAGCGTATGCCCGACCGCCACAAGTGCCTGGACCACGGCTTCCCGGCGAGCGTTGATCTGCCGAATAGACTGGCGTTTCAGATAACGCACGATGGCGCTCTTGATCCGCTGGCCAAGCACGTTGTCCATCAAGCCGGCAATCTGGCCTTCATAACCCATCGGTCCGTCGAGTCGCACGCCGCGGCGTCGGGCAATCTTGCCCGCAAGCGCGACCACCGCGGACCGGCGACCGATAAACGCCAAAATAGACACCGGGAAAGGCGGATGACATATCCAGATTGATCGAAAGACGAAAAACTACGTCCTCGGCGCGGGCGAGCGAATCGATTTGCTCAACCTGCATCACGCTGTCGACCATGAGCGTGATCAATCTCCCCTTGCGCAAATGGGCCGCGACCGCACGAGGAGGGCTCGACCTTGGGATACGCCACCACGATGTCATCGAAGCATTCGCTTGCCAGCCATGCCGCCTCGGCGGCCGAGTAACACATCAGGCCTCGCATGAACGGACCAGCCGCCATGATCATGCGGATCATCTCCAACGATCAGACCGATTTCGTCACCAACCGGATCGGCATGCCTTCGGCTCGTGCCCTGAAGTGCTCGAGGTTGGTCTCGATACGGTTGAGATCAATGAACGCCGCCGGTAACCGATGACCCGCAAGTGCTTTGCGGAAATACGAATAGTCATGTGGCGGTTCGGTGGCTTGCGCGACTCATTGTTTTGTCTCGGTGTACAGATGACTCGTGACAAGATTTTTATTCTGGTGATTCTTGAGCCGGTTCACTGTTCCGTTACTCTCGTATCTTCGCCGCACAAACCGTTAAATTGGACACTTGTTCAGGCCGTAGCATACGCGGACTGTTGTCCACAATCGGGAATACAATTTATAGATGCCAATTCGACCCACGCCCCTCCGAGCCGCTGGCCAGGCTCGCCGAACCGCACTGATTGACGCGGCCATCGAAGTCATTGCAGAGAAGGGGGTCGGCGGCGCCACGCACCGTGCGATTGCCGCCCATGCCGGATTGGCTCTGTCGACTACCAGCTATTTCTTTGCATCTATCGATGAACTCATAGCCAAAGCACTCTGCACCGTTGCCTCGCGCGTGATCACCCAGATAGACAACCTGAATTAAGAAATCGATCAACTCGACGGAGGCATCGAAAACGCCATCGATCATGCCGTGGCATTGCTGATAGTGGTGCGCCTGGTCCGACGTGACGACCGAGTTCGAGATTTACCTGCAGTGCCCCCACAGGCCCAAGCTGACCGCGACAGCGCATCATGTGATCGCCCGCTCCGAACAGGTCGCCGAAGCATCGTTGCGCGCAGCAGGCGCGCGGGCGCTGGTCGCACTCATTGACGGGTTTGCCCTGCATCGACTTGCCTGGCCGCGAGGCAAGGCCGATCAGCGCGCGCCCGGGAATGGCATTCGCGCGCTGATCCGCTCGTACCTGACGAGCGATCAGTAGTTCGTATGGCCGCAACTAGGTTGCACCCACATCTTTGCATTAAAGACATCTGGACAATTGTCCAGAGTCGCTCTACTGTCTGGACACATCAGCGGCGAAACTTCTTTTCAGGGGCTCGCTGATCGAGTGAGTCTCAGTCAAGGAGTCTCCATGGGTGCAGATCGCAGGCCGCTGTCGGATCACATCGCGCGTGCCATCCTGAAGCTGGTTGGCGTATTGCCGACCATGGCGCAGCGTTGGCTTGGAGGGCGACCGATTCGTATCGATGGGCAGGAGCTGAATCCTGAGGTCCAGCTTGCATTGCGACTCCTGAATCTGGCCACGGTAGACGCTTACGACTCCATGCCACTGCCGCGGGTCCGGGTGCAGATCGCGCGTGAAAGCGTAGTGTTCGGCGATCCGATTCCGGTCGAGACCATCGGGGAGCTGACAATTCCGGGGTAGGGGGGAACAATTCCGGCGCGCCTGTACCGTCCCGCCGGACTGACGAGCCCATGCGCACTACTTGTTTATTTCCATGGGGGAGGGAGGCTGGATACTGGGCGACCTCAGCGCTGCCGACAGCGTTTGCCGGTTCCTGGCTGTTCACGCTGAACTGGCAGTACTGTCAATTGACTATCGCCTCGCTCCCGAACAGCCATTCCCCGTCGGAGTCAACGACGCAATCGCTGCATTCCGTTACGCGGTCGACCAGGCGGTCGCCCTCAATGTCAATCCGGCTGGCTATCGGTGTTGGTGGCGAAAGCGCGTGCGGAAACCTGAGCGCGGTAGTCTCCCAGATCACCTCCGCAGGCGACGGACCCGCGCCGGCATTCCAGCTAATATTCATGCCAGTGACCGATCTGTCGACACCCCCCCTTCCTACTCACTGTTTTCACGTGGATTCTTCCTGACCGAGGCGCAGATGGACTGGTATCGGCAGCCACTATCTGTCTAACGACGGCGACGCGCTTGATCCAAGGGCCTCTCCGTTGCTGGCCAGGGACCTGGCGGGACTGCCACCCGTTTATCTTGCGGTAGCTGGTTTTGATCCACTTCGCGACGAAGGAGAGGCATATGCCCACCGCCTGAGGGAAGCCGGGGTTACGCCGGCACACTGGCATGATCCATGGCGCTGTCAACGCCACTGGCGTCGCCCAAGCCGCGCGCGACGCGCTAATTGAAGCAACCGCCGCGCTCCGCAGCGGATTAACCTTCCCGCGCGGGCCAGCAGACGGATAGAACGGCATTCAGTATTTAACAACCGTGCGTTTCCGCGCTGCGCTATTTCGCCAGGTCGCTGGCGCCGCCGCACAATTCGTAGTCAGCAAAAAAATTGAAACGGCTGATCCTAACTCTGAGGTTCGTGCCGGCCTCCCCCCTCCCCTAACCTTTCCCGAAATCTCTCGCGTGGGCGATTGTAACTGATTTATTTAGGTATCCAAGGTATTCATTCTGATTGAAATAATTCGCATTACTTCCGTCGTTTAAGCAGCGTATCGAGGATCAGCCTGGATTAACCGAGCTGGAGAAAGCCCAGTTGGAGCGGTTCGGCAACTGCATTCCTATCGCGTTCCAAGACGTGGGTGGGTATTCCATGCGCGATCGTATCGTCTGTCAGGCGATCACCACCAGTTCTGTTTGAAGATTCTGGAGGACGTGTGAGATATAAATCAGCAAGCGCGACCATGTTGTGGCTCTTCGCAGAAGCAACCTGGGCGCAAAGTAGCGTGACGCTCTACGGCACGGTTGACACGGGTATTCGCTATGAAACGAACAGCGTGACCTACGGAGCGAATGGACTTCCCGCGTCCACTGGTTCCAGGTTTGGATTACCCGAGGGAGGTGGCCCGATGGAGAGTTATTGGGGTTTCAACGGCAGCGAGGATTTAGGCGCCGGCCTGAAAACCCTGTTTCAGATTGAAACCCACTTCGATGCATCAAGCGGAAAACTTTCCCCCGAGAGGGGTCCACAATTTCAGATTTCTTATGTCGGTTTGCAGTCCAGCTTGTTCGGTCAATTTACGTTTGGCAGACAGTACAACGTATTGATGAGCGGCGTCAGCCTAGTGTATGGCACTAACTATTGGGCAGAGGCCCCGATATATACGTCAATAGCTTCAAGCCCAAGCTCGTCATGATGGCTGGGAGTAAGGACAAGCAACATGATAGAATACGTGGTTCAATTCGAAGACGTCGTGCTACTGGTTCAATAGTTCGTCCTGAATGATCGCCAGCGCCTTTATTGACGAGGGTTGAAGGGCGAAACCGCATTGCCGGAATTGCAGG
>CALNPU010000127.1 GCA_940588625.1 uncultured Caballeronia sp.
GCAGAAAACTGGTTCGACTTGTTCGCGGCTCCATTCTCTCAAGAGTCCGAGCCTCCACCAAACTCGGAACGGTTCAAGACGGCGATGAAGGTTGCAGGGCACATGCGGCACGTCAAAACCCGGTACGTCGTCATGCTTTCTCCTTTGGTGGTGGTAAATTCTATAAAACAGTTCTCTATGAGAACAGGGAAAAGAAAGGTAGATTAGGAATGCTTAAAGCTGCCAGAGTCCTTTCCCCGTAAGCGTTTGACAGTTATCCGACCAAGCGAATCCCCTGTTCTTGTAGAGAACGGAAAATGGACCTCATCGGTTCTCTAAGAGAACCAGTCTGGTTCTCAGTTAGAATAAAAAAGGGGATAGGTGAGAGGGGAAGGTTGTTTTCCTTGCCGCTTCCGTCCTTCGTCCTGATACTCTGCAACGCGCACCTCAAGCAACGCCCTGGCCTCGGCCTGTGAGTTGAAGTGCGTGTTGTCACATAGTCGAAGGTTTGCCCGACCGCCTGTCGCCCTGTCTGCTTGTCTTCGTAGACCGGCAGGTCGGTGAAGCGGTACAGAGAGCGCACTCGAATGCCTTCCCTCAATCCGCCTTGCTTCATAAGCGCTATGAATCCCATGGCGCGCAGCTCGTACAGCAGCCTGCTGAGCACCGACGATGACGTCCATCCGAACCGTGCCTTCATCGCCGACAACGGAGCCCCAATCGAGCCATTGTTCTTGCCGTTGCACATCGACTTCAGATCCCACAACAGGTTCTTCGATGGACCGCTCAGGACGCGATATGCGTGGCACGTGATCATCTCGGCGTACAGCGGGGTTCAGCTTCCCCGGGGGTCGGGCTTGTTTTTCTTAGTGGCCGTTAGTGGCCTCCGGATTCATCGTGTCCAAGCCCCATCAGCACGAAGTACTCGCGGAAGCCGGCGAGTTAGAACGGCGCCATGCGATAGCGGAAAGCGGCTGCCGCGCCTTGCGCCTCGAATTGCCACCCGCTGATCCAGTCCTCGAAGCCGTCAACTATGGCCTGCGTCGGCATCTGGTCATCGCTGTTGACGATGTACCAAGCGGCATCCAGCGTGCCATTGCGAATCGCCTCAAACTCAGGAATCTGCGCGTGCGGCACTTTTTCGAACACGGCTGCAACGTTTGCCCCGATCATCGCGACGGCCTTCATCGTGACGCTGTTCATCGCGAGCCCCCTCAGCTTGAGCGGTGAGGCTTGCAACTGCCGCATCACCATAGAGAAATGCGGGAGATAACGCTCGACGTGCCCGTTGTACTCGTCGCGGAGTCCTTCGAAGCTGCCGGCATGCTAGTCGCACATCTGCCGCCCGAGATTCGCCAGGCGACGCACTAGGCTGTGTTCCGACGTTTCTCGGATGATCGCCTCAAACAGGGTGGATGAATCGTAGAGCACGTCGACCAGACTGAAGATCTCTTTCGTATCGAGAGAGCTGTTTTCGCGGTTACTCATGGCGGGCCACCTTGACCCACTTCGCGGGACGCCTGCAGAAGCTCTTGGATCACCGGCGCGAGGTGTTCGTGACGAATCGAGATGCCGCGCTGCGTGGGCACATACACGCCATCCTCGCCGACCACATACATGCGAACGTCGACATACGCGACACCCTTCCAGTGCTTGTGCGACACGCGGATACGCTGACGCGCGGTTTTCTGGATGTCGATAACAGGGATGTCGTCGCGAACCGGCTGCTTGATAGGTTGCTCAGCCATTCGACACCTCGTCGAAGAGCGCGACATTGGTTTCGATCTGATCGCTACCGGTCTTGACGATCTCCAAGCCGACTTGAGCCAGCAGGAACGGTTGATCTTTGCGCCACGTGCGGCAAATTCTTCAATTAGGGCGAACAGCAGATGCGCGCGCTGCAGAACGGCTTGCGCGGCATGCAGATCGTTCATGGCGTGAACGGCAAGTCGTTTTCGGTCAAACATGGCTTACTCCGCACGAACTATTGCAGCCAGGCGGGTGAGTGCGTGCGTCGCCGAGAACGTCGATAGTGCCGTTGGGCGTTGGTGCGGTCGCTGCGTCGCGTAGCGCGGCACGAACAATTTCGAGGATCTGGGTTTGCTCAGGACAAGCAGGGGCATTAGCACGCATAGCGGTCTCCATTAGGTTGAAGGCCCGCCGTCCACTGTCAAATGGGGTGGGCAGGCACATGGCAGGGTTGACAGACCAGAAATGGAGGCAACCGGCAGCCCGAAGGCTCCCTACCAAGGCCCGCCCATAGAAAGGCGCGCAAAGGCGAACAGACATAAAAAACCGCACAGCTGCGGTAGTCCACCTCACATTTTCCAGGCTGTCAAACCCGGCGCGTGTTGTTTCACGCACAGAGAAAGGATAAAGCGCCGGGTTTACCGCCGTCAAGCGATATTTGAAAGGTTTCATTCGATACCTCGCGGCGCAAGCAGGGCGGCAATGTCCTCGGCGACCTCGGCCGGGTTCTTGTAGCCCGCGTAGCGATAGCGCACGACACGCGCCGACGTGCCGAACCGGGTCGGTACAGCCTCCCACTCCCGCGTGATGATTAACCCTCGCGCGTCAACGCGGCAATGGTCGTGCGCAACACGTGTTCGCCGATACGTTCCGCTTCGAACAGGTTCAGGCCGCAAGGATCGGAACGCAGCGCATGAAACGTGTAACCGCAGGTTGAGACTGAGATTGTTTTGGGCGTCCTGTGGGGCGCCTTTTATTGTCCATTCATTACGGCAGCCTCGCCCATGAGGACCGCGCGCAGTTCGCCAACGTTCCATCCAGCGCGTGGAACCGCCGATCTTGCGGGGCTTGGGAAGGGCGCCGCGTTTGCTGCGCTCCCAGACTGTGCTCGGGTTGCAGCCGCATAGAGCGGCCACTGGCCACTGTCTTGTCGTCGACGCCCGCCGCATTGGGCAAGCAGCTATCGAAGTTCTTGATCTGATCTACTGTCTTAATTCGTATCGCTCCGGTTTCACTCGGAATGAGTGGGGCGATACGAATTCTTTGCCTCATGCGCCGTCGAAAATAGGCAGTCTGCGAGCATCTACCCTAGGTTGCGCGCAGGCTATCTTGACTTACACCGATCTTTAACGTACGAGAGGCGCGTACTGAACTCGCCGGTAACGATTTTCCCTAAATTCTCAGCGGCACGACGTTGGTAAGTTCGTCTGCTTCAAAGCGATCATCAAGCTATTTGAACGCAAACGCCTTATTCGCTTGGTCCGCCTCATGCCCCTTCAATGCCGCTGCCCGGTTGCGTGTGGAGACTAAGGCTTCAGCATGTCTTTCGGCGAAGGCCAGCACGTGAGACGACCCTAGGTGCGGAGTTTTTTTTCAACCCGCACCACGCCGAGCAGCATGCTCAACCAATGGTTCGCATAGTTAATCTCCTCCCAAGCGTCGTCTGGCTCCTCTGGGTCGGCGTAGTAGAGCGCGCGGTTCCAAGGTGGATCACTACCATGTCCATCATCAATTGCCGCTGCTCTGAGTTGAATTCTTCACCAGACGATAAGAGGAACGCGTGCCATTTCTGGAACGGCTCCTTTACCGATGGATAGGCGGATTCGCGAACCGGCCGCACAAAGCGGTCCGCGAATTCTGTGACCGTCATGGGGCTTCCCATGTCGCCATACAACTCGCTGGCGTCTCGTGACAGGCCGTTTATCCACCTGTAGATGCGCTCATTTACCAACGCGTCGCCTTCACGCACTCCCGCTCCCTTAGTCCAGTTGTTTCTCTGTGTTACCGATAAAGTCGGCCCAATCGGCCATCATCTGTCTACGCTTCTCAAGCACGTCGCCGCGCCAATAAGCCGCCTCTGTCGCATCGCCCTTGATTTGCGCCAGTGCCACTTCGGCCAGCTCGCGCGGATGGTTCGTGTGCTCGCCGGCCCAAGAAAGCCGTGCGGCGTGGCGGTGAGTTCCTGACGGCGCATCACCGCGAGCAGCGCCATATCGCTGAGCATGCTGTTTGCCTTTGGGCTTGGGAATAACAGGTCAGTCTTCGGATTTACCGGGCAACGCCTTGACGAGATCGAGCGCCGCGGGCGAGAGCGGCACGCGGTGCTCTTTCTTCGCTTTCATTCGCTCCGGCGGAACAATCCATATCGCTTTATCGAAGTCGATTTCCGGCCGGCGCGCGCCGCGTGATTCACCCGACCGGGCCGCGGTCAATATCGTGATTCGAGACAGCGCGCCGAGACGCCGGGCAGATTTCTCAACGTCACCATGAACGCGCTCATTTGATCGATCGGCAGGGCGGGATGATTGCGCACCTGTTTCGTTTTCTTCGGCGCCGACAACAGCTTGTCGAGGTTGCCGCGCCAGGTCGCAGGGTTGACACCAGGGTTGACACCTTCATCGCGGAAGCCTTTCACGCACGCCCAATCCAAGTCGCCTCGATCCGACCGCGCACGCGCGACGCTGTTTCTGTTTTCGTCGTCCAGATCGGTTCGAGTACTTCGGCGATGTGGTACGTGCGACGTGACGTACCATGAGGTCGCCGATGGCGTCATACACGTAATTGACCAGCGTGTTCGTCCATTGGTCCGCGTGCTTGGCGTTCTTCAATTCGGGAGCCTTGGCTTTGATGAATCGCGTCGCTGCTTCCTTGAACGTAACTTCAAGAGCATGGCTGGCGCGCAGGCGACTCGCGGTTTCTTTCCGTGCCATCACTGGATCGACACCGGCCGTGATCTCGTCTTTCTTGGCCTGCGCCTCTTTCAACGGAACGGCAGGATAGGCCCCCCCAGGCCGATCTCGCGTCGGCGGCCACCAATCGTTACGCGAAGGATCCACGAGCGCGAGCCGGTTTGGGGGTGATCTGCAGCGCCAAGCCCGCGACGCGCCCGACCGCATACCATACGTGCCGGGCTCTGATAAGCGCGACACAGCGAGCGGACCTCTTTGCGACTCTTGGCATTCCATTCCCGTCGTTACCTCACCTAACGACCCACCTAAAAATTTACGACTTATTCCAAGGAAAGGCAATTGATTCAGAGGGCTTTAGTTCTGGTGAAACCCCGGAGAGCCTTACTTGGCGCGAGTTTCGGCGACTAATCCAGATTAAATCGGACTGTCTGGGAGGGGTGTTCTGGCGGAGAGACGGGGATTCGAACCCCGGTTAGGTTTGACCCTAAACACGCTTTCCAGGCGTGCGACTTAAACCGCTCATCCATCTCTCCAGCAAGTCGCAGGTTATAGCAAACTCGCGCGTATGTGCCAGCCCCTTGTTGAGAAAAGGACGATGGTAGGGGATGCCGTCAAAAGGTGTGCCCCTGTGGGCGGCGAAAGCAGCAGGTCCGTCATTCCGATCAACATCGTCGCCGAGACTCAATTCCGTGCGACCCAAGTTGCAAATTGTAACCCGATGGGTTACAATTTGAGGATGATCAAATCGTTCAAACCTCAAAAGGCTTGAGCGCTTTTTTTAAGACGAGCAGTCGGGGGGGTACACGATTCACGGCAAACGCCGTCGGTTTGTTTTGGCTCTGTACGATGCCGGTCGAAATCGATGATGTCGATGCTCCGGCGCTGAAACTGTATCCCTTAAAAGAAAAGGCGATCTGGCCGGATTCTAGGCTGTAACCGTTCAGGCAAACTGACGCGTCATTTTTCAGTTCGAGAACGGCGACGCTCATATTGTCGATTACGTCGACTACCACTGAATGAGGAACACCATGCGTATGCATAACCCGCCGCATCCCGGCGAAATTCTCTCCGAGCTGTAGCTTGAGCCGCTGGATCTGTCGATAACATATGCCGCTGAAGGTCTCGGCGTGTCGCGCAAGACGTTGTCCGAGATCGTCAACGGGCGAGCAGTGATCGGTCCCGAAATGGCGATGCGGGCTTGAAATCGCGTTTGGCAAAAGCGCGGAGTCCTGGCTGGCTCATCAGACCGCGTTTGATCTTTGGCAGGTCGATCAAAAGAAGGAGTCGTTGCATGTCCAGAAGTTAAAGCGAGGCCGCGTTGGCATGCAGTAGTAGGCTAGGTCATCGCGCCGCTCGGGCAACGAGCGACCGCTCGCCAAACTCTTCCCTCCCTCGGATGCTTGCACGCTGGCCTCGCTGGATATACTATACGGGTTTTTACTTTTATGCATATATGCAGGAGGCTAGGCGCCCGTCTCTCGCCCCCGCTGCTTGACTTCAAGCCGGAACTTATGCAGCAAGGGCTCCGTGTACCCACTCGGTTGCGCGCGACCCTCAAACACCAGCGCCTTTGCCGCCTTGAAAACCAACGATGTCTCAAAGTGACCGGCTATCGGCTGGTAATGCGGGTCGCCGGCATTCTGCTTGTCGACGACCTTCGCCATGCGCTCGAATGTCTCGCTGACCAGCGCCTCCGACACCACTCCGTGATGCAGCCAGTTGGCAATATGCTGGCTCGAGATTCGCAGCGTTGCACGGTCTTCCATCAGCCCGATATCGTGGATATCCGGCACCTTCGAACATCCACGCCCTGGTCAACCTACCGCACCACGTAACCCAAAATCCCCTGCGCGTTGTTCTCGATTTCCTGGCGAACGTCCTCATTCGACCATTGCGCTTTTTCCACGACGGGAATCGTCAGCAAGCCATCAAGCAGGTCATCGCGTGCGCTGGCGTAAGCGGTCTTCTCCAGCTCCTTCTGCACGGCTTGCACATCGACTTGATGGTAATGCAGCGCATGCAGCGTGGCGGCCGTCGGCGAGGGCACCCATGCCGTGTTCGCACCTGCCTTCGGATGGGCGATCTTCTGCTCGAGCATGGCGTGCATCAGGTCGGGCATGGCCCACATGCCTTTACCGATTTGCGCGCGCTCACGCAATCCCGAACTCAGCCCCGCGAGCACTTTATTGCGCTCATAGGCCCGTGATCCACGCCAATGATTTCATGTCGCCCTTGCGCATCATCGGGCCGGCTTCCATCGCGCTGTGCATCTCGTCGCCGGTGCGGTCGAGGAAGCCCGTGTTGATGAACGCCACCCACGCCGATGCCATCGCAATGCACGCCTGCAGGTTGACGCTCGTGCGCCGCTTCTCGTCCATGGTCCATCTTGATCGTGTAGCGCGGCAGGCTGAGCAGGTCTTCCACACGTCCGAACAGCTCATCGGAGAAAGCGACTTCCGCCGGGCCGTGCATCTTCGGCTTCACGATGTAAATCGATCCCGTGCGCGAATTGAGCTTGTTTTGCAGGTCGTGCAGTGCGCTCAGCGACGTCATCACGGCGTCGAGAATGCCTTCGGGAATCTCGTGCCCATCTCGATCGACAACAGCGGGATTCCTCATCAGATGCCCGACGTTACGGATGAACAGCAGCGAGCGGCCATGCAGCTTGACCGTCGAGTCATCGGGCGCGGTGTATTCGCGATCAGCGTTCAGGCGGCGCGTGAAGGTCTTGCCGTTCTTGGTGACTTCTTCCGCCAGATCGCCCTTCATCAGGCCGGTCCAGTTGCGGTAGAGCTGGACCTTGTCAGCCGCATCGACGGCTGCCACCGAATCTTCGCAATCGATGATGGTCGAGACCGCCGCCTCCATCAGCAGGTCCTTCACATGCGCGGCATCGGTCTTGCCAATGGAGTCAGTCGCGTCGATCTGGATCTCGAAGTGCAGGCCGCATGATGCTTGAGCAGCACCGCGGACGGTGAGCCAGCATCGCCCTGGAAACCCGATGAACTGATCCGGCGATTTCAACGCCGACGAGCCGTTTTTCAACGTGACGACATGCTTGCCGTCTTCTACGCGATACGCGGTCGCATCGACATGCGAGCAGTTGGCGAGCGGTGCAGCTTCGTCGAGGAACGTGCGAGCGCGGGCGATGACACGCGCCTCGCGAACCGGGTTGAATTGGGCGGTACGTTCGGCGCCGTCGGTGCCGTGACCGTACAGGCTGCCCCAGCGAGCATTCGCGGCGTTTAGCGCGTAACGCTGGTTGGAAAGCGGCACGACGAGTTGCGGTCCGGCTTGCTCGGCGATTTCCGTATCGACGTTCTGGGTCGTGGCCTGTACAGCCGCGCTTGCCGGCACGATGTAGCCGATATCTTCCAGAAACGCGCGGTATGCCACCAGATCCCGCACCGGTCCCGGATGTGCCTTATGCCACTGGTCCCAGCTCCGTTTGCAGCCGGTCGCGTTCGGCGAGCAGTGCGCGGTTCTTCGGGGCGAGGTCGTGGACAAGGGCGTCGAAACCT
Source organism: uncultured Caballeronia sp. (assembly GCA_940588625.1). Classification (GTDB taxonomy): domain Bacteria; phylum Pseudomonadota; class Gammaproteobacteria; order Burkholderiales; family Burkholderiaceae; genus Caballeronia. Next base: position 8,159 of record CALNPU010000127.1, read on the forward strand.
TTCCAGAATGCATCGCTTTCCTTTCTATAGTGGTGTGGTTCCTGACAGCGCTTCGTCATCAACGTACTGGCTGAGCGCAGCCGCAACCTGTAATCCGTTTCGCTTGATCATCTGACTCATGGGTGACTCCAGCTGTTTGTATTCTGTCCGCGTTCGCCGCTTTGCAGCATTGTAGTTGCCAGTTAACGCTTCTTGATTGCTTTGATCCGGTTCCGGCGTAGGCGATTACCTCGATACCCGTGCCCTGGGGCAGCGTTTTCAGGCCCGAAAAGACAAGAGCCCCAGGAGTGACTATATTCGTCCTCCTGTGTGCCGAAACAGACCAATAAACCGCTCCGGCGAGGCGTCATTGCTTACGCGCCGTGCTTTTATCTAAAGGATATCCATGTTGTCCGCTTTCCCCATCACAGCAAAATGGCCTGCGCAGCATCCCGACCAGATTCAGCTCTATTCGCTGCCGACGCCCAACGGCGTGAAGGTCTCGATCATGCTGGAGGAGACCGGGCTGCCGTACGAGCCGCATCTGGTGAGCTTCGAGACCAACGACCAGATGTCACCGGCGTTCTTATCGCTGAATCCGAACAACAAGATTCCGGCGATCATCGATCCCAACGGCCCGGGCGGCAAGCCGCTGGCGCTGTTCGAATCGGGCGCCATCCTGATCTATCTCGCCGATAAAACCGGCCAGTTCATCCCGCAAGATGCAGCGGGCCGCTACGAGACCATCCAGTGGGTGATGTTCCAGATAGGCGGTATTGGCCCGATGTTCGGCCAGCTCGGTTTCTTCCACCGATTCGCCGGGAAGGAGTACAAAGACAAGCGCCCGCGCGACCGCTATGTCGCCGAGTCGAAGCGTCTGTTGGGCGTGGTCGAGCAGCGGTTGGCCGAGCGCAAGTGGATCATGGGCGACGACTACACGATCACCGACATGGTCAGCTTTCCGTGGATCCGCAACCTGATCGGGTTCTATGACGCGGGTGGGCTGGTGGGCATCGAGAACTTCCCGAACGTCAGGCGTGCACTGGATGTGTTCGTCGCCAGGCCGGCGGTGGTGAGAGGGCTGGATATTCCGGAGCGGGGGTGAGGGTGAGGTAGGTATTTTTGCGACCAAGGCAGTCGCGCGCTGCCTTTATTTAAGCATTGCTTAATAACATTTTGCGGCGCGTTCGTCACTTAGTTTTCAAGGATCAAGGTTCTGGATTGCCAAGTATTTCGGCTGAGTTTCTATAACTAGAGATATAAATGTGCTCATTTTTATTAATCCGTTTTAACTGTAACAATCGCTCGTTTCTCGCGTGTAAATCCCTTGACGCTTTCCCTGCGCGCGCCAACAATCACTCCCACAGCACCTCAAAAAAACCGGTTCTTAATCGGAACCCCTCTCGTATTTAATAATCATGACGGAAACTGAAACTCGCCTTCGAAAGACGGAAGAGCTCCGTAGCTTCCTCTTCCTGACCTTATCATGGTTCTTGTATTAACCATCATGTTCGTTGCCATTTATGGTTTCAGCGCGTGGTTCTATCAAATGCTGATCGGCGATCCGCCTCACTGACTAACGCGCGGATTAATTCGTTTCATGTAATTGAAAGCGGCAGGAGCCCACTCATGTCTGCACGTCTGAAAAATGCATTCGTTGAACTCTTTTCAATTTCTGAAGCACATATCGCGGGAATCGTCGTGCATGCGAGTCAATCGAATCTTGAAAATATCAAGCAGGCAATTTCACTTCTGCCGGGTTCAGAGATTCACGCGACAAGTCCGGAGGGAAAAATAATCGTGATACTGGAGGAGCGCCGCTTAGTTGATATTGTCGATCAGCTGAATGCCATTCACGCGCTTCCAGGCGTTTATTCGGCATCACTCGTTTATCGGCATCACGAGGATATCGCAGCGCTCGACCAGGAGATTCGCGATGAGCCTGACGCGTCGAAGCTTCGTCGAAGCTTTATTAAGCAGACGGCAGGGGCTACCGCTGCGTCGGCGGCCGGTGTCGTTTTGCCCGTTTTCGCCGCTGGCGCGAACAAGGCCGTCGTCGCAATAGCGGAAGCTGACGTCACCTCGCCATGCCGCTGCTGCGGGACAAGATGCGGCGTAACCGTGGGCGTGAAAGCAGGCAGGGTCGTGGCGACGCAGGGCGACCCGCTGGCCGAAGTGAACCGCGGCCTGAATTGCGTGAAGGGTTATTTCCTCTCGAAGATCATGTACGGCGAGGATCGTCTCACCACGCCGCTGCTGCGCATGAAGGACGGCAAGTACGCGAAGGACGGTGAGTGTTCACCCCGGTTTCGTGGGACCAGGCCTTCAGCACGATGGCCGAGCAATTCAAGCGCGTGCTGAAAGAGAAGGAGAGAAGGGGCTGACGGTTCTCGGCATGTTCGGCTCGGGCCAGTGGACAGTGTTCGAAGGCTACGCAGCCGTGAAGCTCATGAAGGCAGGGTTTCGCACCAACAATCTCGATCCAAACGCACGGCATTGCATGGCGTCGGCGGTGACGGGTTTCATGCGCACCTTCGGCATGGACGAACCCATGGGCTGCTACGACGACATCGAGCAAGCTGACGCATTTGTGCTCTGGGGATCGAACATGTCGGAAATGCATCCGATCCTTTGGACCCGCGTAACGGACCGCAAGCTGAGCGTCCCGAAGACGACGGTGGCGGTACTGTCCACGTTCGAGCATCGCAGCTTTGATCTCGCCGACTATCGAGTGATTTTCACGCCGCAGTCCGACCTCACGATCATGAACTATATCGCGAACGTGATCATCAAGACGAATCGCGTGAACAAGGACTTTGTCACGCAGCACGTGACCTTCAAGGAAGGCAACGCGGATATTGGTTACGGGCTGCGCCCTAACCATCCGTTGCAGAAAGCCGCCAAAAACGCAGGCGATCCGAATAGTTCGAAGCCGATGGATTTCGACGCGTTCGCGCATTTCGTCTCGAAGTACGACGCAGATTATGTGACGAAGCTTTCGGGCGTGCCGAAGGCAAAGCTCGACCAGCTTGAGGAGTTTTATGCCAACCCGGATATCAAGATGATGTCGTTCTGGACCATGGGTTTCAACCAGCACACACGCGGCACGTGGGCGAACAACATGATCTATAACCTTCACCTGCTGACCAGCAAGATCGCCACGCCGGGCAACAGTCCGTTCTCGCTGACCGGGCAACCGTCGGCGTGCGGCACGGTGCGGGAAGTGGGGACGTTTTCGTATCGGCTGCCGGCGGACATGGTGGTCACCACCCCCGAGCACAGGGCGCACGCGGAACAGATCTGGCGGCTGCGTGCGGGCACGATTCCCGAGAAGCCCGGCTATCCGCGATGATGCAGAACCGCATGCTGAAGGACGGAAAGCTGAACGCGTATTGGATCATGTGCAACAACGTCCAGGTGGGTGCGAACCTGAATGAAGAGACGCTGCCAGAATATCGTAACCCCGAGAACTCCATTGCGGTATCCGACGTGTACCTGACCGCTACGGCAGTATCCTGCCGACCTGATCCTGCCCGCAGCGATGTGGGTCGAGAAAGAGGGTGCGTACGGCAACGCCGAGCGCCGGACGCAGTTCTGGCACCAACTGGTGGAAGTGCCCACTGGCGCGCGCGCTCCGACTTATGGCAATTGATGGAGTTCTCGAAGCACTTCAAGGTCCAAGAAATCTGGCCGCCCGAGTTGATTGCGAAGAGCCCGGAGTTGAAGGGCAAGACGCTATTCGACGTGCTCTACCGCAACGGACAAGTCGACAGATTTCCAAATAAAGATAGCAATCCGAATTATAAGAATGATGAATCGAAGGCCTTTGGTTTTTACGTGCAGAAGGGGCTCTTCGAGGAATACGCGACCCTTCGGCCGTGGTCATGGTCACGATCTCACCCCGTTCGACGCTTATCACGAAGCGCGCGGTTGGCGTTGGCCAGTAGTCGACGGCAAGGAGACGCGCTGGCGCTACAAGGAGGGATCGGATCCCTACCCAGTTCGTCCTGAATGATCGCCAGCGCCTTTATTGACGAGGGTTGAAGGGCGAAACCGCATTGCCGGAATTGC
>CALNPU010000128.1 GCA_940588625.1 uncultured Caballeronia sp.
CCCCTTTGTTGTTGACCGATTCGCTCGGGCTCCTGTCGCCGTTTATGCCGCGGTCTTTTACGCAGCCGTCAACAGCGGAAAAAGCGCGGCGATGTAATCGACGCTTCGCTCTTCCTCGGCCAGCATCCGGTAAGCACGCAGCACGTCGAACGGGTCGAGTCCTTCGCGTTCGCTGTTCTCGATCAGCGAAATGGCGAGGGCCTCGCCTTCGCTGACGATGCGCACCGGCACCGGGTAGTCGGCGGCGATGTGCTTCTGCTCGAACAGCAGGTTGAGTGCGGCCTGTCGGCGCTGACCGGCACAGACGCCAAGCTTGCGATGTTTGCCACGCGCCCCCTTCATTTCGTGAACAATGAGGTTTTGCAGCAGCCCTTTTGCCCTGATGTTCGTGGCAAGCGACGGGATGCCCGACAGCGGTTTCGTACGGGCATTGAGCGGCGAGTGTCCCAGGGCGGAATACGGTACGGTCACGACCGGCTGCTCGTCGCCGAAACTGGTTTCGAGCAGTGGCGCAGCGTTAGCCGTCGCGTCTGTGACGGTGTCGGCTTCGGCGGCGTTTGCGGTGTCGTTCATTTGCGTATTGACTTCGGCTTGCATGATTCACTCCGGATGGAAAAGTAAAGTTCCGGGTCACGGTGCTGCGGGATATCGTCAGTGCTCAACTCGGATAGGAATCCTGATAGTATGAACCGGAATCGGGCGGCGATGGGCTGCCACCCGTGCCGTGCTTACGCCTTCATCTGGCGCATGGCTTCAGAGAGCATCCACAACGCGCGGTTGAGCTTTACGTTCTGGTCGATGCCGGTGATCGGACGCGTGGACATGGAGCGCCCGGTGCGCGAGCGTCCGTGCAGACGGCTTTTTGTGAGCGCCTCCTGAACCCGGTTAAAGACCGTCCAAAGATCGTCGCGGCGGTCCTCGAAACGGCGTACACCGAGCAATTGGCTTTCGGTGATGGGCGCCGGTGCGTCAGCATCAGTCGGGTCGTAGCGCAGCGCGAGCGCGGAGCGGGCGAAGGCGTGCTGTTCGTCGCGGTTGAGCGTGACGGTCTTCATGCCTCTTCCTTCTGCTCGCGGATCAGGTCGAAGCCGTCCGCACGTCGAATGCGCCGTTGATGACGTTCTGCACGATGTTGCCCTTGTGGGGCCGCACCTCGCCGACCGTTTCGCTCGCGACTATGCCGTTCTGGCAGACAAATCTGTACGTTCCCCCCGGGCATCCGATAACTGCTGGTGCCGTCGTGCGAATTGAGCAGGATGATCTCGTTGACGTCCTCGCCGGTAATCTCATTCGCGGGGCGCATGCGAATCAGATGTTTTGTGAATTCGCGCTTGTCCTGATCGCGCACGCGTGTCTGGCAGACCATGAAGGGCTGGAATCCTTCGTTGCACAGGCCGCGCAGCACGTCGATGGTCGGAATGTAGGTGTAGCGTTCGGAGCGGCTGTCGTGCTTGCCTTCGGCAAAGATCGAAGGGGCGACACGGCGGATCTGGTCGTCCGACAGGGGCGAATCGGAGCGGAGCATCGGGGAGCCGTAACGGAAGGAAGAAGCGAGTTGCATGACACTCTCCGCAGCAAAAAAGGTTGACGGGGGTATTGCGCTGACCGGGCTCCAAGGTTCGCGCCGCTGTAGGGGTTGGGCTTGTCCTGGTGGAACTCGGGGCTGGCTTTGCTGCCGCCACGCGCCCGTGCGACTCAAGAAGCCGATGGCGGGGAAACGTCAAGGAAAAAAGGCGAGGGAGGGGTGCGGGCAACACGGTCCCTCGCCCCTTGACGTTTGCCCGCCATCGGCTACGGTCGCGGGTGTCGGGCGGAAACTCAGGAGACTGGTGAATGCAAGGCGTCGGGTTTGACCGGGATGAGCCGCCGCGCGGCGAGTGCGCATGTGGAGACCGCCCGCGGCCTTCACCTGACTGGGCTTTTAAGGGCTGAGGGGTTGCGTCAAGGATTGATGCCCGCCAGGGGCAAGACGCGGGACGCGACTTGAAGCGAAGCGCGAAAGCCTGGTCCCGGAGCGTTAGCGGAGGGAGGCGCCCTTTGCAGGGAGGAAGGATGGTTCACGACAGGCTGCCGGTAATGACGGCCAGAGCTTCAGACGCCTGCATAACGACGTAAAGACGCACTAGCTAACCAGGGGCGTGCGCAGTCTCGCCCATGTGATGTGGTGTGTGTCGTATCACGACGAATGACCCATCATCCATGTCCGGCGGCGCCGGTGTGCGGGGTCAGGTCGCGGCAGCGCTGGAAGCGGAGGCGGGATGCCTTACGCATCGTTGGCTGTCGTCACCTTGAGGAAGGGATGCAATGCGGGGTCGGCAGCAAATTGTGCAATGGATCGCACGACGGATAACACGTCGCTGGCGCGACGGGGACGCTCAGGCAGGTGAGGCTGCGTTCGCTGATGGACGTTGACGCCGTGTCCGGCGCGCGGCGTGCCTGGGTCACGTTCCTGGCAGATTCCGGGTAAGCAAACGACAAAGGCGCCGTAGGGACAGACAGCACGGCGATACAGGACCGGCGCGGACTCACCTCGCTATCGTGACGACTCACACGGACGGGTAACGGCGTTCGCAGCATCGATGGCATCCCGCTCCGGGGATTGCTGCGTCCGGGATGGTCGATCACGGGAGCGGCACGCGGTTCGATGCGAAGCACGAAGCTCGGAAGCCCCCAGCGCAAAACGTCGGCGCAGGGGGCGTCCCTCATCGTGACGGACGCGGTGTCTGCTGCACCGCGCCAGCGCCGCTTGCGATCCGGGCGCTTGCTACAATGGCGGCCCGGTCAACCACGGACGTAGCGATGCCTGTGCAGCCTGAGACTGAATCGACGGACGATGTGGCGAGAGCAGACAAGCCCCGTCGCCTGGCCTTTGCCAGGGCGCTCGCGTATCCGTGTCGATGCGTTTGAACTCGAGGGTGGAGATCGGGCCTTACAGGGATCAGGACTGGAACGTTGTGACCTTCCGCGCCCGTCTCGCGGGGGACACTTCCCTGCAGCCGGGCCAGGTCATCAGGACGCCTTGGGGCATCTACGAGGTGGTGGGCTGACGTGCAGCACCGGCGAGCGGGAAACCGACCGGATGAGAGGCGGTCTGTGATCGCAGGTGCAGAGTTCGCCGCGGCTGTACTGCTCCGGCGTGGGCCTCACACACCCGGCCGCGGGTTGTAGACCACTAAACCGGCCAGCGGTCCGGTCGGGCAGAAACTGCGGTACGGCGCTGGGAAGTTAGACGCACGCTGCCTTCGCGCTCGATGACGAGAATGCGGGCCCTCGCCCCGCGGGTGCGCGACGTGCTCGCATCCCACCCCGGCGTAGAAGACGTCACCCGCATGCAGGGCGACGACGTGTTCCTGACCCGCCTCACGGTAATGCATGTCGACGGTTCCGTCGAGAACGCCAAACACCTTTTCCCTGTCGTTCACATGCCATTTATACGGCTGATCGGTCCAGTGCAGGCGCACGCTGATGCCCTGCATCGTCGCGATGTCGAGCGCGCCCCATGCGCGGTCTGACGTGAACGCGCGGCTGCGGATGATCTTCACGGGGCTGCTCCTGAAGGGAGGTCCATCGTAGCCTGGGCGGCCGTGGCTGTGCAGGGCGCGGCTTTAGGCTTTACCACACGACGCAACGGGCATGAAGACGTCCCCGAAGATGGGTTAAAGGCGCCGCGCGCCGGATGTGCCCGCGAGCTGTGAGGGCGGGAAGCCGAGTGCATGCCGGAACATCGTGGAGAAGGCTGGGGCATTCGCATACCCGAGTTCGGCTGCGACCACGTTCAGCGGAACGCCGCGTCCGATAAGATCGATAGCGCGCGACAGTCTCAGTTGCCGGCGCCAAATCGCGAAGCTGGTGTTGAGTTCGCTCTGGAACAGACGGGCGAGCATCTTGTCGCTCGCGCCGACGTGCCTGGCTCGATATAGAGGGCGTGAAACTCGACGTGCCCGAGCATACCACCTGATGATCGATGCTGGGCGGAATCCACGCCGCGCGCCAGAGCGGCACGATCCACATCGTGCCGGGCGCACTGACCCGAATGCTCCCGACCCGGGGCAGAGGCGAGCTGCCCCCAGGTGTGGCGGTGCCACTCGATGATGCCGTCTGGCGGCGGTAGGTGCAGGTGCGCCATGACCGGCTCGTTGCGGGTGGGCACCCTCTTGGGCTGCGGATCCCAGGCATCACGTCGTGGCATGTTTTCGTAAGAAGTTGTCTGTCTGCCAGTCGAATCATTGCCATTGTACGACTGCCTATGCTGAAAGCAGTGCGGTAAGGAGACGATGATGAGGAGCAGTGGGTGAACTGAAGGCGGTCACGGGCGACGTGGATGGGCCATCGCGCAGACCTGTGCGGCGGTCGCTGCGCTGCATGCCCGTCACGGGGAGCAGATTGGCACCGGCCTGCTGATCCTCTGGGTGCTCGCGGCGCTCATCCTGGTGCGGTATGATGTTCCGCTGATCCACGGTTACCCGGTGGCCATGTCCCAGGCAGCGATCCTCGTATTCTTCACTGTCTGTTCGTGGGCGCTCGGGTTGCTGAAAGAGTCCGTGACGACGCTGCTGTTTTTCCTCTTCGCGATGCTGTTCGGTGTCGCGCCGGCGCAGACCGTCTTCGCGGGGTTTTCGTCTCCCGCCTGGTGGCTGGTGTTCGGCGGCGCGATAACCGGCGTGGCGGTGCGTGTGACGGGGCTCGCGTGGCGTTTCAGCAACTTCCTGTTAGCCGCGAGGATGGACACGTACGGCCACTACGTTACCGCAGTCGCGCTCGGCGCCGGCGCATTGGCGTTCGTTATGCCATCCACGACGGGCCGGGTGCTACTGCTCATGCCGCTCGCGCTGACCCTGGCCGACCGCCTGGGTTTCGAACCCGGACGTCGCGGGCGCACGGGGCTGGTAATGGTGGTTGCCGCTGGAAGCTATATACCACCGCCGATCCTGCCTGCGAACATCCCGAACCCGGTGCTGCTCGGCGCAGCCGCAGTCACTCTACGGCGTCCACCTGCATTACGGCCCGTACTTCCTGCTGCATTTTCCCGTGCTCGGCGCCCTCAAGACCGGCAGCCTCGTCTGGCTCATCTGCCGGCTGTTTCCCGACCGCATCGAGTCCGTTTCCTGGCCGCAGGCGAACGGGGACCACCTGTCCCGACGGGAGTGGGCGCTTACGGTCATCCTCGGGCTGTCGCTGCTGTGCTATGCGACTGACTTCTGGCATGGCATTTCGCCGGCGTGGGTCATCCTCGCGGCCGGTGTGGCATGTCTGCTTCCGCAGACGGCTATCGTCCCGGTGAAGGACTTCACCGACCAGGTCCACGTCACGCCGCTCGTGTACGTCGCCGGATTCCTGGGGCTCGGCGCGCTGATTTCGGAATCGGGGCTCGGGGGCTGGGCCGCCGGTCTGTTACTGCAGTGGATGCATATGATGCCGGGCCACACCCTGGCGAACATGATCTGGCTTGAGCTGATCGGGGCCTGCATCGGACTGCTGACGACCTTGCCGGGGCTGCCCGCGGTCCTGACACCGGTGGCGGGGCAGTTCGCTCACGCAAGCGATCTTCCTGTACACGGTGCTGATGCTTCAGGTGCCGGTTTTCTCCACGGTTTTCCTGCCGTACCAGTCTCCGCCCACGATGAATGATCGCGATGCATATGGGGGGCGTTTCCTTGCGGGACGGGACGAAGTTGAGCGTCACGCTTGCGGTGATTACGGTGGTTGCCCTCCTGCCACTGGACTGGATTTGGTGGAGGCTGCTGGGCATGGTGTGAGGTGTTCCCGCGGTGAGCGCGTCCTCCGCGCCAGGCGGCCGGGCCAGAATGAACCGGTACGGGCGAGGGACGAGTGTGCAAGGTCACGCACGCAGCGGCGCACTACAGGGCAGGTGACAATGGCGTGGACAGATCAAGATGCTGGACCTGAGACGATTGCGCTATTTCGTGGCCCTGGCCAACGAGCTTCATTTCGGTCGTACGGCGCAGAGACTGCATGTCGCGCAGCCACCTCTGACACGCCAGATCGGGCTGCTGGAGACCGAACTCGAATTCCCGCTGTTCCAGAGGACGAGCAGGACGGTTCAGCTGACGACATCGGGTGCGAGGTTTTTGCCCTTCGCACGCGATAGTGGAAGACTGCGTGCGGGCCGAGGATTATGCGAGGACGCTCGCGCGGGGCGCTGCCGGACCGGTGACGATTGGATATTCCGCCTCCGTGTCGCTGGATGCGGGATTCGGCGCGGCACTCAGAGCCGCCGCGTTGCGGTTTCCCGATATCGAGTGGGCGCTGGCGGAGATGCCATCGGGAATCCTGAACGAAGGCGTTCGTGGACAGGTCGATATCGGCATATCGCGTCTGTCGCCACCCGCCGACCGGGGTGGGGTGCGCGTCGAGCGACGTCTGAGGGAGCACGTCATCGCCGCGATCGCACAGGATGATCCGTTATCGATGTATGAAACGCTGCGGCTCGAGTTGCTGGCCGACCGTCAGATTGTGATGTCGTCCGCCGGTTCGGCGTCCGGTTTGAATGTTCAGGTTCAGCGCCTATTCGAGCGTCGGGGGTTGACGCTGAGGCCGGGTTCAGCAGCACCGCAAATGGCGTCTATGATGACGCTGGTATCCGCCGGGCTGGGCATCGCGCTGCTGCCGGCATCAGCGGCCATGCCGCTGCGGGCCGGGGTGCGGTACCATGCCTGTCTCGGGGGACGAGGCCCACATCGACGCGTTCGTGGTTTGCCGGGAGGAGCGGCTGCCACCGCCGCAAGCTACCCTTCTTCGGTTCTTCTGCAGCCACGTATTGCCGGACAGCCTGATTTCGGGTCGCGCGCTGGCGGTTACGGAACAACAGTGTTCGCGTTCGGCATGCTGCGATCAGTAATCTCGATGGTTACATATAGCTCCGTACCAACCTGCAGTTGTTAAGGCGGACGCAGAAAAGGTACCGATCCGGACAAAATCTGTATTGGTCGTGCCTCTCCTCTACCGGTCCTGCTATAAAGATCTTGCCTGCTTTCAGTGCGTTTTCTGCCGTATCGCGGCGCATGCGTCTGCGATATTCGTTTTGAATGAGAGCGGGGATGAGACTGGCGTGCAGGTCAATGACCATGCCGCGAACTGTTCCGAGGCAGTGGTAACAGTCCTGAATTACGAGGGGTATTCCATGAATACGCGTGTGAGAGCGCGACCTTCGCGTGCAGGCCACGGCGGACAGTGAACCGCGGCTTCTGTTCCATGCCCTGCTTGCGGAAGCAAAATCGCCGGCAACGCGGGAAATGGCGCGGGACGCGGTCAGCCAGGAAATCGCAACGGTCGGGTCGTGGTGGATAGCGGGCGATGAAGAGCGCATCCAGACGCCAGGTTCAGTTCGGGACATGCTTGACGGGAGCAAGGCTGTGCGCGACCAATGCGCGGCCAGCGTCAGTGGATGGACGGATAAGCTCGATGCACGGGGATGGAAACTGCTGCTTTGCCAGTATGCACCCATCGCGGTAGCCGAGGGAAGCTGGATCCAGTACGCCTTCCCACACCGCATCCAGCGCGGCGCTAGTGTGCGTGCTCATTCACTTTATGCCGGCTATGGCAGCTGTTCAGCCAATGCCGGGCACCGATATCTGGAATCGCTGCACGGACTGGGTATTGCACTGCCAGCCGCGACGACGTGGGCATTTGTGAACGACGACCAGATTGCGACCGCGGTCTGGCGCGAACCGGGCATCGCACTTGCTCTGTCGGAATTCCCCGAAACGTGTTTCCCGGAAATACTCGGCTATAACCTGTTTCGCGCGGTGTACGGTCTATGCCCGCTCGTCGCCACGGCCGGCGGTTTTGTGCGGGAACAAGGGGCTGCCATTGATTGCATACTGGCAGTTCCCATGGTTCGGAAGCGATACGGACGCAGCTGGTCGACGCCGCAACGGTGGCGATCCAGGCATACCTCGAAGCCGGCACTGCGGGGAGCGGACTGTACGAGGCGGCGCGGTCTGCCATCGAACGTATCGGGACCGGTCTCGCGCTCGCAGAAATGCTGACGGGACACTGGCTGGCCGTAGCGGGCGGCCTGATCGATTAGGACGGGCTCTCGCCCCGGGCGCAGATGCTGGCACTTGTCGAGCACAAGGCGTTGCACGCGTTTGGCTACCATCGTCATCCCCGTCTTCGCGGACACACGGTCGACGACTATCTGGACCCGCGGCATACCGATGAGGCGGCCTTGCTCGATGAACTGGCCCGGTCGCCCTATGTAAGGAATCGGGGCAAAGCCCGCTGCTGACGAAGCTGGTTCAGTTCAGCGGCCCGATGTTCGGGATATTCACCCCGACGGAGCTCGACACGATAGCGGTTTGGATAGACAACCTGCCGAAAGCAGATGCGTTGACACCCGAGGTGCGAAGAGACGAACACGGCGACACGCTGGCCAGTGTGCCCGCCATCGCCCCAGCGGACATCCGGCAGCACGGCATGACGCGGCCCGCAGTCGACGGGTCGGCCGGGCGCCGATACAATGTGCGGGAACTGTATCATCACCGCCTTGCTCAATGTCGATGCGTACCCGGATGCACTGGAAGCGGGAAGGCCGTTTGCGTTGGAGTGGCTCGTCCAGTCGGGTGTCGGGGCGGGCAGTGATGACCGGAGGCTGCCTTTCGAGTCGTACAGCGCTGCAGCGCTGAAGACCTGGCTGGACGCGAAGCACCGCGAGCAGGTCGATTCCTACCAGGCTGACGCGAGCGCCATGACGCAGTCGCGCGAGGAGCTTATCCATCAGTCGGTTCAATTGTGTCCGATGATGGTGTTCATTGACGGAGGCTGGCTGCAACGGTTTTCGTCTGTTGTGTCCTGCGGGACAGCGATCGGTTCACTGCTGTATCACATCTACGCAGACGAGCTTGGCAATGGATCGGTCACGGAGAATTACCCCAATGTGTACCGCGAACTCATGCATCGGATGGGCGTTGAGCTGCCCGGATTCGGCACACGTGAATTCGCGTTCTGAAGCGGCTTCGATGACGAGGCATTCGATGTGCCAGCGTTCTGGCTGTCGATATCGAGGTTCCCGCGGCGCTTCTTTTCCGAGCTGCTCGGCCTGAACCTGGCGATGGAATTGTCCGGCGTCGGGGGAAGCTACCGTCAGGGGCGCGATCTGCTCAGAAAGCGCCGGTACAGTTCGGCATTCACGACCTCCACAACACGATCAACAACGTGTCGACCGGGCACACGGCAATGGCCCGATCACCCTGCACCTCGATGCGGTCGCGTCGCATAGCGCCAGGCGTGCGGTTGACCGCGAGTGGCATCGCGTATGGACAGGCTACCGCGCGCGCTGAAGCCGCCGGCGGGTATCCGGGGACGCCTTGCCAGGTACTGGGCGGCTGCGTTTCTGGCGCGTCAGTCGCAGCCTGCGTGAGCGCAGGCGACGAAGTTTCACAGACCTGATGGTGACCGCCATGACGGGAAAAGCGATTCTGGGCATCTCCGCCTACTATCACGATAGCGCCACAGCCCTTGTCGTCGACGGACGCATCGTCGCTGCCGCCCAGGAAGAGCGGTTTACGAGGAAGAAGCGGGACAGCCGTTTCCCGAAGCATGCAGTCGAATATTGTCTGCGTGAGGACGGAGTCGATCTCGGTGACGTGCAGTCGGTCGTCTTCTAAGGACAAGCCTCTGGCGAAATTCGGCAGGCTGATGCAGACGTACCTCACGTTTGCACCACGCGGCTTTTCATCCTTCTCGGAAGCGATGTCGGTATGGACGAAAGACAAGCTGCATGTGCGTTCGTCGCTGTCAAGGGAGCTCGCCGCGGTGTCCGGGTTACCTGAGGCGAAGCTTCCGCTACTGCTGTTTTCGGAACACCATCTCTCGCATGCAGCATCGGCGTTCTATCCTGGGCCATTCAGCCGTGCGGTCGTCCTCCTGTGTCTCGATGGTGTGGGCGAGTGGGCGACAACATCCGCATGGCTCGGCGAAGGGACGTCACTCGCGCCGCTCTGGTAGGTCAATTTTCCGCATTCTGCACTGCGACTGCGGCTTCAAGATGGATTCCGGAGAGTACAGGCTCATAGGGCTTGCGCCTTATGGCGCGCCCCCCGTTACCGCGACGTGATCCTCACGCTCATCTATCTTGAAGAAGATAGCACGTTCCGGCTCGACATGGCGTATTTCAATTTCGCCACCGGCCTGACGATGACGAATGACCGTTTTGCCCGGCTCTTCGGTGGTCCGCGCCGCGAGCCGGAGAGCGAGCTGACCCAGCGGGAAATGGACCTTGCATGGACCTTGCATGGACATTGCAGCGTCGGTCCGGCTTGTGACCGAGGAGGTCGTGCTCCGCCTTGGCCGGACCCTGCACCGGGAGACAGGGGAGCGCAATCTGTGTCTGGCGGGCGGCGTCGCGCTCAACTGCGTGGCGAACGGCCGGCTGCTGCGTGAAGGCCCCTTCGCTGGATCCAGCCGGCCGCCGGCGATGCTGGCGGCGCACTGGGCGCCGCGCTCGTGGCCCATTACGAAACGCCGGGTGTGACCAGAGAAGTGATTGGTACGGCACGCCATGCAGGGCAGCTACCTCGGGCCATCCTATAGCGATGACGAGATCACGCGCTATCTCAAGTCTGTGGATGCGCCGTACTCTACTGGCTCGACGAAGTCGATCTGCTTGAATACGTGGCCGAGTTGCTGGCCGAAGGAAAGGTCATCGGCTGGTTTCGGGGGCGCATGGAGTTCGGCCCCCGTGCGCTGGGCAGTCGCTCGGTCATCGGGGATCCGCAAAGCCGGAGCATGCAGACGACGATGAACCTGAAGATCAAGTTCAGGGAGTCGTTCAGGCCGTTTGCTCCGTCTGTGCTTGCGGAACACGTATCCGACTGGTTCGAGCTTGAACGATCCAGCCCCTACATGCTCATCGTGGCGCCCGTTGCGGATCGACGGCGCCTTCCTGTAGACCAGGGTTAGGAGAAGCTGTTCGGCATTGCAAAGCTGAACGTTGCGCGCTCCACCATACCGGCGATCACGCACGTCGACTATTCGGCCAGGGTGCAGACAGTGCACCGCGAGACGAATCCCTGGTTTCAGGTTTCATGGCCTGCTCACGAAATTTCTTGAGCGCACGGGTTGTCCGATGGTAGTCAACAGCTCGTTCAACGTGCGGGGCGAGCCGATCATCGAATCCCCGTCAGACGCATATCGCTGTTTCATGAGGACGGAGATAGACTGCCTCGTAGTGAGCAACTGTGTGCTCCTGAAGGAACAGCAGCCGGTCCGTGAGACGGATACGGCATGGAAGGAAGAGTTTGCATTGGACCGATCAGATCGCGGAGACATAGCATAGATATGCGTGCATTCGGTTCGGTATTCGAGCGCCTGCGGCGGGCGCCGCCTTTTTCTGCTGCTTTCTCCAGTGGCAATCCTGTGGCGGCTCTGGTCTGATCCGCTGGGCAGAAGATGGGAACCGGCGATGGACAGCTACCGTGTGCTTCCCAACCGACCGCGCCGGCTGGACATGTCGCGCATGTCGTAGCGGGAAATGCCGTTCGACGAGGGAGGGACACCATGGCAAGCGCCGGAGACGACTACGGTACGTACGGTACGGGCTGACACTGCAGATGGCGTATGATCGGCTGCTCGCGCGCCCGGCGTTACGCTGGTGTCCGCACATCATGTTCTTTCATCCGGAGCGTTATGTATCCCACGTGGTGAATACCGACGAGCATGGGTTTCGCTGCGGCGTGGGCCCTCGGGGAGAGGTGAACTTCTCTCCGTCAAATCTCGCGGGGGCGACCGAGGTGAACCTGCTGGCCGGCGGTTCCGTCGTGATGGGGCTGGGCTGCACGGGCGACATCGCGACGATTCCGTCGATCCTGACGTGCTCGGGTGTCGGCGAGGCGCCCTGGGCGAACATGGGGGGCGCTTACCTCTGCGCAGGAACTCATCCTCTTCCTGCTAATGCGCGACCGACTGCCAGGGATCCGCCATATCGTCCTTCTTAGCGGTCTGAACAACCTGGGTTCGCTGATCCCCCAGAGCGAATTCACGATGTCTTTTGGCGACTTCTTTTTCTCGCAGGACTTTGCCGTGGCGAAGGCCTCACGCACGGTGATGGTGGGCTCTTCCCGGCCCGGTCGATCGGCCGCCGGTGCGGCGCACCAGAAGA
>CALNPU010000129.1 GCA_940588625.1 uncultured Caballeronia sp.
GACACCCGTGCCTCCTCTCTCAACCCGTGCTCCTCTCTCGTACCGCTGCCGATAAACGCCGAAAATCGAGCACTTACCCCCAAACTTCCCCCGCCGGCGCTGAAAGCAGACTACACGCGCGACAATCAGGTCTACACGCAACACTGCGCGTTGTGCTACGCAGCGGATGGGCAGGGACAGTCAAGTGGAGGCGCGGCCGTCTTTCCGGCTCTTTGGAGCGCGCACTCTTTTAACTGGGGCGCAGGCATGGACGATATTCAGAACGCCGCGGGATTCATCAAGGCAAACATGCCGCTGGGTTTGGGCAATACGCTCACCGACCAGCAAGCGTGGGACGTCGCAACGTTCATGGATAGTGGAGTGCCCGCAGGATCCTCGCTTCACCGGTTCTGTCAAAGCGACGAGAGCCAAGTACCACGACTCACCCAATTCGATGTACGGGGAAAAGATCAACGGTCGGATACTGGGAGCACCTTGAGGATGGGGTGTCATCTTGATCCTACATCCGGATTGACGCCACTTTGCGGAAAAATCCGAATGACCCAATCGACAAAAGCCTTGATAGCCGCGCCCGCATTTCTACCGTTCGGATAGACGATAGAAATGGGCACGGGCGAACTCCTTGCGCTTGCCAGCACCTCTTCGAGACGCCCTGTTTCAAGGTACGGTGACGCGACGAACTCCGACAACTGGATCAGTCCCAATCCTTCCAGGCCGCATTGCAAATACGCTTCAGTTTCGTTGACGGCAAAGCCGTCTGGCATTGTCACGGTGACGTTTTCACCGTCGACATTAAAGCGCCAGTCAAGCGGCCGGCCGGTAGCGCTCGATATGTAGTTAACCGCACGATCAGCACTGAGCGATTCGACAGTATCAGGTTCTCCGTACTCCTTGCTCCGTACTCCTTGGATAGCGTGGCGCCGCGCAAGTAAGCCAGTTCAGTTGACCCAGCCTGCGTGCGGTCAGGTTCGAATCCGTCAGTTCGCCGGTGCGGATGACGCAATCGGTACCGTCGTAAATCAGGTCGACGGGCCGGTCGCTAAAAACCAGCACCAGTTCAATGCCGGGAAAAAGCTGCTCGAATTCCCGCAGTCTCGGCAACACGATCGCCCGGCCTAGGACACCCGCGGCATACCCGCTCGTACTCGCCCGTGCGGGGTGGCGGTGTCCGCCAACAAGCCGCTCTCTGCCTGCTCTATGTCCGACAGGATTTCCCGGCATGACGAGTAGTAGCGTTCGCCCGCATCGATCAGGCTGAGCGTGTGTGTACTTCGCCGAAGCAGGGGTGTACCCAGATGCCGCTCGAGATTCTTAATCAGCGTTATCACTGACGACCGGGGCATTGACAACGTCTGCGCTGCCTTGCTGAAGCTTTGCGTTTCGACGACGCGCGCAAAGGTTGTCATCGCTTGAAGTTTGTCCATGAACGGGGTTCGTGTCCGGTTTGTATTTCGTCGTCGGCAGGCCGTTCAGAAGCGGCGTTGATCCGGCATTGATCTCCGGCCTCTCCGGATGAATCGTTCGATGCACACGCGTTCTCATTTTCGTCACAGCGAACAATGCCGCGCATACCCACCACACCACTACACTTTCGATTGTCCGGCTGACCTCCCTTTTAACGCATTGCGGAGTATTGAGCCGGTGATGACGGGTCGCGCAATCACACACTTCCGACACGCTTCCGATAATTTTTTCAAGCTTGAAAGGACTTACAAGGGCACTGATATATCGCATGCTAATTCTATTCTCGTCCTGGGCGCCGGCGAACTCGGCATGGCCATGCTGCGCAGTCTTGCGCGCCGCGCTGGTGAGACGTCGGGCTTTTCCATCGCGGCTCTACTGCGGCCGTCGGCAATCGATTCGCAAGATCCCGCCAAGCAAAAGGACATTGCCGAGTTGCGTTCGCTTGACATCGGCCTGCTTCCGGGCGATCTGGCGGAGCCATCGGAAGAATCGCTCGCCGCTGTTTTTTAACGCTTCCACACGGTCATCTCCTGTACCGGATTCGTGGGTGGCAGCGGCTACAAAGCAAGCTCGCCCGTGCGGTGCTGAAGGCGGGAGTGAAGCGGTATTTCCCCTGGCAATTCGGCGTCGACTACGATGCATCGGCCGGGGTAGTCCGCAGGATCTGTTCGACGAACAGCTCGACGTGCGCGACCTGCTGCGCTCGCAAGATCACAGAGTGGGTAATCGTATCAACAGGCATGTTCACCAGCTTTCTCTTCGAGCCGTCGTTCGGCGTGGTAGATCTTGGGCAAAAGACGGTGAACGCATTGGGAAGCTGGTATAAGGCGTGACCGTGACAACGGCGGACGATATCGGGGCGCTGACTATGGAGATCATGTTCGCGCAGCCGCGCGTCGTCGATCAGATTGTGTACATCGCGGGCGACACCATTACTTACCGTCAACTCGCCGATACAGTCGATGATCTCCTGGACCTAAACGTCAGTCGCACCGAGTGGAGCGAGCCGGAATTGAAACGCGCACTGGCCGAAGATCCCGACAATTTGATCAAGAAATATCGCGCGGTATTCGCCGAAGGAAAAGGCGTGGCGTGGGACAAGTCGCAAACGTTCAATGCCCAACGCGGCATTAAGGCTTGCGGGCTGGAAGACTGGATGCGCGCCAATCCTTTTGGCAAATGAACGCGTTGCGCTTGCGGACGTTGGCCATCGGTAATTCCGTCCGCCGTCGTAAGAGGTCGGGCGGGTTCGGGCAGTATTACCAGCACCTTCAGCCGCTGCAACATACGCATCTGCGCCGCGCGAAGATGATCTGTTAGCAGCGCGTCATGCGTAGTCGTCGTTCAGGCCCGGTCGTCTACGCGTCCACCGTCCGCGCACTCAGGATGCGCGATAGATTCACCTCATCCAGTCCGCCAACAACGTAACCTGGCGCGCGACCTCCTCTCCCACTGGTGTCAGCCGATAGTCCACATGCGGCGGCACCTCGTCATACACAGTGCGTGTCACGAAGCCATCGGCCGCGAGCCACTGCAGCGTCTGCGCGAGCATCTTTTCGCTCACACCATCCACCTTGCGGCGCAGATCCGATATGGTACGGCTTCTGTCGCATTTACCCGAGGAGTTTGATCATGACCGTCGTTACCGGAGCCACCGGCCAACTTGGCCGGCTTGTTATCAAAGCGTTTTTGAAGACTCAATCGGCAAGCGAGATTGTTGCCGCGGTACGCAGTCCGGAGAAGGCAGCGGACCTCGCCGCGCTGGGCCTGCAAGTTTAGCACGCGGATTACAACGAACCCGCCACGCTCGGGACCGTCTTCAAGGATGCCGATAAGTTGCTGCTGATTTCATCGAGTGAAATTGGCCGGCGTGCGGTTCAGCATCGCGCCGCAATTGACGCCGCGAAGCGTAACGGCGTTCAACTGATCGGCTATACCAGCGTGCTGCGCGCCGATACGTCGCCGCTCGAACTAGCTGATGAACATTGTGAGACGGAACAGGCGCTACGCGCATCGGGCGTGCCGTTCGTTTTGCTACGTAACGGCTGGTACACCGAGAACTACACCCGCAGCCTCGCCCCTGCGCTTGAACACGGCGCGATCCGCGGCAGCGCGGGCGGACTATGCGGAAGCCGCGGTACTGGTAATGACAGGCAGCGCCGAAGCGGGCCGCATTTATGAACTGGCCAGCGACACCGCTTACACCCTCACCGACCTCACTGCCAAAGTGACGCGGCAGTCGGGCAGACAAGTCGAGTACCAAAATCTCTCGGAGGCGGACTAGGCCGCGCTGATCAGCGTCGGGTTACCGGAAGTCGTGGCTACGCTCATATCGGACTCGGATACGGCTGCATCGAAAGGCGCACTCTTCGACGACGGTCATTAGTTAAGCCAACTCCTGGGCCAGCCGACGACACCATTGGCTACCGTGGTTGCCGAAGCGCTCGCGGCATAAAACGCAGGTGTGCTTGCGTGCCGATCCCTGCCTGGAACCGTTATGCCTGGTTAGCTCGGCATTCCAGGCCGTGTCAACGCAAATGTTTTCTTCGGTACGGGTTCAAGGAGCATTGCCCCGCCCGTCAAACCGAACACCCCTCATCAATCAGTCAGCATCATCACTCGATGGCGTTTCATCTAGCGTGCGAACGTTGGCGCTTCGATTTTCATCTCCTCGCTGTTTGCATCGCTGACTGGATCTTCGCGCGCCAACCTGCTCGACGACACAAGCTTGGCACTGGTATGTGTTCGGCGTGTACGTATACTTATCAGATGTAGTGTTTTTTGTTGTCAAACCGCCTACACGCTGGTAACCTTCCTCCAAGCTATTGAAACCTAAGCCATAAGTAACTCATGCCGGCTGGTTCACCAACGTCATCTGTTCGCAACCCCGAGAACCGCTCGTCTATCAAGCGGCTCACTCGTGAACATTTCGCGCTATATCGCGGATACCTGGATGGCGTTTCGGTCGAGCAATTACACGCGACCTACGGCGACGCCACCACCGACGTCCGCGCTACCCGGCGTCTGATCGGGCTGTTGCGCGACACCCTCTCGGGCGCGGCACGCCGCACGCGTGATGTTGAAGCCACGCATCTTTTACGCCTGAGACCGGGGAGCATTCCTGAAGCACAGCGGCTGGCAGCCAGCGAGATGCCTACGCTGGAGGCGTATCGCGAATCAGTCGATCCAGACGGTTTCCATAGCGAAGCCGAACTTCTGGAACTTTATAGGGCGGAGTTTCCCCAGGAAAACGCCCCCGGCGTTGACAGACGTACAACCCGAAATGCGCGCCTGCGCCGACGGCAAATCGACACGCTTGCGCGCATGGAAGCCAGTCTGGTCCAGGCGCCCCGGCCGGATCACCTCGTTGCAAGCTGGCTCGAACCCTCAATTGCCGGCCGTCTTCAGAACACCGGCATCCATACGCTCGGCGACCTTCTGGGTTTCATCGAACATCGCGGCCACCGCTGGTACGCGAGCGTGGCACGTGTCGGCCCGAAGGCAGCGCGCCGCATAGTTGAATGGCTTGCCCTTCACGCCGATTCACTGCTTCATATGCTGTCAAAACGCGTGGTCACTCCGCGTCGGCGCTTTTCCGGCAACGATCCTGCGCTCGTGCGGCCACGTCAGAGCGGCATCGTCCCTATCGAATCACTCAATGTACCCACGGAAATAGACGGATCGACCGGTATCAACCGGCTCCGAAACCCTGCTTCGCCGTGCTCGATGGACACGGATTTGCAGGCAATCGATGCGTGGCTTGCCACGCGACAACACAGTCCGCACACCGCCCGGACCTATCGGCGGGAAGCCGAACGGCTACTTTTATGGGCCATCAATGAAAGGAAAAAAGCGCTGTCGTCGCTGGATAGCGCGGACAGCACGTGGTACATCGGGATGTTTCTTGCCGATCCCCAGCCCGCGGCCCGCTGGGTCGGACGCGCGAAAATCGAGCGAAATCACCCGGATTGGCGCCCGTTTGTCGGCGCTCTCTCCAATCGCAGCAGGGAAACCGCGCGGGCGATTCTTCACGCAATGGGCCAGTGGCTAGTCGAGCAGAACTATTGGGCGCACAACCCATTTTCGAATGTCCCGGCCGTGGCAATCGGCCCGCGTATCGATGTTTCAGGGCACTCGCTCAACCACGCGCAATGGCAAAACGTGGTCCAGGCGGCCTGTCGCGTCCAGTATTCCCAAAGGGAGTTGCGCGACTATCTGGCGCTGAACCTGGCCTATTCGACCGGGCTGCGGCGTGCGGAATTAGCGCGTGCAACAACCGGCTGGCTTATCCAGCCCGGGCTTGGCAGCCCATCGGCTAATGGCTGGCAACTGGTTATCCCCGGAAAAGGCCGCGCGACGCGGACTATTCCAGTTCCGCAAGCCATCATGGAGCTGGTTGAGGAGAGCCTGCGCGCCCGCGGTTTGCCCGGGGATCCTGGCGTTTGTCCTGACGACACCCCACTCCTCGCGCATTTTCTCACCGGCAATTCATTGACGCCCGACGGTATGGGGCAGGTATTTCGCCGGCTCTTTTCGTGGACGGCACTGCTTTCAACCCCGCAAAATCTGATCGGCGGCCACGCTCGTTCCAATGCGAGCACCCATTGGGTCCGTCACACCTACTCGCATCACGCACTCGAAAACGGTGTGGATTGCCGCGAGATCCAGCTTCGCCTCGGCCACGCCAACCTTTCCACCACGCTTCTTTACGTGAAGGCCCGGCGTCACGCTCCGTTCGCGAGCGGTAAAAACGGCGTTTTGCCGACGCGCTAACAGCAAGAAATTCCACGCCGGCGCTTGAATCTACAGACCTAAAGCCCCGATTTGCCTCAAGTCTTTTCTCACCTTTTCCTCGAAGCTCAACAACTACGTGCCTTTGCGGCTACCTCGGGTCGGCAAAGTTTACTTGCGTTTACTCCGTATACCTCTTAGTCTTCGGTTACTGTCGGTTCTACCTTTTAAGGGGGAATCCACGTTTTTGGTAGAACCAGAGCCACTGGGAAGAACGCATGGATATTAACCTTTCGACGCCACCCATCGAGGTAACGTCGGACGACCTCGTTAATTTGGCGGCTCGCTCCGCGAAAATGCTCGAGCGAATTCGCACTCAAATGCTCCAGCCGTTCCCACGGAAGGTTGCCCCGGCGTTCCCGAGCGGCAAACTCCAGGAACTGTGCGGCATCGACAAAGCTCGCTTCTCCTATCTGATCAAGAAAGGGGAGCTGCCTCAAGGCACGCAGGAAAAACCTGGGGCCGCGCGGCAGTTTACGCTCGCCGAAACCATCGAATGGGTCAGGGCTGAACGCAAGCCAAGACAGCGTCCGGCAGGGAAGGACGGGAAAGTCATCGCCATCGGCAACTTCAAGGGCGGCGTGACCAAGACCACGACGTCCATGGTGCTGGCGCAAGGCTTGTCGCTGCGCCACGGTCGGCGCGTCCTCCATATAGATATGGACCCGCAGGGCAGCGCGACCACGCTATACGGGATCAACCCGCACGCGGAAATCAGCGGCGACCAAACTATTTTGCCCTTGATCGAGGCTTACGTCAGCGGCGAAAGTTTCGACATGAAACATTTGCCGATGCAGACGTATTGGGAAAACCTCGACCTGATCCCATCATCCACGGATCTGTTCAACGCCGAATTCATGCTCCCGGCTCGCGTTCACGCGTCGCCGAGCGCAAAGTTCTGGAACGTGCTGAGCGACGGACTCAAGGATCTCAAGCACGAGTACGACTACATCATCATCGACACCGCACCCACGTTGAGTTACCTGACCATCAACGCGCTTTTCGCGGCAGATGGGGTCATTGTGCCGGTGATGCCGGACACGCTCTCGTTTGCATCGATGGTCCAGTTCTGGTCGCTTTTCTCCGACATGGTCTCCGGCATGAAGCAGTTCGGGGAGTCGGCCGACGAAGCCAAGATGTTCGATTTCATTGACATCCTGGTGACGCGCATGCCGAACAAGGCAAACGCATCCATTGTTCGCGATTGGGTCATCACGACCTACGGCGAGCGCGTCTTGCCGGTTGAAATCCCGGAAACCGATCTTGCTCGCACGACCACCAACGATTTTTCGACGGTGTACGACTTCCCGAACTACGACGGCAATGCCGCGACGCTTCGACGAATCCGCGTGCCCTATGACCAGGTTGTGGATTTGATCGACAGCAAGGTCTGTTACCTCTGGGACAAGGAGTAAGCATGTCTACAGCAGCGAAACAAAAGGCAAAAGCGGCGGGTATTCGACTGGATGACGATGGTGTTGATACGCCCTCTGAACCGGTTGCACCTCGCACCGCGCCTGGACAGTTGATCGGCCTTCAAGGGCGGGTGCACAGCCAACAGGCTGAAATCGACAAGCTGAAACGGGCGCTGGAACAACGCGCGCCCGGCAAGCTCCCGCTGGATAAGCTTCACGAGATCCCGGGACGGCGGCGACGGCTCACACCGTCAGAGTACGCAGAACTTAAAGCGAACCTGACGGCATACCCTCTCGCCCAGCCTATTACGGTACGCGAACGACTGGACGGCGAGTATGACATCGTAGCCGGTCATAACCGGGCTTCAGTTTATCGCGAACTGGGGCGCACCGAGATCGACGGCATCCTACTGGACATCGATGCGTCGATGGTCGAGTACGCCGCTTTCTTCTCAAACCTCTTGTCACCGACTCTTTCGGACTTCGAGAAATTCTGGGGCTTCAAATCGCTTCAGGATTCAACCGGAATTACGAAGGAAGATTTGGCAAAGGCTGCCGGCATTAGCGACTCGCATGTGGGGCGGATCATGAAGTTCGAT
The DNA here is from genome assembly GCA_940588625.1 of uncultured Caballeronia sp. Lineage (GTDB taxonomy): Bacteria > Pseudomonadota > Gammaproteobacteria > Burkholderiales > Burkholderiaceae > Caballeronia. The sequence goes on from CALNPU010000129.1 coordinate 8,270, forward strand.
CTGCTGCCTGACGAGTGCAAGGAATTGTTGGCCACTCGCCCCGAGAAGTTGGGAAGCAATGCAGCGGAGCAAATGGCCAAGGCCGTAGCGGAGGGTCGGGGAGACAAGGTTAAAGCAGCGATCAAGCAGCTTTTGACTGACGACACCTACACCCAGGCGCAAGCGGTCGCGGCAACGAAGCCAGACCGGGTGCCTCGTGAGAAGCACGAACCCCTGGTCGTCAAACACGGTGCCAAGAAAGTTTGCCAGATATCGGCGCGCAATGGGGTGGTTGGTGTTTCATTCTCCGGCAAGGCCACCGCCGAAGCCGAACAGTGGGCAGAAAGAATTCACGCATTCATTGAGTCGGAACTCGAAAAGCAGTGATCCTTCCCTTCTTAGTAGGGAGCTGCTTTAAATCAATGACTTAGTGCGCAGCACATCGGCACCCTGAAGCTCTGAACCGAAGCTCAAAGCTTCCTCAGGACTTCCCTAGTAGGGAATCGTTAAAAATCATGGACTTAACCAAACGGTCGAGAACGATCATGAACTGATTTCAATGCAGGAAAAACGAAAGCCTTCGGCGGGAACCGAAGGCTTTTGAGTAACCGGGCTTCGCTGTCGCTTGCCCACCGCTGCATTTCTCCGACGGGAATCGGATAAAGGCCCAACACCTCGAAGTGTAGCGGATAACGATCGGCAGTCAAGCGTTTCTCTTCCATTTTGAAAAAATGGACTTGTGATATGTTTATCGCGCAACTTTTCGTTGCTGGCGAGGGGGATTTGTACCCTTTTCCACCCTCTGACGATTCCGTCGACATCGATCAAACGGCGCTGGACGAGTTTCTGGCCGGTCAATCAAACCTCCCTTGGGTTGTCTTACGGGCCGCACATCGCGCTGCGAACTTCCCGACACTCCCTGCTCGTGCTCGAGCCGTGTTGGCTGCGCTTGCTCGCACTGTGGACGCCAACCGCCCGTACGCCGCCATATTCGCCCGTCGTGAGCTTCTGACCGGCCGTGCCATGCAGTCAATGCGGACCTTCTATCGGAGCCTGAACGATCTCGAAGCGGCTGGACTGGTCGAACGCGTTCCGCAAAAACGCTTGGGGACCGCTCGCCTGTTTGGTCGTGCCTACCTGCATCTCACCGAGAAATCCGCCATTGTCCTCGGATACGTGTCCCATGCATCCGGAACACAGGCGACCGGTTCGGAGCCTTTTGCTCGGCAAGCTTCAACCGATCAACCTGATGACTTCGTTTCATCGGGCGTTGAAGCACTCAGCCCACCCGCTCCTTCATTTAACCCGCCGTGTGTCACGGTGGCAGACGGAGCTGTATATAAAGATCTATTCCCTAAAAATCAAAAGAGACAACCAGGAAAGCTTCCCGCGGATCTCCAGCGTCTACTGAGCTTGGGTTTTCATCAATTTTTGATTTTTAAACTCATGCGAGAAGCGAAGGCACAGGCAAAGCTGCTTTCCGATGTAGTCGAGGCAACGTGGGAACATCTCCGAAACGCCAAGCGCCCGATAAGCTATCTTCGCGCTCTGCTCCGTTCACCGGTCAATTTTGGACACCAGATCCGCGCTAAACGACTCGCTGCGGAACGACTGGCCGAAGAAAATGCACGCGCTGCGAGCATCGATGCCACCGTGCTTGAGTGTGCCGGCAAGATGTTCGTTGACAGTGCCAACACTCGACTCATCACAGTCTCCAGCACAGCAGATTCGATCAATGTTCACGACTACCGAGAAGCAAGGCCACGCGTTGCGACTGGAAAGTGGGCAACCGCATTCGTCGCTGCGCTAAACGCGAAGGAAATCGTTCGCGCAACGTCCGATCAAGTCACGGCATTCCGATTGAAGTGCGACGGAGACCACGCGAATCAGACGAAAGCCATATCCACTGCTGAGCACGCAATGCCGCGGACAAGGACGTCTACGATCAACGAACGCCTCAGTGAGATGAAAAAGAAGATGCTCCGGGTCACGTGTGTCGGCGTCTCGTTGGACACTCGCGACGTGCGAAGAGTTGAGACTGCGGGGCACAATTTGGCGGCTAGTCGATGATGGTGAGCTTCCGTGCATTTTCACAGAGGTGATGAAAAGAGGTGTTCTCTGATGCTTCTGAACGACAAATTGCAATCGATCTGCGTGATCAAGCTATCGAGAAGTGTAGGACGTGAGTCGGCATAAATGCGTAAGCGAAACATGCTTTCCCCTGGCTCATCGCTCGCAGATTTAGCAGACTGAGCGGATCCGTTGATAGGGGTGAAATAGGAATTCGAGAAGGACCCGCATAGTGCAACAACGTGGGAAAATCAGCCTCCCACAGCAAATTTCAGTTCACATCCCTGGCGTACAGATGCTTCTAATCGGATCGTAGAAAACACCTGAAATGTGCTTAGTCGCAACTAACGGTCAAACCGTTTACCTACCGTCTGTATTTCATGATGCGCTGCGTCGTGTGACCGCTCCACGAGGACCTCGTTTCCAGATCAAAGCCGCCGCGCCAAGCCCAAACCAGATCACGAACTGGGCAAGCTATCTTGGGGAATATCAATAGCGAGGCTTATGCTGGTTCACAAAGCAAGTCGGAGTTTTGTACCCTGAATTTGGATCGCCGGATCGAAAGTGTCGTTCAAAGAAGCATGGACAACGACCGAGCCCCGCGGCGGTAACGACATCATCAAACATTAATCAACCTATACGACAATCATCAATAGGACAAATTCGGCAGAAAGACACGATACTTCCCGGAAAGGCCAAAGCCAACCCCACGGTCATTCTTTTTGACCTGCCGCATCAAGTATCATGCGGGGTGATCTTTGTCAGACGGGAATACAATAACGACAGCCGAAATGGGTTTGGTGCGACCGGAAACGCTAAGCCATCAGGTGGAGAATGTGCTTCGACAGGCGATCACGTCAGGACGCCTCGCGCCTGGCGCGCGGCTTATCGAACGTGAGTTGTGCGAAACGCTGGCGTCAGCCAGACCTCGGTTCGCGAAACCTTGCGCCGGCCAGAAGCCGAGAAGCTGGTACGCAGCGTGCCCCACAAGGGACCTGTGGTCGCGATCATATCGAAGCAGGAGTCGGCGAGCTGTATGCAATCCGCGGTTTGCTTGAAGGTTTTGCGGCCAGTGAATTCGCCCGCCTTGCGGACGACCAAGCCGTCGTCGCGCAATTCGGTGAAAAAGCGAAGGCGCTGCGCGTGCAGGCGTTGGCCAATGATCAAGCAGGCGTACTCAAGGCCAAGACTGAACTCTACGATATGCTGCTCGATAACTGCGGCAATGCATTGGTGAAAGAGATCCTGAATAGCCTGTATTCGCGGTTCAACCTGCTGCGCACGACCTCGCTAACGCATCCAGACCGGTTGCCGACTAGCCTTCGTGAAATCGACAAACTGTTCAAGGCATTAAAAACGCGGGATGCGGAGGCAGCCGGTGCGGCCGCGCGGCTACATGTGGCCAATGCAGAGAAGGCGGCTATGCAAATGCTGGATGAAATATCGGAAGAGCAAGAGTAGTTCGCGTGGTTTAGGACTGGATCGAAGACCGGCGAGCTGACTCTACCGGGTAAGCGTCGCACCCGGCAGGCAAACAACAAAAACGGCCTCTCTCGTTCCATGCTGCGTCTTTGTTACCTTGATCCGTTGAGTTTTAAGAACGCTCGCGCGTACCGTCCTGCCCAACCGCCCGTGATCACGCGTTACCAGCAACCGCCTTTTTCCACGCCCACCAGGTATTAGCGGCGGTGCAAATCCGCCACTAAACGACGGCGTTGGGTCGAATAGAAGCGAAGCGACCGGGGGAGGGGCC
>CALNPU010000130.1 GCA_940588625.1 uncultured Caballeronia sp.
GATCCCAACTGTCCACGTGGACAGGTAGCATCGGAAAATCACTCGTTCATTGCTAGGGCATCCTTCAAGAACCGCATGATCCAGTTCGTACAGACAAAGTCGAGCCAGGCGCGCGCAGTGCCGATCACTGAGCGTCTTGAGCAGGAGTCGTCGATCATTTCGACGCACACGGTGATCCAGAGAGTGGGCGCTTGTTCGAGGCCGCATTTTCCGCTTTCCGCGAAGGGGTTAAGCGCGCGAGCATGCTCCTGCCCGCTGGTCAGCTTACGCAGGTTCTTCGCCACACATTCGCCAGTCATTTCATGATGGACGGTGGCAACATCCTCGCGCTGCAACGAGCGCTTGGTCACCACAGCCCACAGCCTGACCATGGTCGCCGGAGCATCTAGCCGAGACCCGTCGGCTTAATCAGCTTAATCCTGTCGCGTGCATCGAAAACGGAGGTGCACAAGGGAAACCAGATGAGCGGGACGGGGAGCTCGAAGATTTGCGCGGGGAACTCAAGGCGCAAACTGACGCCCGTATTGGGGTCGAACGAACGGTGGCAGTCCGAGGGTCAAGCTCGAAGCGATGACTGATCGAGCGGAGAGGCCAGAGGTCCGCGCAGCGGCGGTTGAAGATCGGGAAAGGGATCGGCTTGTCAACGGGGCATGAGCGCTTCGCAGCGAGCCTTCCTGCGCTACGCGGTTTTACCTTTGTTGAACTTCTGTAATGAGAAAGTGCCTAGCGCGAACGCCTAAGCCCTTGATTCTTTGGTAGGCCGTACGGGATTCGAACCTGTGACCAACGGATTAAAAGTCCGCTGCTCTACCAGCTGAGCTAACGACCTAAATGCATTAAATTATAGTCACACAGACCATAAGTTGTCAACGAAGCGTAAAAATGCTCCGCATCGCGGAACGGCGGAAATCGCGTACAAAACGCATAAGAAAAAGCTCGCAGCAACCACGCTGCGGGCTTTTTCAACGAGAGGCGCAAAGACCAGCTTCGCTTACTTCACCTGCGACATCTTGCTTTCAGCCGACTGCGCGGCTTCCGTTCCACCGTACTGCGAGATGACCTGATCCAGCATCTTTTTCGCAGCGGCTTTTTGACCTTGCTCGATCTGGTTGTTCGCGATAGCGAGCAGCGCATCAGGCGCTCGCGGATGCGTCGGATATTTCGTCACCAGATTTTGCCAGGTTGCGGTCGATGCCTTGTAATCACGCAGAGCATACAGCGCGTTGCCCAGCCAATATTGCGCGGTCGGCTGGTACGGGCTGTCCGGATACTTGGCGACAAACCTCTTGAACGATGCAGCAGCGTTCTTGAAGTCACCGTTACGGAATTGCGTTGACGCCGCATTGAACGCTTCAGTCTCGCCGCGCTGCACCGTCCCTTGCATCTCATCCACCGTCTGCTGCTGCGGTTCGAACTTCTTCAACCGGCCATCGAGGTCGGTGTAGTAGTCCTTTTGCTGCTTTTGCAACGTCGTCAATTGGTTGGCCAAGTCCTCGTTCTGGCCTCGAAGCGTAGCGACCTGCTGATTTAACTGGTCGATACGATTCGATTGATCGAGGATCGTGCGCTGAGCGGCGGACAACTGGCTAGCCAGGCTGTCCGTTTTCGTGCGCAAATCGAGCACGGCTTTACGCGCTTCATTGTCGTCAAACAACGCCGCGTGCGTAGACCCGCCGACCACGGCCGAACCCAACAAACAAGCAACTGCGACCGAGCGCAGCGAGGGGAAGCGATACAACATACGGCGACTCACCCGTGACTGGTTACGTTACTGTTGATAAACGAGATCAGCGCGGCGATTCTGTGCCCACGACGCTTCATCATGCCCCGTTGCTTGCGGCTTTTCCTTACCCAGGCTCACGGCTTCCATCTGCGTGTCGGCCACACCCAGCAGCGACATTGCACGACGCACAGCTTCAGCACGCTTCTGGCCCAGCGCTAGGTTGTACTCGCTCGTGCCGCGCTCGTCGGTGTTGCCCTGGATCAGGACGTGACGGTCCGGATGGCTCTTCAGATACTGCGCGTGTTGTTGCAGCAAGGGCTGATAGTCGTCACGAACAGCGTAGCTGTCGAAGTCGAAGTAAATGCTGCGCTTCGCGAGCGGGCTGTTCGGATCGTTCAACGGATCGACGTTGACCTGTTGAACTGCGTTCGCGTCGGGTTGCATGCCGATCACGCTTTTGTTTGCACTTTCATCCAGCTTCACGCCTGAATGACATGCGGCCAATGCACCGACCATGGCCACTGCAAGGCCGATACGAATTTTAGACATCGTGGTTACTCTCCTTGTGTGTTGCTGCTTAAGTTATTGCGTGAGGTTTATTGCATGAACGGACCCCAGGACGGCTCGCGTACGCTGCCCCCCCGAAGCGACAAGACTTGCCGTGTACGACCATCAGTCGACACGGCCGCCAACACGCCACGCCCGTTCACTTGGGTGGCGTAGAGGATGTACTGACCATTCGCCGCAAAACTGGGCGATTCGTCTGCTGTGGTGTCGGTCAGGCCAGTTGCCGTGCCGGACGCGAGGTCCAGCAAATACAACTTGAAGCCGCCGCCAACACGCGAAATGTATGCAATCTGCTTGCCGTCCGGGCTTACTCGCGGGCTTGTATTGTAATTGCTCGTGAATGTGACGCGCTGTGCCTGGCCGGCGCTTTCGCCGTTCGCCGACATCTTGTAGATCTGGGGCGCGCCGCCGCGGTCGCTCGTGAAATAAATCGTGTTGCCATCGGGAGAGTAAGCCGGCTCGGTGTCAATCGAGCTGCCGAGTGTCAGGCGACGCAAACTGCTGCCGTCCGCGTTCACCTGGAAAATCTGCGTGTTGCCGGTAGTCGACAGGGCGACCGCAAGCTTGCTGCCGTCCGGTGCCCATGCCGGTGCACTGTTATTGCCTTTCTGATTCGATACGATCACACGCTTGCCAGTCGGCAGAGCGTGGATATAAACAACGGGTTTTTTCTTTTCGAACGAGACGTACGCGACCTTGGTGCCGTCAGGCGACCACGCCGGCGAGATGATCGGCTCGGGGCTGGACAGCGCAATGTGCGCGTCCTGACCATCGGAGTCCGAAATCTGCAACTGATAACGGCCGCCGGTCTTGATCGCATACGACAGGCGCGTGGCGAAAACGCCACGATCTCCCAGCAATTTCGCGTAGATATAGTCCGCAACCTTGTGTGCGCTCATGCGCAAACCACTTTCCGGGCTGACAAGCGACAGGCCGCCCAAGCTTTGCTGCTTGACCGTGTCGTACAGGCGGAAGCGCACTTCGTACTGGCCGTTCGGCAGGCGATTCACGCTACCGGACACGAATGCGTCCGCACCTTTCGCTTTCCAGCTGCCAAGGTCGCCCGAATCCGTTTCCGACTCGGGCGTGGCGCCCGCGTCAATATTCGTAAACTTGCCGCTGCGCGCCAGATCCTGACGAATGATCGCGCTGATCTGCTGCGGCGAATTTGCTTCGTTAGCAAACGTGGCGGTGGCAATAGGAAATTGGGTAGAACCCACGCCCGTCACAAGCACATTCAACTGCGCGTGGGCAGCGGTGCCCGCGGCGATCAGGCAGGATGCAACAAGCGTTTTCAGGCCAAGCTTAGTCATCAAACTCATGTATCTGGTTCCAGAAAAAGCGATTTTTAAACATACCGGCGGCAGCAGAAGAGACCACCAGATGCACAATTCGTTCCCGTCAAGGCTCATTGTGCACTCTCGTTTTACCATGTCCGTTCAACCGCCCGCCGGACGCATTGTGATCGTAAACGTCGGCGGTGCCTGACCGTTGATGTCCAGTGGCATCGGATCCGAGAGCTGAACTGCACGGAGCGCGGCCTGGTCCCACTGATCGTTGCCGCTTGAACGCTGGATTGATGCCGACAACAGCGTGCCGGTTGCTGGAGAAACACGTACCGAGATCACCGTCTCAAGTCCTGCTGTTTCTCCTCCCCACCTGATGTTTGGACGAACGCGCCGCTGCACCTTCTCGGCGTACCCGGCCGATGTCGCCGTCCCACCCGCGCCGCGACCTGTGCCGCTCTTGGCCAGTCCTTCGCCACTCTCGCTCGTGCCGCCACCCGCTTGACCCTGCAACGCCGCGAGCCGGGCACTACGTTCCTTATCAAGCTTGGCCTTCTTAGCCTGCGCGTCGGCCTGGGCCTTGGCCTTGGCATCTGCCTGCTCCTGCGCCTTCGCTTCGGCTTCCTTCTGCTGCTCCACCGCTTTCGCTGTGGCAGCTTCCTTCTCTTTAACCTGTTGCGCCTTCTGCTGATCAAGCTTCTGCTGCGCAAGCTGCTTTTGCTTATCGGCCTGTTTCTGCTTATCCTGAGCCGCTTTTTGCGCTGCCAAAGCGGCTTGCTGCGCGGTTTGTTGTGCTGCGAGTTGCTGTTGACGCTTGGCTTCGGCTTCCTGGGCGGCCAGTTGTTGCGCGCGCTGCTGTTCAGCAAGCTGCGCGGCACGCGCTGCCGCTTCCTGCTGTTTACGCTTCTTTTCCTGCAATGCGATGTCAGCTTCCTCGTCCTTCGCCGGCGGCGCAGGCGGCGGAACAGGGCGGGGCGTGGGCGTCGCCTGATCCGGGATCTCGGTCCACAGTTCTGCCTCGGCGCCCGCCGGGGTGTTGTTTTGCCAGTTGACGCCGTGGTACAGGAGGCTCCCGAGCAGCACGTGCATTAGCGCGGCAAGCGCGAACGCTTTCCATGTCCCGCGTTCATGTGGCGGACGGACGGGGTGCGCGCTGACCCGCGCACCATGGTGACTGCTGGACTGCCGATTCATCGTTGCGATTTGACTAACAATCCGACCCGTTTGACGCCTCGCGCCTTCATATCCGACACCACGTTCACGACGACTTCATATTTCACGGTCTTGTCGGCGGCAATCACGACGGGCTGGTTGGGATGCGATTCCTGGCGATTCAGCACGAACGTCTTGAGGTCGCCCTCCGTCATGCTCTGCTGCTGTGCCGCGCCGCTGTCGTCCTTGTAGCGCACGGTCATGCTGCCGTCGGCCTTGATATTGACCACGACCGGGGGCGTTTGCTCCTGCGGAGCCGCATTGCCGACCGTCGGCAGGTTGATGATGGAAGGCGAGACGAGCGGGGCGGTCACCATGAAAATGACGAGCAGCACGAGCATCACGTCAATGTAAGGCACGACGTTGATGTCGGACATGGCGCGCCTTGAACTGCCGCGCATGCTGGAACGCATTGGACCTCCGGCCATACTAGACTCCTTAGTGGGCCTGACGCTGCAAGATATTCGAGAACTCTTCGATAAACGTTTCGAAGCGAATGGCGAGGCGGTCGATATCGTGTGCGTAGCGGTTGTACGCCACCACCGCGGGAATCGCGGCGAACAGGCCGATTGCCGTGGCCACTAGCGCTTCGGCAATACCCGGCGCAACGTTCGCAAGCGTTGCCTGCTGTACGTTAGCCAAGCCGCGGAACGAATTCATGATCCCCCAGACCGTGCCGAACAAACCAATATACGGGCTGACCGAGCCGACCGACGCGAGAAACGCGAGGTTTACTTCCAGCATATCCATTTCACGCTGGAACGCGGCGCGCATAGCACGGCGTGAACCATCGAGAATGGCCGTCGGATCATTCATGCGGCGCTCTTTGCCCTTGAGGAACTCACGCATGCCCGATTCGAAGATTCGTTCCAGCGCACCAATTGTGTGGCGGTTGTTGGCAGCACTTTGATAAAGCGCCTGCAGGTCACCGCCCGACCAGAAATCGCGTTCGAAACGCTCGGTCTGATTCCGCGCGCGCCGAATGGCAAACCACTTGCGAATGATGTAGGTCCACGATAACAACGAAAGTATCAGCAGCAGCGCCATGACGGCCTGCGCCAGCAGGCTTGCATGGATGACGAGAGAAATGATCGACAGATCTTGTGTAGTGTTCATAAAAGTCCGTTGTTACGTCCCAAAGGGGCGTCCGAGGTGCACTGGCTCGGAATTGTCAGGTTTTCGACAAACGACTGAAAGCGTAGACAGGTCTTACATGCAGATACTCGGTACTTCGCATGCCTGATGGCACGCGGGCTCGATTCAGTTCAGGTCTTGATGGAATCAAAGGGTCTTTTTATCTACATGGGGTTTTCTGAACAAGAAAAAGATAATTTAAACGGTACTGGCACCGCCATGGTTGACGCGTTATTTGAGACTGATTTTTGCGGTCCACGGCGTAACCCGTTGAGCACCGAGGCAGGAATCCCGATAAGGCGGATGGCGCCGACACTGACCGACGCCACTTTGATGTCGCCGGAAGCAAGCAAGGTGCCGTCCGTCCCTCCAGGCTTCCTGATGGAAATCCACCGATGTCCCGCCAATACGCTCGATCCGGCTTACCTACCATGAGGTCATCAAGGCGCGCGAGCGCTGAATCCAGCGCCGTGCGCTTGACGACGAACAACACGCCGTCCGACTCGGCCAGCACACGCTGGTCGATGCCGTACGCCCGCAACCATTCAGTGCGTGCCCGTTCGAAAAACTTCAAGTAGTTCGCGTAGAAGACGATGCCACCGGCGTCGGTGTCCTCGTAATAAATAGACCCGGAGCGGCCAATCGAAAATCAAGAGGCCGTTCACCTTCTGAGGCTCGCTGGTGGACATGTTCATCCGTGCATTTTACCGGAAGCCGCAAAACGTCCGTCGAATCGTGCTGTTGGTTGCTGCTTTCTGGCAACCATTGGCTGGACACCTGGCATATTCACTGGCCTGAATCAGCCGCGATGCACGGTCAATGGAGCAAATGACTGCGCGATCGGCATCAACTCGATAGTGTTGATATTCACGTGCGCCGGGCGCGTAGCGATCCAGTAGATGGAGTCGGCAATGTCCTCGGGCGTCAGCGGCTGCATGTCTGTCTTTATAGACGTTCGAGGCCTTCGAGTGGTCACCTTTAAAGCGGACATTCGAGAACTTCGTGCCCCCGCACAGGTTCTGGTTCGATGTCGGTGACGCGCAACGCCGTGCCGCTCAGGTCCGCGCGAAGGTTCAGGCTGAACTGCCGCACGAATGCCTTGGTCGCGCCATAAACATTGCCGCCCGCGTAAGGATACGTGGCCGCGACCGAACTCAGATTGAACACGTGCCCACGATTGCGTTCGACCATGCCAGGCAATAACGCGTGCGTGACCGTGACCAGCCCCTTGCAGTTGGTATCGATCATGTTGTTCCAGTCGTCCAGGCTCGCCCGCTGTGCCGGTTCCAGGCCGAGCGCAAGGCCGGCATTGTTGACGAGCACGTCGATTTGAGAAAAAGCATCCGGCAACGCCGCGACAGCCGATTTGATCGCCGCCTCGTCGTGAACGTCGAGTTCGACGGGCAACAGCGCGTCGCTGAGTTCTTGCGACAGCGCCAGCAGGCGGTCTTTACGGCGCGCGGTTGCAATCACCCGATGGCCGCCTTTGACAAACGTTCGCGCAATGGCTGCGCCGAAGCTGGCGGAAGCGCCAGTGACAAATATAATCATGTGCGGATTCCGGTTGTAATGTTGTGCGTCAGGTTTCTGAAAGGAACTTTCGCGCGCCGCCGCCCGGGCGTTCGCGAGAAAGCGGGACAGCGTACTTCCATTGCTGCGACGCGGCAAGTTGTCAGCATTTATGGTCGTTCAATCCGCTGGCGAGGCCGCTTAGCAGGGCAAATACCGCTCCCGGTCGGCAATTTTAGCGCCTGGGTGATATTTGCATTCCGCCGCCGCTAGAACGTTCCGACCGGAAGAGCCTGTTTAAGGCGTTTTCCGGCAGTTGCCTATTCTCGGACGGCCCATTAAACTAGGGACTCCAAGCTCAGCCCTGCCCTGCGTAACTGGCGACAAGGATCTTCGGATCCAAGGTGGATTAACCCATCGGGAAGCGCAGGGTGTCGTTTTGCCGTTCGCTTTTGCAGCTGAGATCCGCACGCGCTCGTTGCGTTGCGGGTGGCTGTCCGTCTCGCGTAAACGGAGCTTCTCTCGTCCACATCGCTTGGGACCCATCGTGCTTCTCGCTCTTGCAGCGCATATGTACACGCGCGATCCGGTCAATTGACACCCATTCAACGGGAAACGTATGTTTGATAAAGCCCAAAGTACCATCGCCCAAGTCGATCCGGAGTTATTTGCGGCGATCGAGAAGGAAAACCACCGGCAGGAAGATCACATCGAGCTGATCGCGTCGGAGAACTACACGAGCCCGGCCATAATGGCTGCCCAAGGCTCGCAACTCACGAATAAATACGCGGAAGGCTACCCGGGCAAGCGCTATTACGGCGGCTGCGAATACGTCGATATTGTCGAGCAACTGGCGATCAACCGCGTGAAGCAATTGTTCGGCGCGGAGGCCGCCAACGTGCAGCCGAATTCTGGCTCGCAAGCCAATCAAGGCGTGTTCTTCGCCATGCTCAAGCCGGGCGATACCATCATGGGCATGAGCTTGGCTGAAGGTGGCCACCTCACGCACGGTTCGCCGGTAAACATGTCCGGCAAGTGGTTCAACGTGGTCAGCTACGGCTTGAACGAAGCCGAAGATATCGACTACGACAAAACCGAAGAGTTGGCTAAGGAACACAAGCTGAAGCTGATCGTGGCGGGCGCGTCCGCGTTTGCGCTGAAGATCGATTTCGAGCGGCTGTCGAAGATCGCAAAGAGCGTCGGCGCGTATTTCATGGTCGACATGGCGCATTACGCCGGTCTGATCGCAGCCGGTGTTTATCCGAACCCGGTGCCGTTCGCTGACTTTGTTACGACGACGACGCACAAGAGCCTGCGCGGCCCGCGCGGCGGCGTAATCCTGATGAAAGCCGAGTTCGAGAAGCAGATCAACTCGGCTATTTTCCCGGGCATTCAGGGTGGCCCGCTCATGCACGTCATTGCCGGCAAGGCCGTGGCGTTCAAGGAAGCGTTGTCGCCGGAATTCAAGGTGTACCAGCAACAGGTCGCGGAGAACGCGCGGGTGCTGGCTCAGACCCTGGTGAAGCGTGGCTTGCGAATTGTTTCGGGACGTACCGAAAGCCACGTGATGCTGGTCGACCTGCGCACCAAGCACATCACCGGCAAGGCAGCGGAAGCTGTGCTCAGCAAGGCTCATATCACCGTGAACAAGAACGCGATTCCGAACGATCCGGAAAAGCCGTTCGTCACCAGCGGCGTGCGTCTCGGCTCGCCGGCCATGACCACGCGCGGTTTCGGCGTGGTTGAGGCGGAGCAGGTAGGTAACCTGATTGCCGACGTGCTGAACGCGCCGGAAGACGAAGCCAACCTCGAGCGCGTACGCGCAAAGGTCGCCGCGTTGACCAAGCAATTCCCGGTCTACGGCTAAGCAATGCGCTGCCCCTTCTGCCGGCACGAGGACACGCAAGTGGCGGATTCGCGCGTGTCGGAAGATGGGGCGGCCATTCGCCGGCGGCGGCGTTGTCCCGCCTGCGACAAGCGTTTCACCACGTATGAGCGCGTGGAAATCGCGTTGCCGTCGGTCGTCAAGAAGGACGGCAGCCGCACCGAGTTCGACCGCGCCAAGATTGTGGCGAGCATGCAACTGGCGCTGCGCAAGCGCCCGGTTGCCGCGGACGCCATTGACGCGGCCGTTGCGCGGATCGAATATCAGTTGCTTGGTAGCGGCGAACGCGAAGTTCGCAGCGACCGTCTGGGCGAACTCGTGATGAACGAGCTCCGCCAGTTGGACACCATTGCCTACGTGCGTTTTGCTTCGGTCTACAAACGCTTTGAAGACGTGTCCGAATTTGAAGACGTGCTCGAGGAATTCCGGCGTGCCGCGCCGCGCAAATCCAGTCCCCGTAAACGTTGAGAGTTTCTGCATTTCCTTGGTCCTCTCGCTTGAACCCAGTGATCGTTTCGGCAGTATGTCGAGGCTTTCGCATGTTCGATACTCGACCGATCGGCCAATGGCGCACATCGAAAATTCCCTCTAGATTGAGTGTTGGCCTGGGCTCAATCGATAAGGGATGCAGATTAATTTACGATGTTTGTTGGGTTTTACGCTTGTCGTGCTAGCAGTGATCGCTGTTGTTGCGACGTTCGCTACACCGTCCGTTGTCGTCTGGCATAAGCGCGATCAGATCGACGCCCGGGCGCGCACGATGATGTCGACTCTAACGCTGACACGCTCGGAAGCGATCCGGCGCGACGCACGCGTGACCTTGTGCCGGATCGACCGACTGGTCATGCGGGTGAGGGCTATTTGCCGATCACGACGGTACGCACGTGTTGTTGCGAATGCAGCCGGCGGCGAGCACCATAGCTATCAGCGGCACGGGAAGCGAGTTGTCGTTCACGCCGCCCTCGGGTCAGGTGATTGGTGGCTTTCGCCGCTTCGACTTCAGCGCGCGCGACAACGCATTGACATCGCTTGGAGTGCGCGGGGCCGCTGTATTCGGCTCGCGGCTGGCAGGCGGCCCCGGTTGACGCAAGGCGCTTGCGGAGCGGCGACATGAAATGCTCATCGCGCAGGGTCGGGGGAGGCGATTCACTGATCGAAGTCCTGATCGCGGTGTCGCCGACGGCCATTACGGCGCTCGGGATTATCGATTCGCAATTGTGGCTGGCTCGCAACGAACATTCGCTGATGGCGCATGAGCTGGCCCGTTGATCGCGGATTTCGTTGCAGAGGGAATACGTTACGATACCGATCGCGATCCGGTCGTCACGCAATGGCGCACGCGAGCTGCTGCGCTGCTGCCGGATGGCGACGTCGACGTGCTGGACCCGTGGCGACGGTTTGCACATCGCGGTCGTGAAATAGCGGGCGCCGGTATCTAGCGGCGGCGAAGCGTCGTGTGCGAAACCGGGCGTGGGCGCAAAGCTCGACTGCGTGACCGTGGCGTTCGCCCGATGAACGCTGTCAGACGCCATCAGTGTGGCCATACGCTGCTCGAGCTAACTATCTCCGTCGCACTCGGTTTGCTGGTGGTTCTCGCGACTATTTCACTGTATCGCGGACAGCGGTTTGCCTACGATCAGGCCACGGAAACAACGCGCATGCGCGACGCAGCAAGCACCGCCCTCGACCTGATCGGCCAGCAAGTGCAGATGGCTGGTTTTGTCCCGGCTGGTGCCGGCCCGGCAGACAAGAACCCGGCGCTGTTCGGTTGCTCGCCAGGCCGCCGAGCGACGCCGCGCTGGTGTGCGAGGACGCTCGCAAGCCGTTCGGACGGCATAGTTGTCCGCTACCCGCCGATAAGATTTCCACCTGGCCGTCCGTCGTCCGGCTCGCCGACAGACTGTCTTGGACAGATCTCGGCGGGCGAGCGGATCGTCAACCGCTATTAGGCGAAGGCGAGTTCGTCAACGGTCGAGCCCGAGCTGTATTGCGAAGGAAACGGCAAGCCTGAAACCGGGCAGCCGCTGGTCGAGGCAATTGAACGGCTCAAGTTCGGCTACTGGCTGAAAGACGCATCGTCCTCCGTCGACGCCGCGGCGATCTCGCTGGACCGCTGGCCGTTGGTCGTCGCTGTGGACGTGTGTGTGCTCGTGCGCGGAGACAGTCCGAACGCGACCGCTCGCCCGCGTTATAGGGATTGCGACGGTGCATCGGTTGTGTCCGTATCCGTTCCAGGTTGTGTCAAAACGTTTTTTTAAAGCGGCTAGAATTTCTCCTCCGATAGCGGAGGAGGAGCGATAT
>CALNPU010000131.1 GCA_940588625.1 uncultured Caballeronia sp.
ACTTGATTGAACGAATCCTGCAATTCCGGCAATGCGGTTTCGCCCTTCAACCCTCGTCAATAAAGGCGCTGGCGATCGTTCAGGACGAGTCTAAGTAGGTTACGCACTGCATGAACGTTAAAAGGGCCGTTTCCAACTCACGTTGGAAACGGCCCTTTGGTCTTCAGTCCGAGCGCGGCGATCAACCAGCAATCGCTCGCCCGATACTTTTACTTTACGCGCATGCCCGGCTTCGCGCCACTATGCGGTTCCAGAATGTACAAACCCGGTTCGGCTTTCTCGTCGTCGGCGGACGCGGCCAGCACCACGCCTTCCGACAGCCCGAACTTTATCTTGCGCGGGGCGAGGTTCGCGACCATGACCGTGAACTTCCCGATCAGGTTCTGCGGCTGATATGCCGACTTGATCCCGGAGAACACGTTGCGGGTTTTTTCCTCGCCAACATCTAGCGTCAGTTGCAGCAGCTTGTCCGAGCCTTCGACCGCGGTGCAATTCACAATCTTCGCGATTCGCAGGTCGACCTTGGCGAAGTCGTCGATGGAAATCACGCCTTCCGCTTCCGGCTCTTGAATCTTCGCCGCTTTCTTTGACACTGCAGCAGACGCGGCAGCCACCGCTTGCCCCGGAGCGACCGATTCCAGGTTCGCGGCGATCAGTGCTGCGATCTGCTTCGGATCGACGCGGGTCATCAAGTGTTTGTACGCGTTGATCGGCTGCGAGGAACTAAGCGGTGTGGAAACATCGGCCCAGACCAGCGGCGCGATGCCGAGGAACCCTTCCACCGATTCCGCCAGCAGCGGCAGCACCGGCTTCAACGCCAGCGACATCAAGCGGAACGCCTCCAGGCTCACGCTGCACGTTTCATGCAGCGCAGCGGAGTTGGCTTCATCCTTGGCCTGATCCCAGGGCTTCGCAGTATCGACAAACGCGTTGACGGCATCGGCGAGATCCATGGTCGTGCGCAGCGCCCGCCCGTATTCACGCGACTCGTAGAGCGCGGCAATTTGCGGCACGGCGGCACGCAATTGCAGCAGCGGATGATTCATCGCGCTGTCCAGCACGCGGCCGTCGAAGCGCTTGATCAGGAACCCTGCCGCCCGGCTCGCGATATTGACGTATTTGCCGACCAGATCGCTGTTCACGCGCGCCTGGAAATCCTCGAGGTTCAGGTCGATGTCTTCCATCGTGTGGTTCAGCTTCGCCGCAAAGTAGTAGCGTAGCCACTCGGGATTGATCCCGGTATCGATCACGCTTTTCGCCGTGATGAACGTGCCGCGCGACTTGGACATCTTCGCGCCGTCGACGGTGAGAAAGCCGTGAGCGAACACGTTCGTCGGCGTGCGATGGCCGGAAAACTCCAGCATTGCGGGCCAGAACAGCGTGTGGAAATACAGGATGTCCTTGCCGATGAAGTGATACTGCTCCGTCTTCGATCCCGGCTGGATCCATTCCTCGAAGTCGATACCGCGCGCATCCGCCAGATTTTTGAAGCTGGCGTAATAACCGACTGGCGCGTCCACCCAGACGTAGAAATACTTGCCCGGCGCGCTGGGGATTTCGAAACCGAAATACGGCGAGTCGCGCGAGATATCCCAGTCGGCAAGCTTCGCGTCGCCCTTGTCGCCGAGCCATTCGCGCATCTTGTTCGTGGCTTCGAGCTGCGCGAGTCCGTTGACCCAGCTGCGCAGGAAATCTTCGCAGCGCGGGTCGGAGAGGCGGAAGAAATAATGCGTCGAGGTCTTGCGCACCGGCGTCGCGCCCGATACCACCGAATATGGGTTGGTGAGATCGAGCGGCTGGTACGTGGACCCGCAGACTTCGCAGTTGTCGCCGTACTGGTCTTTCGCGCCGCATTTCGGGCATTCGCCCTTGATGAAGCGGTCGGGCAGGAACATTTCCTTGACCGGGTCGTAGGCTTGCTCAATATCGCGTGCGTCGATCAGCCCGGCCGCCTTCAGCGACTCGTAGATGGATTCGCACAGCACGCGGTTTTCTTCGGCGTCGGTGGAATAGTAGTTGTCGAACGAGATGCCGAAGCTGTCGAAATCGCGCTTGTGCTCTTTCCCCACGTGCTCGATCAACTGCTTCGGCGTGATTCCTTCCTGCTCGGCGCGCAGCATGATGGGAGTGCCGTGCGTGTCGTCAGCGCCGACGTAATAAACCTCGTGACCGTGCATTCGCAGCGAGCGCACCCAGATATCCGTCTGGATGTATTCGACCATATGGCCAATATGAATCTGACCATTCGCGTAAGGGAGCGCGGACGTGACGAGAATCCGGCGATGGCCAGGGGTGGCTGACGCCGCTGCGGGTACGGGTGTAGACGAGGTGGGTGCTGACGGTGCTGACATAAGGCGGCTGGCCCGCGGTTAAAGAATTCAGTGATGGCGTGAAAATGCGAATGACGATTCTACCAGCCAAGGGTTCCCGGTTCTTACTCGGGCAGAGTCGGGGATGGAGCGGTGGGAAAGGCTGCAGTTATTGTAGAGTCTGACCCTATAAATTAGCGGCATGGGCAAAGTTTCAAATATTTTTCGTGTTCGCGGTGGATCTACTGCGTGTCTGGTGTTGCGCCGCGAAACGAATTGAATCCTGGCCTGGCTACCGCGTCATTCCCCCTTGTAAATCAACCGTACTACTACTGAACCTGACCCGGCTGAGCAGTGGCGCGCAGGTAGATTTCCACGCGACGATTCTGCGCACGGCCGGCTTCGGTGCTGTTGTCAGCAATAGGTTGCGTTTGCCCCATGCCCTGTGCCGACAGGCGCTGTGCTGTCACGCCGTGGCTAGCCAGATACGAAGCCACGCTTTGTGCACGGTTTTGCGACAACGTCTGGTTGTAAGCCGGCTGGCCGGTGCTGTCGGTATGTCCAACCACTTGCGCGATCAACTCAGGATGCTGCGTCAACGTTTGCGTAACCTGATCGAGCACCGGTGCGAAACCCGGCTTGATAGCGTAGCTGTTGGTATCGAACGAGATCGAGTTCGGGATGTTGACCTTCAGCGATCCGTCCGGCTGTTCCGTCACCTGCGTGCCCGTGCCCTTCGTTGCACCGGTCAGCTTGCCCTTGATTGCCTGCCAGTTGTATCCGGTAATGCTGCCAGCCGCTGCGCCTATGCCCGCGCCGATGGCCGCACCCTTGCCGCCGCCGAAGATTGCGCCAAGCGCCGCACCCGACGCCGCACCAATGCCCGTACCAACGGCTGCATTATTGCCTTGTTGGGTTGCGCAGCCGGCGACAAGCGCGCCCGCAACGGCGATTACGGTCAAGCGGGTCATCATTTTCGAGTTCATTATCAATTCTCCAGGGTACTAATTCAGACAAGGCCGGCTCCGACAGCCCGGACGGTCCCCGTAGGGTCTTCGGCGAGTCGTAACGGCTGCCACTACGCCACTACAAGCCACTACAATACGGCCAAGGATTCGAGGGATTATAACGATGGGTCCCCGAATCATGGCAGCGTCGGATAGTGCATCGCCCTGTGCTGCGGCGCAACGTGGTGCAACAATTCCTTTCAATTTCATAGTTTGCGTGCGGAACATTCGATCCGCCATAGCAAAAAGTGTTCCCCTGGAGTTTCGATGAGTCTTGATCGCGCCCAGATCGATACCGTGCTCAGCGGCTTGATCGATCCAAATACCAGTCGCACTTTCGCGGACACGAAAAGCATCCGCGGTGTCACCGTGGACGGCGCCAATGTCACGGTGAACGTGGTGCTGGGTTATCCGGCCAAGAGCCAGTTCGACGCCATCCGCGCGCTAGTGGCCAACGCGGTCACCGGCGTGCCGGCCGTGGGTGGGGTACAGGTGGCGGTGTCGTCGCAAGTGGTCGCGCACGCGGTCCAGCGCGGCGTGAAGCTGCTGCCGAACATGAAGAACATCATTGCGGTGGCGTCGGGCAAGGGTGGGGTCGGCAAAAGCACGACCGCCGTGAACCTCGCGCTGGCGCTGGCAGCGGAAGGCGCATCGGTCGGCATGCTGGACGCCGATATCTACGGCCCGTCGCTGCCCATGATGCTCGGCATCAGCGGCCGTCCGGAATCGCCCGACAACCAGTCGATGAACCCGCTCACCGGCCACGGCATCCAGGCCAACTCGATCGGTTTCCTGATCGAGCAGGACAACCCCATGGTCTGGCGCGGCCCTATGGTCACGTCCGCGCTTGAACAATTGCTGCGCCAGACCAACTGGAAAGACCTCGACTATCTGGTGGTCGACATGCCACCCGGCACCGGCGACATCCAGCTCACGCTCTCGCAGAAAGTGCCCATCACGGGTGCTGTGATCGTCACCACGCCGCAGGACATCGCGTTGCTCGACGCCAAGAAGGGCTTGAAGATGTTCGAGAAAGTGGGCATTCCGATCCTGGGGATCGTGGAGAACATGAGCACGCATATCTGCTCGAACTGTGGCCACGAAGAACATATCTTCGGCGCGGGCGGGGGGGAGCGGATGTCGAAGGAATATGGCGTGCCGGTACTCGGCCATTTGCCGCTCGATATCGCGATCCGCGAGAAGACCGATGCGGGTCAGCCGACGGTGATTTCGGAACCGGACAGCAAGATTGCCGAGGCGTACCGATTGATCGCGCGCAAGGTCGCTATTTCGATTGCCGAACGGCAACGCGACATGACGTCGATGTTCCCCAGCATCGTAGTGCAAAACACTTAGGTGGCGTGAGGAACGCGCGCGATTTTGGCGGCGCGTGCGCGGTATCATGTCGCCTTGATTGGCGGCGCGGCCAGGTGAACACACCGGGTGGTCGCGGGTCGCCATGAGGATCGCATGAAACAAAGATTCGACGGGCCTGAATCGCGCAGACTTCCTGCCGCGAGACACCCGGTCCCGAGCCTGGTGCCGAGTTTGAGCACGACTGTCGCGCGTTGGTCAGCGTCTTGCTGCTCGGCGGCTGCGGTCTCCTGTTCCAGAACCACGAAAAACGTGCCGACGCCACGTTGCAGCCTACCGGCGGCAATACGGCGACCGGCACGGTCACGTTCATCGAGCGTGCAGACGGCGTTCAGGTGTCTTACAACTTGTCGGACATGCCCCCAACAGCGAGCATGCACTGCAGATCCATGAGCGCGTGACTGCATCATCACGGCCTCCTCCGACGGTGGCCCCGCATTCGCGTCCGAGCGCAGCGACTCCGGCTCCAAGGTGGAAGGCGATCTCGCCAACATTCGCGCCGACGCGAACGGCACGGCGACGGGTTTCATCGTCGCGCCGGATGTGTCGCTCGACGGCGTGCGTTCGGGTTGTCGCGGGCCATCGTGCTGCATCGCGACGCCGCGAACACCTATGCCATCGTGCCGCACGGCGCCAGTCCTGCGCTGGCGTGCGGTGTGATCAAGCAGTGATTTCAATGAAATCAGGCTGTTGGGGCGCGCGATCCGGCCTGTTGGCATAGCCGCGTTGCGCAGCCGGCGCATCAAGTAAAATACGCGCTTCTCGTCTGGTCTGGCTGGCTTCGGTGTGTTTCTGCATCCGTCCCGAGTCTCCGGCCATGCCCTGTTTCAAGCCAGGCGGCACTTCTGAAGTCGCCTCTTTCGTTGGGTAGCGTTCCCTATGAGCATCAAGTCCGACAAGTGGATCCGGCGCATGGCCGAAGAGCACAACATGATCGAGCCGTTCGTGCGCGATCAGGTGCGGGTGTCTGAAGATGGCCGCAAGATCGTGAGCTACGGCACGTCCAGCTACGGTTATGACATTCGTGTGGCAGACGAATTCAAGATCTTCACCAACATCAATTCCACGATTGTCGACCCGAAGAATTTCGACGAGAAATCGTTTGTCGACTTCAAGGGCGATGTCTGCATCATTCCGCCGAACTCCTTCGCGCTTGCGCGCACGGTCGAATATTTCCGGATTCCGCGCTCGTGCCTGACGGTTTGCCTCGGCAAATCCACGTACGCCCGCTGCGGGATCATTGTGAACGTGACGCCGTTCGAGCCGGAATGGGAGGGATATGTGACGCTCGAATTCTCGAATACGACACCTTTGCCTGCCAAAATCTACGCGAACGAAGGCGTGGCGCAGGTTCTCTTCTTCGAAAGCGATGAGATCTGCGAGACCTCGTACGCTGATCGTAGGGGCAAGTATCAAGGGCAAATCGGCGTAACACTGCCGAAAACCTGACGTTTCTCAATTATTCGAAACATCACTACAACGCTTTTTGAAAGACCGCTGGAATCGAGCACGCATAACTCGGCCAGCGGTCGTTCCATTTGGAGATTCGCCGCATGAAGTTCCGTTTTCCCGTCGTCATCATCGACGAAGATTTTCGCTCCGAGAACATTTCGGGTTCCGGTATCCGCGCCCTTGCCGAAGCGATCGAACGCGAAGGCGTCGAGGTGCTCGGGCTGACGAGTTACGGCAACCTGACGTCGTTCGCGCAGCAATCGAGCCGTGCGTCGTGCTTCATCCTGTCGATCAACGACGACGAACTGCTACCGTACGTGGACAACGTCGTGGTGGCTGAAGGCGACACGCCGGAACTGGCCTCTGCGATTGTCGCGTTGCGCGCGTTCGTGCAGGCGGTGCGTAAGCGCAATGCCGACATCCCCATTTTCCTGTACGGGGAAACGCGCACGTCGCGGCACTTACCCAACGACATCCTGCGCGAACTGCACGGCTTTATCCACATGTTCGAGGATACACCGGAGTTCGTCGCGCGGCACATTATTCGCGAAGCGAAGGTCTACCTGGACGCGCTCGCGCCGCCGTTCTTCAAGGAACTCGTGCAGTACGCGGAAGAGGGTTCGTACTCGTGGCATTGCCCGGGGCATTCGGGCGGCGTTGCGTTCCTGAAAAATCCGCTTGGGCAGATGTTCCACCAGTTCTTCGGCGAGAACATGTTGCGGGCGGACGTTTGCAATGCCGTCGACGAACTCGGGCAACTGCTCGACCACACCGGGCCGATCGCGGCGTCCGAGCGCAATGCGGCGCGTATTTTCAGCGCGGATCATTTGTTCTTCGTGACCAATGGCACGTCGACGTCGAACAAGATCGTCTGGCATGCGACCGTTGCGCCCGGCGATATCGTGCTGGTCGACCGCAATTGTCACAAATCGATCCTGCACGCGATCACCATGACGGGCGCGATTCCCGTCTTCATGACGCCAACGCGCAATCACTTCGGCATTATCGGACCGATTCTGCGCGACGAATTCAAGCCGGAAAACATCCGCAAGAAGATTGAGGCAAATCCGTTCGCGCGCGAAGCGCTGGCGAAGAATCCGAAAGCAAAACCGCGCATCCTGACCATCACGCAAAGTACCTATGACGGTGTGATCTACAATGTCGAGATGATCAAGGACCTTCTCGGCGACCTGCTCGACACGCTTCACTTCGACGAAGCCTGGTTGCCGCACGCCAAGTTCCACGACTTTTACCAGGACATGCACGCGATCGGCGCGGGGCGTCCGCGCACGGGCGCGCTGGTGTTCGCCACGCATTCCACGCACAAGCTGCTCGCGGGGATTTCGCAAGCGTCGCAGATCGTGGTTCAGGACTCCGAGAACAGCACCTTCGACAAACACCGCTTCAACGAGGCGTACCTGATGCACACATCCACGAGCCCGCAATACGCGATCATCGCGTCCTGCGACGTGGCCGCGGCCATGATGGAGCCGCCGGGCGGCACGGTGCTGGTAGAGGAGTCGATTGCGGAAGCGCTCGATTTCCGCCGTGCCATGCGCAAGGTCGACGACGAATATGGCGACGAATGGTTCTTCAAGGTGTGGGGGCCGGAAGCGCTCGCGGAAAAGGGTATTGGCGATCGCAAGGAATGGGTGTTGAAGCCCAACGACCGCTGGCACGGTTTCGGGCCGCTTGCCGAAGGCTTCAACATGCTCGATCCGATCAAGGCGACCATCATCACGCCTGGACTGGACGTAGACGGCGAGTTCGGCGAGACCGGGATTCCGGCCGTGATCGTGACGAAATATCTGGCAGAGCACGGAATTATCGTGGAAAAGACCGGGCTGTATTCGTTCTTCATCATGTTCACGATCAGCATTACGAAGGGTCGCTGGAATTCGATGGTCACCGAGCTGCAGCAGTTTAAAGACGACTACGACAACAACCAGGCGTTGTGGCGTGTGTTGCCTGATTTCATCGCGCAGCATCCGTCGTACGAGCGCATAGGATTAAGGTATCTGTGCGAGCAGATTCATAGCGTTTATCGGGCCAACAATATTGCCCGACTGACCACCGAGATGTATCTCTCGAGCATAGAGCCGGCCATGAAGCCGTCCGAAGCCTATGCAAAGCTGGTGCATCGGGAGATTGATCGCGTGCCTATCGATGAACTCGAAGGGCGTGTGACCAGCATCCTGCTGACGCCGTATCCGCCGGGCATTCCGCTGCTGATTCCGGGCGAGCGGTTCAACAAGATGATCGTGGACTACCTGCGTTTTGCACGCGAGTTCAATGAACGTTTCCCGGGCTTCCATACGGATATCCACGGGTTGGTTGGTGAGATGATCAACGGGCGTATCGAGTATTTTGTCGATTGCGTGGCGCTCGAGCGCTGATGTGACAGCGTGAGAATGTAGGAATAACAAAGGCCCGCGAATGCGGGCCTTTGTTATTGGTGGTCGGCTTGCTCCGGCTCTTGGTCTCTCAGGCAAAACCAGCGCTCGGTCACGCCCGGTTCCGGCAAGGCCTTCGGTGGTCGCGCGAACGCAGGATCGGCGGCCATATCGTGGAGTGCGGTTTCCAGTGAGTCGCATAGCGCGGTTAACGCCAGGTCGTTTTCTTCGAGGCCGAACGGATCTTCGATCTGCGCCGCGATCGTCTCCAGCGACATGAACGCGTACGCGACCAGCAGCGCGAACAAGGGCGTGAGAAAACCTGCTCATCTACAAGCCCGAACGGCAGCATCACGCAGAACAGATACACGGTCCGGTGAATCATCACCGAATACGAGAACGGCAGAGGCGTCGACGCCAGCCTTTCGCAGCCGCCAATCCGGGCCGACAACTCGTTCAGGTTTTGCTCGAATGCGAGCACACCGTAGCCGTCGAGTGCACTTTCGCAAGCGCGCGTGCTCGACCATTCGCCGAGCCATCGCAGGATCAGTGACGACCGATATTGCGCTTTAACGACTCGCTGATAAAGCGTTGACGGAAGGCGCGTAGCGAGGTCGGGGAGTGGCTCGGTGCGTCCCATTTCGTGGCGCAGTGCGTGGCCAAGTGCGCCAATTCCCGCGATGAACTCGTGCGTGTCTTCGCTTTTTACACCGCGCGGCAATGTCAGCGCCAGCGCCTGCCGCGCGAGCGAGCGGTCGTGGATCAGCAACGAACCCCACAGCTTGCGGCCTTCCCACCAGCGCTCATAGCTTGCGCTATTGCGAAAGCCCAGGACACGGCGAGCGCGATGCCAACCAGCGCGAACGGTGGCTTACCGAGTCCGACCGGATAACTTCGCACATGGTAGTGCATCACGATCACAGCGACGGACAACACGAAGATCAACGCGAGGCGCGGCAGTAGTTGCGGCAGCACGGACCCGCGCCAGACGAACAGCATGCGGAACCAGTTGAGTTTGGGACGGGTGATCATGGGCGTACCGAAACAACGGAGTTGAATGCATGCTGAGCAATTGCCGCGCGTGACTGTAGCTAGATCGGCTACGATCATAGCCAAATTAGCTATGATCGGTCTCGCGATGTGCTTTGCTGGCTGCCTTGATTACCCTAACGCCGCCCGAGCCGCCTTTGCCGCCGCCCGAACCTGTTCCGGCGCCGTTCCGCCGGCGTGATTCCGGCTCGCGACCGAGCCTTCCAGCGTGAGGTATTCGAACACATCGTCGCCAATCAAACGCGCCACGTTCGGCAGTTCCGCGCGCATTTCGTCGAGCGTCAGATCGGCCAGATCGCAGCCGCGGTCCACGCAGATCCGCACGGCTAGCGCTATCGCTTCGTGCGCATCGCGGAACGGCAGGCCGCGTTTCACCAGATAGTCCGCGAGATCGGTCGCCGTCGAAAAACCTTGCAACGCGGCTGCGCGCATGGCGTCCGGCTTGACCGTGATACCCGCTGCCATTTCGGCGAAGATCCGCAGGGTATCCGAGACGATATCGACGATATCGAACAGCGGTTCCTTGTCTTCCTGGTTGTCCTTGTTGTACGCAAGCGGCTGGCCCTTCATCAGCGTCAGCAAAGCAATCAGATGTCCGTTCACGCGACCCGTCTTGCCACGCGCCAGTTCGGGCACGTCCGGGTTCTTCTTCTGCGGCATGATCGACGAGCCGGTGCAGAAGCGGTCAGCCAGATCGATGAAACCCACCCGCGGGCTCATCCACAACACGAGTTCTTCCGAGAAGCGCGATACGTGCGTCATGATCAGCGCGGCAGCCGCGGTGAATTCGATGGCGAAATCGCGATCCGACACGGCGTCGAGCGAGTTTGCGCAGATGCCGTCGAAGCCCAGGGTCTTCGCCACGGCGTGACGATCGATCGGATAACTCGTGCCGGCGAGTGCCGCAGCGCCAAGCGGTAGGTGGTTCACGCGCTTGCGGCAATCGAGCATGCGTTCGCTGTCACGGCTGAACATTTCGACGTAAGCAAGCAGGTGATGGCCGAACGTCACGGGCTGAGCGACTTGCAGATGGGTGAAGCCGGGCATGATGGTTTCGGCGTTTTGCTCGGCAATATCAATCAGCGCACGGCGCAGCTCGACCAGCAATTCGCCAATCCGGTCGATTGCGCCACGCAACCACAGGCGGATGTCGGTCGCGACCTGGTCGTTGCGCGAGCGGCCGGTATGCAGGCGTTTGCTGGCATCGCCGATAAGCACCGTCAGCCGCGCTTCGATGTTCAGGTGCACGTCTTCCAGATCGAGTTTCCACTCGAATTCGCCGCGTTCGATCTCGCCGCGAATCTGCGTCATGCCTTGCTGGATGGCTTGGAAATCCGCATCGCCGATGATCTTTTGCGCGGCCAGCATGGCGGCGTGCGCGAGCGACCCCTCAATGTCGACGAGCGCGAGGCGCTTGTCGAAGAACACCGATGACGTGTAGCGCTTGACCAGATCGGACATTGGTTCGTTGAAGCGAGCCGACCAGGCTTCGCCTTTCTTGTGCAGTTGGGACGTCATAGTGATGTTCGTAAGAGGACGGAAAGTCGATGGCAGGCGGTCGGGCGTAGCGCGATCCGGATAGAAACCCGCGGAACTGGCGATTTTACAGGCAATGAGAACGAGCAACCATCGAACGGATGGACGCGGCCTCTCGGCATGATCGTGGCCTAGCCACGAAGGCAAAAGTAGAAGGGGCGCCAAGGGGCGCCCCTTCTACTCAGGATCAAACGACCACCGTCAAGCTGCTGGAATGACTTTACCCGTATAGACAACCGGGCCGGTAGGCCCATTTGGATTCGGCGATCCGCTGATCGGCTCCACGGACACCGCACATCGGATACGCATTCACAGAAGCCGCCTTGAACCGCGCGGTTCCCCCGACGGGCAGCACCCCGAGCGTGTACTTGGCAGCAAGTTGGTCTACCAGGCCTGCGTAGCGATGCAGATCCATCACAGCCTATATGAACGCTTCCCGTTTGCGAAGGGTTTTTCGTGTGTTCTGGTGGACAGGATGGGCTGCAGTAC
>CALNPU010000132.1 GCA_940588625.1 uncultured Caballeronia sp.
TGGCCGATGCCGCGTTCATGGCATCACGTCGAACCGCACGTCGCCGGATTTGCGCGGCTCCCGACCGCCATCGACAGCCGCCACCTTCACTGCGCGGCTTGCCGCCCAGCAGCGCAGCGCCGGCCGGTCGTGAGCCTTCGGGTTTGCGCGCGGAGCCATTGCCACTGGTTTTCGCTGCGCCCGGTTTCTGCAAGCGCGAACCCCGTAGCCCCCACCGTTGCCACCATTACCACCACCGCCGCCACCCTGGCTGCGACGGAGAATCGGTTCCGGCTTCTGCATCAGATCCGGCTCGAAGCTTGCGATAACTTCTTGCGAAATCGGCCGCTTGATCAGGCGTTCGATGTCTTTGAGCAACACTAGTGTTCATCGACGCAAACCAGCGACAGCGCTTCACCCGTTGCCCTGGCCCGACCGGTACGGCCGATCCGGTGAACATAATCCTCGGACACATTCGGCAGGTCGAAGTTGACGACGTGCGGCAACTGGTCGATATCGATACCGCGCGCCGCAATATCCGTCGCCACGAGCACTTGCAGCGTGTTGTCCTTGAACTCGGCCAAAGCACGCGTACGTGTCGACTGGCTCTTGTTGCCGTGAATGGCTAGTGCGCTGATGCCGTCCTTTCGTCAACTGCTTGGTGAGCCGGTTCGCGCCATGTTTTGTGCGCGTGAACACTAGCACCTGGAACCAGTTCTTCTGGCGGATCAGGTGCGTGAGCAGCTCGCGCTTCTTATCGCGAGACGGGGTGGATCTTCTGCGCGATGGCTTCAACGGTCGAATTCCGATGTGCCACTTCGATCAGTGCCGAACGGTCGAGCAGGCTGTCCGCAAGCGTCTTGATTTCTTCGGAGAACGTGGCCGAGAACAGCAGGTTCTGGCGCTTCGGCGGCAACTTGGCCAGCACGCGCTTGATGTCGTGAATGAAGCCCATATCGAGCATGCGGTCGGCTTCGTCGAGGACCAGAATCTCGAGCTTCGACAGGTCGATGGTCTTCTGTTGCATGTGATTGAGCAACTGGCCCGGCGTTGCCACGACGATATCGACACCGCGTCGCAACGCATCGATTTGCGGATTGATGCCCACGCCGCCGAACACACGGTCGATTTCAGTTCAGATACTTGCCGTAGCCGCGCACGCTTTCTTCCACCTGGGCGGCGAGTTCGCGCGTAGGCGTGAGGATCAGCGCGCGGACCGTGCGCTTGGCGCCAGCCCCCGGCGCGGGGGCTGGACAGGCGTTGCAGGATAGGCAGCGTGAAGCCGGCGGTCTTACCTGTCCGTACCGGTTTGCGCGCCTGCGAGCAGGTCGCCGCCGTTCAGCACGACCGGGATGGCCTGCAACTGCACGGGGGGTAGGGATGGTGTAGCTGAGTTCGTTGACAGTGCGAAGCAGGGATTCGGACAAGCCGAGGGAATCAAAATAAGTGTTCACAGACTCGGTATGACGACCGGCGTTGTCGCTTAAAGCCCCCCAAAAGGCGGCCCGCACAATCAAGGGCGTGCTACGATAATCGAGGAAATCGGGCGGCATAACGGCATAACATTCCATTCGGGGCGCTTGCTCGAAGTACAAGCTAAGCTACGAGCACCGGGAAAGTTGCCGAGAAGATCAACGCGCTATCAAGGCACGCTGACTGGCGTTAAGTTGCATTTGAAACGCCGTAAAACGCTTCGCGTCAGGCATTAGGTGCCGATTAGGGCAGGCTCATGCAACGTACTCAAGCAACGTAGCGTGCAATGCTGATGAATTGACACAAGCTGCCGCCCAACACGAACAGGTGCCAGATGCCATGTCCATGCCGGATGCGCTCGTCGTTGATGAAAAAGTAAATGCCGGCGCTGTAGATCAAACCGCCGGCCAGCAGCCACGCGGTGCCGGCGGGCGGTAATGCTGTAACGAGAGGACGGATGGCTACGAGCGCGAGCCAGCCCATCATCACGTAAATCACCATCGATACGCTGCGGGTTCGACGCCCGAGCGTGAGTTCCTGAACGATGCCGAGAGCGGCAAGCCCCCAGCTTACCCCGAATAACGACCAGCCCCACGGGCCGCGCAGCGTGACGAGCGTAAATGGAGTGTAGCTTCCCGCGATCAGCAAGTAAATGGCCGAATGATCGCATTTTTGCAATACTGACTTGAGGCGCGGGTTGCGGACCGAGTGATACAGTGTGGAAATAGCGTACAGCACGAGCAACATGGCGCCGTACACGGCAAAGCTGACGATCTTGTACGGGTCGCGTTCCATCGAGGCCATGGTGACGAGCGTAGCGAGCCCTGCCACCGACAGCACCGTGCCGACGAGGTGGGTAACACTGTTGAACCGCTCACCAAAGTGCATCGACCATCCTCATCACGTCGTTGCAGTCCTGTCTGCAACGCCGCGTTTTCCGCCTTATTTTCTACATTAAGGAAATGAATGTTGAGAACGGAGCAAACCCGGCGCAATCCAGCAAGCCAACCCGGGCATTTTACCGCGCCCGTGGTTTATCCCGCCCGTACACACGTTCCAGCTTATTAGTGCTCAAAAAAGACGAAGGGCGCAGCCCCGGTTCGAGGCCTGCGCCCTGCTTGCGCCCTTGAGCGCATTTTACTCTACCTGCGGAAAACGCTTCTTCGATCAGTCAAGCGGGGCTGAGCGCAGGTTGCTGACTTGTTGCGGCGACACCGGCGTACCGTGGTTGCCCCACGACATACGAATGTACGTCACAACCGCAGCCACTTCCATATCCGACAGCGATTGCGCGAACGGCGGCATGCCATACGGACGTGGGTTGCCGCCCGTGCTCGGCGGGTAACCGCCATTGAGCACCATGCGGATCGGGTTCACAGCCGACTGCATCTGGATGGACTGGTTTGTGGCAAGCGGCGGGTAGGCCGGCGGTTTGCCCAGACCATTTTCCGCGTGGCACTTCGCGCAGTTTTCCGTGTAGACCTTCTTGCCCTGTTGCAGCAATTCCGAACCGAACTGCGCCGATGTTTCGAACTGCATCGTTTCCGGCGCTTCGCCCTTTTGCGGGATCGACTTCAGGAACGTCGACATGACGTTGATGTCTTCGTCTGTCATGTACTGCAAGCTGTTGTGGACCACTTCGGCCATCGGGCCAAACACCGCGCCGCGTTGCGACACGCTGGTCTTCAGCAGGTCGTTGATGTCCTTGATGTTCCAGTCACCCAGGCCAGCTTCCTTATTTGACGTCAACGACGGTGCGTACCAGTTCTGCAGCGGAATCAGGCCGCCGCCGAATGCAGCCGAACTTACCGGGCCGCCCAGCGGGTTGATCGATGTATGGCACATGCTGCAATGGCCAAGTCCTTCGATCAGGTAAGCACCGCGGTTCCATTCAACCGGCTTGGTGGGATCCGGCTTGAATTCGCCTTCGCTGAAGAACAGTACGCGCCAGCCAATTAGCATGTTGCGCTGGTTGAACGGGAAGCGCAGTTCATGCGGACGGCTGGGTTCATTGACCGGCGGCACCGAGCGCATGTACGCGAACATAGCGTCCGAGTCGGCGCGCGTGACCTTGGTATAAGCCGTGAACGGCATGGCCGGGTACAGCAGGCTGCCGTCTTTCGAGCGGCCGACGTGGATTGACCGGTAAAAGTCGTCCGACGTCCATTTGCCAATGCCGTATTGATCGTCCGGCGTGATGTTAGGCGTGTAGAGCGTGCCGAACGGCGTGAGCATGGGCAGGCCGCCGGCAAACGTCTTGCCGCCGCGAACCGTGTGGCAGGCAATACAGTCACCGGCGCGGGCCAGATATTCGCCGCGTTTGATCAACTCGGTCTGGTCGGCGGGCACTGCGGCGACGGCGCCGCTCGAATGGAAGGTCTCGCCACCCGACCAGAGTGCGGCTGCTGCAGCGACCGTGATTACAACAACAGCCGCAAGTGCGAACAGGGACTTGCGTTTCATATTTTTCTCGCTCCTCGCGCCTTATTGCGGTTCGCTGCCGCAGGCGAGCAGCGTCTTGCGCGAGCCTGCAGGCGCAGGTACCGGATTCGCCGGTGCGGTTTGCCTGGAGAGCCAGGCGGCGACAGCGGTCACATCGTCGTCGGTCAGGCGGGTGGTGATCTGTTGCATGCAGTCAGGTGCTTTCGCGTGACGCGAGCCCGCACGCCAGGCGCCAAGCTGCGCGCTAATGTAGTCGGAGTGCAATCCCACGAGACCCGGAATAGCCGGTTGCATACCCGTCAGGTTCGCGCCGTGGCATGCTGCGCAGGCGGGAATACCGCGCCCTGCGTCGCCGTTCAGCACGAGCTGCTGGCCTTTCGACAACGTTGACGGCGACACAGTCGGCTTGGCCGGCTGCGGATACGGCGGACGTTGTTCCGAGAAATACGTGGCGATCTCATGAAGATAGTCGTCGGAGAGATACGTGACGAGGTAGTTCATTGGCGGATACTTCCGGTGGCCTTCGCGGAAGTTCTGCAACTGGTTGTACAGGTAGTCAGCCGGCTTGCCGGCGAGACGCGGGAAATAGTCGTTGTCCGTGCCTTCGCCGTGGACGCCGTGACATGCCGTGCAACCCTGTACACGCGCTGCCATGGTGGTGTCCAGCGCCATTGGCTGGGCGGCGGCTTGAGCGGGCGCCTGAGCTTCTGCTGCGCCGGCAATGCTTGCGGAGCCGATCAGCGCCAGAGCCATTAGCGGGCCGAGCAACGGACGAAAGATGCGTCTTGAAGACACGCGACACTCCATGAATTTCGAGGACCTGCCGAGCTTCGTTCGGCCCGGTGCGAAATGTGGTGAACCATTGCCACATTGGCTCTGCGAGCCCCTGATGCGACGCAGCATTCTATCATCGTTGCCTGATGACGACTATTTGTCGCGCGACTGATCGACAGGGGTTTTTTGAACGTGCGTTGAAGTTGGTTGTCAACGGCGAATGACAAAGTATCGACGGATTTTGTCGGGTTTAGCGACGGTTTTGTATCACTCGGGTGCCCTTGGGCGTTGGTGCATTCCGTAGGCTCATTCCGCTAGACTCGCGTTCCCGGCCCATGCGGTGTGTTTTGTTTCTTCTTCGACCTTCATCGAACCTTCGATGTATTCCTTGTTTGCTTTCAGCCTGAATCTCTCCGTCGGAGGCATGGTCATGAGTGACGATCCGCTATGGCTCCCTCAAGTCCTCGTTGCCGTGCTCGCCGACATTGCGTTTGCCTGCACGGGCGGGGCGTTACTGAGCGTGTGGTTATCGAAGGAAAACGCGGCTGCGCTCGTTTCGCCTGCGCGTCTCGGCTGGGTGAGGGCGCGGCGGCTGAGCACGGGTGGCGCGGTCGTGCTCGCGGTGGCAGATCTTGTGCTGGTCTGGCTGCAAGCGGCATCAATGAGCGGTGCGCCTCTCTTTCAGGCCTTCGATGCCATGGTTACCATGATCACGGGCACACACGCCGGCACGGGCTGGGCGATCGTGTTCGCCGGCAGCGTGCTGCTGATCCTGGCGACGGCGTTGGGTAAACCGAAGGGTGGTCCGCGAGTCGGACTGTTCGCGGTCGGCGCATTCGTGGCGGCGGGCAAGACGTCGGTGGGGCATGCCGCCGATGCAGGCGCGTTTTCGCTTGCCGAAGGCGTGCAGACCGTTCATCTGCTGGCAACGGCCCGTTTGGGGCGGGTTGGTCATCGCAAGCGCGTGGCGGGTGTTGCCGGCGCTGGGGACATCGCTTGCGCGGGCTTTTTTCTTTTTTGATTCGTGTTGCCGGGAAGGTTTCCACGGCAGCCGTGGTCGCTGTATTCGCTGTATTCCTCGTGATTCTCACCGGGATTATATAATGCGTGGCGCAGGTTGGGCGGGTCGACGCAAGCGCTCGAAACAAGCGGCTGGTGCCACGCGTTGGTTGTGAAGGGAGTGCTGATTGCAACCGCGTTGTTGCTCGGTGCGATGAACCGATGGTCCGTCATGCCGAGAGACTGCAGTGCACCGCATCGACAGTCGATGCGCACACGTTCACCGGCATCATGCGGATGGAGGCGTTGCTGATTGTTGCGGTGTTTGTCGCGGCCGCCGTGCTGTCGCACAGCGTGCCGGGTTTTTCTGGGATGGCTTAGACGGGCTACATGAGTTCGGCTAGCTGATTCGGGCTACCCGATCCGGTAGTTACTCGTAGCTCAGCCGTGTGACTCACGGAACGCGCGGTGCGACATGGGCGACGACATCACCACATCCAGGAGTGAGGCAAGCAAACAGCACCGCCGCACCAATGACGCAGCGCGTCACCGTCGACATGCGCCGGCTGTGCTGGGCGCTCACGGCGGCGCAGATCACGCGCAGCACGCCAAACAGCACCAATGCGCGACGGCCATTTGCGTGCGGACAAATTCATCTGGAAGGGTGTAGTGGGTGTAGTTGTAGTGGGTGTAGTAATACATGCTGGATTCTCTAGCTTTGTCGTCGCGCTCTTCCCGGACGCTGGGTCGAAACAAACACACGTACGCGAGATAACGCAAGACGCGGGCCAGGCGTTGTCACCGCATGCAAAGCCTTACTGCACATAGGTTTCGTGTGCCGCAAGGACGCCGTTTCTAGTGCTGTAACCCGTTGGCCAATTAAATCCTGCCAGCATATTACGTAACGCCATCGAGACGGAATTCCCATCTCAATAATGCTATTCTACGATGCCCGCGCTTTCTGCTTTCTGCATAGTGCGGTGCAACGCAATTCTTCTATCACCACTCTGCAACGCTGCCATCGGCGTGGCGCCACACCGGATTGCGCCAGCGATGTCCCACCTTGGCCATCTTGCGCACCTTTTCCTCGTTCATCTCGATGCCCAAGCCCGGCCCTTGCGGAATCGTCACCATGCCGTCTTCGTATTTGAAGACTTCCGGGGTTCTTGATGTAATCGAGCAGGTCGTTGCGCTTGCCTTGTTGTAGTGACTCCCTAGGCTTTGCTCCTGGATGAAGGCGTTGTAGCTGACCGCATCGATTTGCAGGCAGGTCGCGAGCGCAATGGGCCCAAGCGGGCAGTGGATGGCGAGGGCGACGTCGTAGGCTTCGGCCATCTATGGCGACACTCCGTAATCCCGCCCGCGTGCGACGCGTCCGGCTGGATGATGTCGACGGTAACCGCCGGCCAGGATGTGCTTGAAGTCCCAGCGGGAGTACAGACGCTTGCCGAGCATGATCGGCGTGCTGGTCTGGTTCACGATGTCGCGTAACGCTTCCACGTTCTCCGACAGCACCGGCTCTTCGATAAACAGCAGCTTGTACGGGTCGAGTTCCTTCGCGAGCAGCCATGGGCTTGTGCACGCGACCGTGGAAATCCATGCCGATGCCAATATTCGGTTCCACCGCCTCACGCACCGCCGCTACGTTGTTGATGACGGCCTGGACTTTGTCGAAGGTATCGATGATCTGAAGTTTTTCCGAACCGTTCATCTTCACCGCCTTGAAACCGCGGTCCACAACGGTACGCGTTGTTCGCGACATCGCTGGGCGGTCCCCGCCGATCCACGAATACACCTTGATCCGGTCGCGGACTTGGCCGCCGAGCAGCGCGTGGATGGGCACGCCGTGATGCTTACCGATGTCCCACAGCGCCTGGTCCACGCCCGCAATCGCGCTCATGCCAATCGGGCCGCCGCGGTAAAAACCCGCGCGATACATGACCTGCCAGTGATCCTCGATCAGCAGCGGGTCCTTGCCGATCAGATAGTCCGACAGCTCATCGACTGCTGCCTGGACCGTATGTGCACGGCCTTCCACGACCGGTTCGCCCCAGCCGAAGATGCCTTCGTCGGTCGTGATCTTCAGGAAACACCAGCGCGGCGGAACGATAAAAGTCTCGAGTTTGGTGATTTTCATGCTGGCGTCTCCTGATTTTTCCGGTGAGTGGGGAACGAGGGTTTCTATGCTATCAAAAAAACCGTTTGATGTGTATATTAATAGTACTATTCGACGGAGACCCTTGTGGGGAAAGGGTCCGTATAATTGCGTCGTTTTGAGTGGCGTCAATTTTTAGGAAAGGGGAACGATATCCAGCACGATCTGCACGGACGCGTGGCGTACGAGCTTGGCACCGAGATTCTGCGCGGCGATTTCCCGCCGGCATCTACGTTGCCGCGCGAAGCCGAGTTGACGGAGCGTTTCGGCGTCAGCCGGACCGTGCTGCGGGAGGCGTTGCGCACCCTGACATCGAAGGGATTGATTGAATTGCGGCCGAAGATTGGCACGCGCGTGCGGCCTCGGCAGGCCTGGAATTTTCTCGATGCTGACGTTCTGGAATGGTATTCGCGAGTCGCCAGGCCGTTGCAGTTCGCGCTGAAGTTGCAGGAAATGCGCGAGATGATCGAGCCGTATGCCGCTGCGTTGGCCGCTGCGAATCATGACGACGATTCGTTGGCTCGGCTCGGCGATGCCCACCGGGCGATGCTGGAGGCGCGCAATGTCGATGAATGGGTTCGTGCCGATCTGCGGTTTCATCTGAGCGTGTTGAATGCGTGCAGCAATGAATTGCTGGTGCCGCTCGGGACGCTGATCGAGCGCACGCTTGAGGCGCAGTTGTGGTTGAATGCGCGGCGGTGGGGGGGGGGTAACGCATCAATGGCGGAACATACGGCCGTTTTCGATGCTATCGTCGCGCGGAATTCGGCGGCGGCGCGTGACGCGATGGGCGATTTGCTCGGGGTAACGCGGGCGCGGATTGAGGGATAGAGGGGAGTAGGCTGGAGATAAGCGATGTTCGGCACACTCGGCGATATTTTCATTTTCGAGATAAAGTTACGAGTCCGAGCGCTGTTTCGATTTGATTTATTCGACTTGTTGGGCTATCCGGCAGGTGGTGCTCCGCATCCTCCGGAAGGAGCCCGAGTTGCGGCACGTCCCGATTTCTGTTGTGTTGTCGTGGGGCGCGTGGGCCGTGTTCGTCAGCGTGCTTGCCACCCAACTCGGCGTCCCCATTCCCGCTGCACCCATGCTGGTGCTGGCCGGCACTTTAGTCGCGGCCGGGCTGGCTTCGTTCTGGCATATGTTGGCGGCCGCGGTTATCGCGGTGGTCATCGCCGATTCGCTTTGGTTTGCTGCCGGGCGCATATATGGCCAGCGGTTCCTGAACTCGCTCGTGCGGTTCTCGCTTTCCCTCGATACAATTTGCGTACGGCTCGACATTGGTTCGAACGGTTCGGTGTGCCTCTGCTTGCCTTGTCGAAGTTCGTGTCTGGGCTTGGGCTGGTATCGTCGCCGTTGCTCGGGACGGCGCAGATCGATGTGCGGGTCTTCGTGTTCTGGGATCTGGTCGGCGCTAGGTTGTGGGCGTCGGCGTGGATGCTCGGCGGCACAATTCTGAATGCCGAGGTGGCGCATTTACTGGTGTTCGTGAGGACCTATGGGCTCACCGCGCTCGATGTTCTTGCGATGGCTGCGGGCGCGTTTTTGGCGTACCGATGGGTGCGGCGTATTCAGTTCCGTCGATGGTTCGCAAAGTATCGGATCATGCCGGAACAACTCGATGAAATGATGCGGTCGGATGCACCGCCCGTTATTTTCGATGCCCGGTCGCAAGAGGTGAGGAGGAAGGAGGGCATCGGATCAAAGGCGCGATTCCGCTGGATTTGAAGTCGTCGAGGAAAATCGATCCGATGTTTCGGGAGCATGAAGTTGTGCTGTATTGCGTGTGTCCGAATGAAGCGACGGCTAAGCATATTGCCCGGCAGTTGATGGCGAAGGGGTTTCGGAATGTGCGGTCGCTGAAGGGCGGTTTGGACGCGTGGGAGAAGAAGGGGTTTCCGGTGGAGGCTATTCCTTTTGATTCTTTGGGGGCGGGTGGTGGGGCGGCGGGGGCTGCTTCGTTGGGTTCCTCTTCCTCTTTGCTCGATGACGACGGAGCATGGGCGATATGGTGACCGTTCGGGCTACGGCGCCGGAATGAGTTTTTTTGCGGTTTTTCGTTATCGGAGTTGCATCGGACGAAGCTGTTGGAAGGGGTGGATCCCTCGCAACTTTTTGGCCTGCCAGCGCCGGATATCGCCACGCTTGATGATGGTCTACAAGTTCCCTTTGTACAGACGGGCGAACAGCATCACGAGGTGATGCTGTTCGTGTATGGGTCGCTTTGTGATTTTCGATACTGGAAACCGCAGTTAGGGCCGCTTGCTAAGCAGTATCCAGTATCGATGTGTCGCGCCCGGTCTTTCGCATTATTGGCCTTCGGGCGTTTTGAGGTTTGGTGCGATGGCCGGTGGTTCACGGCAATTTAGCTGGGACGCGCATGTTGATAAGTTAGGGCGTTTCATCGAGCGGCTGGCCGTTGGGCCGGTTCATGTTGTCGGGCACTCGAGGGGTGGATGTGTTGCGTTTCATCTTGCCGTGAGATATCCGGAGTTGGTGAAGTCGTTGGTGCTTGCTGATCCGGGTGGGGCGGTGGCTTGGGGCGGGGATGATGGGAGAGCGCGGACGGTGCTGCCCGCGCCGATTAATGCGCTGCGGGCGAAGGCTGCAGAGTTGATCGCTAGCGGGAAGGTCGATGAGGGCTTGGGGCCTTTTATGGATTCGGTGAGCCGGCCGGGGTTTTGGGCGCGGAGTTCGAAAGAGTTCAAGGCAATGGCGATAGATAACGCGAATACCTTGGCGCTGCAGTTTAGGGATCCCTTGCGTACGATGGGCATACCGCAGCGAGGGTGCAATGCCCGACGCTGCTAATCGATGGGGAGAAGAGTCCGCGGATGTTTCGGGATGCGGTGAGGGCGTTGGAGCGGTGGATTGATAGGGCGCGGAGAGTGACGATTGAAGGCGTGTCGCATGGGATGAACGTGACCCATGCGGGTGTGTTTATCGGATGTTCGTGGGGTGGTCGGATTGCCGTGAGAGTTGTTGCCGCCATGCAAAAATCTGCTGCTTCGTGATAGTCAATAGTTTTTTGCATGCCTGATGGCGAAACAGGGATTCCAACCCGGAACCTGCGGATTATGATTCGGCGTGTGACGCGGTGAGTATTTGAAAAATCAGCGTATCGTGCCACAACCTAGCGAAAATAGAAGTTGGGGTTCGCAGATAAGCTATGAGCTATGCTATGTCTATGTATATGTTCGGCATGTCCGGCACGTGAGGTCTTGAGCCACGTTCATTGTTAGTCGAGACCTTTGCCAAAGCCTTCCGCAAGACAGATTTGATAATCGAGGATCGCGCCCTTTATCTCCAAGGTATCGAAGTCTTTGCGAGCTGCTAGAACCTTGATCACGCCATCCACTTCAGCTATCGATACCCAATGCAAGGATGCGAAGACCCCCATAGGACCATATCTACCAGGGCCGGTAGCTCGCCCCTGTCGACCGCGTGTAACGCAAAAGGTCCTTTGATTTCTGACGGTTCATAAGCGCCTTCGTTCACTGGTGGAGCCCAGGTTGGAGTAGGGTAGCAACACTGATTACTGCCGCGCTCGCGGTCAAGGGCAATCACGTTCAGTCGTTCAAGGCGCGATCAAGGGCGTTCGGATTCCGCTAACAGACGCATAAATCTCTCGCTTTCGTCCTTGCCCGAAATCAACTCGTTACAAGCGTTACAAAAATCTCTTTCCAACGCTGTTATCGGCGGTGCAAATCCGAGACATCCGAGACATCCGAGACACTACTAAAAAACGGCGGCGTTGGGTCGCGCCG
>CALNPU010000133.1 GCA_940588625.1 uncultured Caballeronia sp.
CGGCCTGCAGAACAAGATCGTTTCGCATTTCCGATCGGCGCCGCCATCTGGCGTCGCTCTCTGACCGCCCGTTCACAGGCCGAGATCGCCGCTTCCGGCGTGCCGTAGACGCTCGTCACCCATACCGTCAATGCGCAGATCAACGCGACGCGGCATGCTATTTCTGCTCGCCCCGGGGCGCAAGCAGTTTCAGGGAATCGGCCGCGCCTGGCCGGGCGAGATCACCGGCAGGCCGCGCCATGCCGGACCTCGACTATCGCGCTTGCACCGACCCGGACCAGCCGGGCGGCCGGCTCATCCAGAGGCACACGCACGGGGATGCACTGCGCAACCCGCACCCAGTTCACAGACTGTTGCACGATGGGCAACGTGCGCGGCAAATTGATCCGGTCAGAATCGGCAACGCCCGCGCCAATGCCGACCACTTTGCCGTGGATCGCCTGGCTTCGGTCGATCATTGAATAGACGGTCGCACAATCACCAGGCTGGATTGCGCCAAGCGCCGTTTTCCGGAAGTTCGCGACGGCGAACCATTCGTCCGCGTGTGAGTGTGAAGATCGACTGATTCGGTGCGACCGTCTCGCCAGCCAGCACCGAGAGGCCTGTGACACAACCGTTGTGCGGCGCGCGTACAACTGTTGAGTCGAGCCTGTGCTGCGCGAGTGCGAGCGCTGCCTCGCGTGCGCGCACCACGGCGATGGCGCCTGACTCGTCACCTATTGTCTGCGCGGTCGCCCGCTTTTGCTCTCGTGCCTGCTTAAGCGATAGCTCGGCATCGTGTCGCGCGACTTGCGCCTGGTCCAGTTGCTGGATCGGGACATATCCTTTTGCCGCGAGTGGCGTGAGCCGCTGAACGCTGCGCGAGCTCAGTTCATAGTTGTGCGCAGCCTTGCCGGTCTGGTCGCCTGCGATGACCGCATTCGCGCGCTCGCCGACTATGGTCCTGCGGCGTGTGTCCAACGCGGCACGGGCCAGGTCGAGGTTGGCCTGGGTCTGAGCCACGAGGAGCTGATACGGAACCGGGTCGACCTCGAACAGCACGTCGCCTTTCGCGACCCGCTGGTTGTCTATCACAGTGAGCCTGATGATTCGGCCACTCACCGGCGATGCAATATGCACGACGTCGGCATCGATTATCGCGTCATCCGTTGACGGATATCGGGTTGACCGGTCAGAGGCGTAACGTAATATACAGCGCGGCAATACCAAGCGCGACGATCACGCACGAAACCATGCGGCCTTTAAGAGCGCCTTTGCGCAAGCCGGCTATTTTCATAGGAGCGATCCGGTTACCCGAAAGCCAAAAAATCACGGAAACCGTCAAGCCGATAACCATGCATACAAAGAGCTGAAACGGGACAATCTGCGCCCATCCCGTGGAAACGAATATTCGATGGGCAAGTAGCGCGCCGACGAGTCCAAGCACGGCGCGCTTATCAGCCAGAGCGGAAAATACGCCCCGAAGATTTCATACGACAGTGCGCCACGCAGCGTGCATCCCTGCAAGGACGGACAGACTCAGCGACGCAACGGCCGGAAGATAACGTGTGCAGTACGCAATCCCGTCGCGGGCGCTTCTTTGATTTGGCTTGAATGGCATTGCGGCGCGGTGAGGCGAGGTCAATGAAGACCGTAGGAAAGCCAGAAAAATCACGGGGACTTTACCAGCGCAGCCCATTCATTCCGACGTTTTCCGCTGCCGGATAACTTTTATTACCCTTTACGCTGAATCGTGCACAAATTCGAAATTGTTAATGATTGTGGCCATGTGCGCGAATACTAGCCGGCCAGATTAACGCGCTGTGTCACGGAAGGTTTGGGGGACCTGAATGGATCTGTCGGATCAGCTAACGCGACAGACACGTTAGCGTCTCGCAGCTTTCTCGGGATTCACGGCGTGTCCTGGCGCCCAAGTCAGTCACCACAGCATGCCGTGGCGACTTCGACACTCTTGTGGAATTCAGGAACCGAAAAGAAAATATACGGGTTCCATGCCGTCATTGGCATCCAGACGAATCGACGAACGGATCTTGTTATCCACGCGATGGACCACTTGATCGAACGAACAAAGCGCACGATGTAAACCCGACGCCGATGTATTGTCGGCGACACCACCATAGCAGGACGCAGTAGCGTCCTGCTGCGGCGCATTCGATTGAGCGAATGAAACGGCGGGTACGGCGAGTACTGCGGCAACCACTACGGCCTGAATAAGCGATTTCATGATGAACCTCCAGTCTTGGTTTGGCTGCGAACCGTTGTTCGGAGCCGGTGATCCAAGTTTAGGTAAGAGGTCCCTTAAAATTAAGATCTGCACGCACAATGGGCTTTTGCGGTTTTAGGGTAAACCCTAAATTCATGCTTCATTTAGCAGGAGCGAGCGTCCTGGTATGAACATGAACAGCGAGACCACGTGATCAGTGATTCGTAATTGTTGTCCACGAAATCGAAAACGTTGAACCGTTTTCCGTGTCAAATCCCGACGAGATGCAGTTATCGGCCATCGGATCACAAGAGATTTCGAGCGACTCTTTGTCGTCAAAGCTGACGACGACGGTTGCTCCGCGCGCGGTCTTCCGTTCGCCACCGGAGAGGTCATAGGTGAACTTCCGTTCAGTTTGCGCACCGGCCGTGTTGTTCCCGAGGATTAACAGTTTCCCGACCTTGGCGGTCCCGGGATCAAATTGAAGTTCAGCGGCCTCGCCCAACTGCGTCTCGCTGGTCATTGTGACTGGCAAAGTGAAATCGCCGGCCAACACAGTTCGCGCGGCGGCGCACAACACGATCACACAAGCGGATTTAAACATGTCAAACGGGGCAGACCAGACAGCGAAAATCCTAGCACGAGCAATTTCTGCCTGCCATGCATCCGCTGATCAAAGCTGGTAAGGCCGAGTCGAACAGCGACGACCCATAGCAATGCGTCAACTATGACGGCCACTGCGGTCGCCAAACCGATCTGCCGCTTGCATCGCTTCGTTTGCTCCGGCGTGAGCTCGTGAGTGTCGCTGGACTTAGCCATTTTCGTGACTCCTGGCGTAGGTTTGCATGAGGATTACAGCATGACATTCTTTTAACCCGGCCTGAACCCACGACTGCGATCCGGTTGCGAGCGAGCAACGTTTTTCCGCAGGGTAAGGAGAAGGTGGAATAGGGTAAATGCCTCGTTCTGAAGGCGACTCGCGGCAAATCCGTGAGATGAAAGAGTTGCTCGAGAAGGATCAGAAGTGCTCTGGCGCACGTACTAA
Organism: uncultured Caballeronia sp.; assembly: GCA_940588625.1. Taxonomy (GTDB): domain Bacteria; phylum Pseudomonadota; class Gammaproteobacteria; order Burkholderiales; family Burkholderiaceae; genus Caballeronia. The sequence continues at coordinate 3,249 of CALNPU010000133.1, forward strand.
CAAAACCGCCGCTGGGTCGGGATTCTCCTTTGCAAGGCAACCTGGGAGCACAGGCGAAAAAAACGTCGTTTAACGGGCGGGTCGGGCATCGACGCAGTGAGGACTCACTTGCGCATGTGCTTCAATTCGAGTGCGGGTCCCCAATACTTCTTGCCATGCTTGTCCATTGTCCATGGATCGGAGTGCTCCCGGGGCTACGCGCGACGTAGTTTTCGGCGTCGGATTTTAGTCGCGCGCGCTCTTCCCGCCGGTGTCGGCGATGCCACTTCGCTTTTTCCGATGCCTCCGTTTCGGCGGTTGTAATGCCGAGGATCGGTACCTGCCGTTTGCTACGACTCATCATCGATCTCCTGAAGCTAGCGTCGCTCCTGGATAGTGCGCTCCCTGAAGTAACGCCGCGGATTGCCACACATCCAGCAGCTGCAGGGCGCCGGTGTATCGATCACCGCTCCTTGCTTCCGGTCGTCCCCAAGCTTTCTTCCCCACCAAAACCCGCGGTTGCGCCGGATTCTTTCGCGTTCCGCGCGCCGTCTTGCTGATCCTGCCATATTCGCACCTCGCTTTTCCTGAGCTTAATATGCGAAAGCCCGCTCGCAGCGGGCCAATGGAAAGACAGTCAATTTCGTAACTTTACGCCTGAATTGAGCATCGGAAACCTTCAGAATCGGAAAACAAAAAGCCCAGTCCTCGGACTGGGCTAAAATTGCTTGATTCTGTTTGGTGCCGGAAAGAGGAATCGAACCCCCGACCTTCGCATTACGAATGCGCTGCTCTACCGTCTGAGCTATTCCGGCATCTAAGCATTAGAAATATAAGTACCTTCCGGCGATTTTGGCAACACCCTGCGCTCAATTAAATTTCCGAGTGATAGCGCGTCACGCGTTCGACCTCGTTTTTCGATCCGAGGAAGACCGGCACGCGCTGATGGAGATTAGTCGGAACGATGTCGAGGATGCGCTGCTCGCCATCCGTCGCGGTACCGCCTGCCTGCTCGACGATGAACGCCATCGGGTTCGCTTCATACAGCAGGCGCAGTTTGCCAGGGCGATCCGGCGTGCGTTTGTCGGCGGGGTACATGAACACGCCGCCGCGGTTCAGGATACGGTGCACATCCGCCACCATCGACGCAATCCAGCGCATGTTGAAGTCTTCCTTGCGCGGCCCGTCCTTGCCTTCGTTCAGCTCGTTCACATACTTTTGCACCGGCTCATACCAATGGCGGCTGTTCGATGCGTTGATCGCGTATTCGCAGGTATCAGCGGGGATCTGCATGTTGCTATGCGTGAGCACCCACGAACCGAGTTCGCGGTCGAGCGTGAAACAGTTCACGCCGTAGCCGGTGGTCAGCACGAACACGGTCTGCGGACCGTAGACCGCATAACTGGCCGCAACCTGCGCCGAACCCGGCTGCACGAACGCCTGTTCGCTCGGCTCCATGCCGTCCGGGCATCGGAGCACTGAAAAGATCGTGCCGATAGACACGTTCACGTCGATGTTCGACGAGCCGTCGAGCGGATCGAACGTGAGCAAATAGTTGCCCTTCGGATAGCGGTTCGGAATCGGGAAGATCTTTTCCATTTCCTCCGACGCCATCGCGGCCAGGTTGCCGCCCCATTCGTTGGCTTCGAGCAGAATTTCGTTCGACAGGATGTCGAGTTTCTTCTGCACTTCACCTTGAACGTTCTCGCTGCCGGCAGTACCCAGCGCTTCGCCCAACGCGCCCTTGCTCACTTGATAGCTGATCTGTTTGCATGCGCGTGCGATCACTTCGATCAACAGCCGCAAGTCGGCGGGAAGGTTTTGATGTTCCCGCTGCTGCTCGATCAGATACTTGGTCAGCGTGGTGCGGCGGGAGATGGATGAGGAGGTCGACATTGCGTTGGCTCCAGGAACGTTAGACGAATGCCTCAGATTCTACCCGCTCCGAATGTGTCTCCCGATGTCACGGGAATGTGGCGCACGTTTAACGGATTGTTGCGAGACGGGTACCGGTTGGTTTTCGACACGTCCTCGCATAAAAAAACCGGCGCCGCAGCGCCGGTCTCCGTCAGCCGGGATGAACGATTGAACCCTCAGCCCAGCGCTTTTTCCACGATCTCGCGCACATCGCGCGATTTAACTTTCGACGCCACCTGTTCCAGCGCCGCGTGCGCTTTCTCGCTCAAGGCCGGCGTGTACCGGCGCCATTGCTCGAGTGTGCGTGCGAGGCATGCAGCCACCTGAGGATTCATTGCGTCGAGCGTAACAACCTGTTCGGCCCAGAACGCGTACCCGGAACCGTCGGCGGCATGGAATTGCGCCGGGTTCGCGCCGCAGAAGCTGAAAATCAGCGAACGGGCGCGATTCGGATTTTTCAACGTGAACGCCGGGTGTTCCATCAGCTTGCGCACCATGTCGAGCACATTGCGCTTCGGGCCGCCGCGTTGCGTGGCCTGCAGCGCGAACCATTTGTCGATGACAAGCGCCTCTTTCTCGAAGCGTTGGTAGAAGTCGCTGAGCGCGGCATCGGCGACGGTGGTATCGACGGAACCTGACGCGCTCGCCGTCAGCAACGCGGACAACGCAGCCGACCGGTCGGTCATGTTGTTCGCGGCGTCGTACTGGGTGCTCGCCAGTTCGATGGCGCGGGTGGGATCGTCGAGCTGGCTCAGGTAGGCTAGGGCGAGATTCTTCAGGCCGCGTTTGCCGGCGTCGTCCGGCGTCGCGCGATATTCACCCGGCGTGCGGTTCGCTTCGTATAGGGCGAGCCACCGGTCGCGCAAACCCGTCGCGAGGCGGCGGCTAACGAACACGCGAGCCGCGTCGACGGCGGCGGAGTCCGACACCGCCATCTGTTCTGCAAGATATCCCTCGGACGGCAACATCAGCGCCAGTTCCTGGAATGCCGGGGTGAGCGTGCTGTCGTCGAGCAACTGGGCAAACGCGGACACCACCTGGTCGTCGAGCGTCAGTTCCTCACCCTTCGATGCCCGATCCGCCAGCGCAAGCAGTTCGCGCGTGGCAAGGCGCTGCCCGGCTTCCCACCGGTTGAACAGGTTGCTGTCGTGAGCAAGTAGGACGGCCAGTTGTTCGTTGGTGTAGTCGTAGTCCACTACTACCGGCGCCGAGAAGTTGCGCAACAACGAAGGCAACGGCTCTTCAGTGACGTCGGCGAACGTGAAAGTTTGTTCCTGTTCCGTGAATTCCAGAACGCGCGTGGTGCCTTGTGCCCCTTTCTCACCTTCAAGTTTCAGCGGCAAGTCGGCGCCGCTCTTGCCGATCAGGCCAACCGAGAAGGGAATCAGCAGCGGCCCCTTCTGGGTCGCGCGCGCCGCCTCGGATGCCTCGCCATAGCCTTGCGTGAGCGTCAGCGCATAACGCTTTGTGGCGGCGTCGTAGCGCGTGCTTACCCTGATCCGGGGCGTGCCAGCCTGGCTGTACCAGCGCTCGAATTGTGCCAGGTCGCGGCCGTTCGCGTCAGCCATTGCGTGGCGAAAGTCGTCGCAAGTGACGGCCTGGCCATCGTGGCGCTGGAAATACAGGTCCATGCCGCGCCGGAAGCCGTCGCGGCCGAGCAGCGTCTGATACATGCGCACAACTTCCGAGCCTTTTTCATAGACGGTCATCGTGTAGAAATTGTTGATCTCCACGTAGCTTTCCGGACGCACCGGGTGCGCCATCGGACCTGCGTCCTCGGCGAACTGCATCTGGCGCAGCACACGGACGTCGTCAATCCGTTTGGTCGCGCGCGCCGCGTCGCTGGCCGCGCCTGGTTCGAGCCCGGCAGCCATGTCGGCGGAAAATTCCTGGTCGCGGAACACGGTCAAGCCTTCCTTCAGGCTCAACTGGAACCAGTCGCGGCAGGTCACGCGGTTGCCCGTCCAGTTGTGGAAGTACTCATGGCCGACCACGGCTTCAATGTTGCTGAAATCCACGTCCGTCGCCGTTTCAGGATTCGCGAGCACGTACTTCGTGTTGAAGATGTTCAAGCCCTTGTTTTCCATCGCGCCCATGTTGAAGTCGCTCACAGCGACAATCATGAAGCGGTCTAGATCGAGCTCGAGCCCAAAGCGGCGTTCGTCCCATTCGATGGAATGAACCAGCGAATCCATGGCGTGCTGGGTCTTGTCGAGATCGTGGGGTTCCACCCAGACCTGCAGCAGTTTTTCCTTGCCCGAGCCGGTCTTCATGCGCTGCTCGAGCTTGACCAGCTTGCCGGCCACCAGCGCGAACAGGTAGCTTGGTTTCTTGAACGGGTCTTCCCAGCGTGCGAAGTGCCGGCCGTCTTCCAGATCGCCTTCCTCAATCAGGTTGCCGTTCGACAACAACACCGGGTAGGCAGCCCTGCCCGCCCGCAGCGTGACCGTGTACGTGGCCATGACATCGGGGCGGTCAAGGAAATACGTGATGTGCCGGAATCCTTCGGCCTCGCATTGCGTAAAGAAATTGCCGCCGGATACGTACAGGCCCGACAAGCTTGTGTTCTCGCCCGGATTGCACGCGGTTTCGAGAGTCAATTCAAACGCGTCGGGAATATTGCTCACCGACAAACCGTTCTCAGTAACGCGGACATCTGCATGCGGGCGCCCGTCCAGCGTTGCGCCGATGAACTCCATCTGCTCGCCCATCAGCTCCAGGGTAGCCGCAGGCGCGGCGTCCGGATTGCGGCGCAACCGCATGGTGTTCCGAACCACCGTGCGTTCGGGGACGAGGTCAAATTCGAGCGCGACGGTGTCAATTAGGAATGCGGGCGGCGTGTAGTCGGCGCGGCGGATTACGGCAGGTGCGGTCGAGTTGGACATGGCAGTTCTGATTGAGTTGAGCGGTTGCCTTTGCTTTCCAGGCGGCCTGGTGTCGGCTCATTGTACAAAGTGTACAAAGGCTCGAGGGATCGTGCGTTCGATTCGGGGTCGGCCGAATGGCCTGTTTCCCGAACTTCAACTGCCTGCGACGGTCTCTAAACAGGTGGAATCAGGCAGTTTTCGTGCAGTGCATGCGATACTTCATGGTTGCTGTTTTACAAACAACATCGCAATGAAAATCAACAAGACAATGAGGTCGGCCATGACGTTGGGACAGTTGTACGGGGAGTGGAGGGGTGCGGTGCGCGTGGTGCTAATAACAGGTTTCGCGTTGCTCGGAGGGTGTACGACCTACGTTCAGACGCAGGTAGCGGCGTTCTCTGACTGGTCCGGGACCGATGCCACGCGGACCTACGCGTTCGTGCGCTCGGCGCAGCAGCAAAACAGCATTGAACAGAAGACGTACGAAGCGCTCGCCGCGAACGAGCTCGCGACCCATTCTTTCAAGCAGGCTCCCGACGCCAATGCGAACTATCGCGTGGAATTGTCCTATTCAATTCGCGATGACATGGTCACGGTGCGACAGCCCGTCTACTACGATCCGTGGCCGATGTACGGCGGCTGGTACGGCCGGCCTTACGGCTGGGGCGGATACGGAGGAGGGGGAGCGTGGGGAGCGTGGGATATGGGGCCGACGGGGTATGTCGACCAAAGCTACCCAATATTCGTCCACTCGCTGCAGATCCGCATGACCGAACGTGCGAGCGGGCGTGAGGTGTACAAAGTGACCGCGAGCAATTCAGGCGGCGAATCGTCGCTGGTCCGGGCCATGCCTTATCTGATCCGCAGCGCGCTCGCGGATTTTCCGCTGGGCAAAGGTACGGTGCGCACAGTGAAGATTCCGCTCGACAAGACGGGCGGTGTCAGGAATGAAGCGCCGGTTGCAGTAGGGACGAATGAGAAGGTCGCTACCCCAGCGCCTGTTCTTCCGGCACCGGTACCCGTGCAATAGCCCGCGAGCAGACTCGGCCTCCAGCTCAAGTCGAGAAATATTTACCGTTGCGAAGGCCGGCAGACTGATTCGGTCGCTGCCTCCGTTGCGGTTTGCGAAATAGTCTGTGAACGGTCCGTGAGGCGGCAGCGAAGCGGTTTGCGAAACACTCGAATTCCGGACAAAAAACAGCATTCTTACAGGCGTGTGGCACAGCACCCTTACATGCAATTAAATTTTAAACGAGATATATTTCGAGGATGAACACTCCCCGCAACGCCCAACCCCATACGCTTCCTGAACCCGCAACCTGGGATGCGCGGCTCGCCCGGCGGCGTTATACCGCTCGTCGGCACCCCGACTACACCGAATCACCTGACCACTCTGCGCTTGCTGATCGGCATTGCCGGCGTATGTATTGAAGACAAGCAGTTTCCGAAGACCAATAGTTTTCTGAATGGCGAACGTCAGCCGCTCGCCGAGATGGACGAATTTTGCGGCCAGATCAAGGCTGGCAAGAACTCGCAGAGCGATCCGAATTTCTCTATCGTGGCGCGCCTGGAAGCGTTGATCGCGGGCTGGGGCATGGAAGAAGCGTTGAAGCGCGCGGAGGCTTATCGCCAGGCCGGTGCGGACGCTATCCTGATTCACAGCAAGCTCTCGAAGCCGGACGAAATCCTCACGTTCGCGCGCGAATGGGCCGGCCGCGGGCCCGCTCGTGATCGTGCCGACCAAGTATTACAGCACGCCGACCGATGTGTTTCGCCAGGCCGGCATCAGCACGGTGATCTGGGCGAACCATTTACTGCGCGGCGCAGCGTCGACCATGCAGGCGATCGCGAAGGAAATCCACAGCAGCGAGACCCTCGTGAACGTGGAAGATCGCGTGGCGACGGTGAACGAAATCTTCCGTCTCCAGGACGCCGAGGAATATTCGACTGCTGAGAACGTGTATCTGTCGTCGGCGAGTGCATCGCGCAATGCCGTCGTGCTCGTGGCCAGCCGGGGAGCCGGGCCGGAAGCCGTTACCGCCGATAAACCCAAGGTCGTGCTGCTGATCGTCACGTGGCACGGTCAGCCGGGCGTCGCCGATGAACCTCAGCACGCGCTGATAGGACCGGTCACGCCGGCCATGCTCGACACCATGGAGATTCCGTGGGAGCTGTTACCGACCGAAGCCGATGCAATCGGACCCGCGCTTGATCGCGCAACCGCGCATATGGACAGCACCGGACGCCCGTACGCGCTGGTGATAGAAGGGCAATGTCGCGCCGTACAAGTTGAACAAGAAAGGCTTGAGCGGTTTGCGTCAACGCGCGTTGAACGAGCGCGCCGAGGTTCAGTCGTTCGCAGGCACAGGCGAACGCGTGTCGCGTCACGACGCGTTGCAGCGCGTGATTGTGCACACATCGAAAGAGTCGACGGTCGTGCTGGCATCGACGGGATTTTGCGGTCGGGAGCTTTACGCTATCGATGACCGCGAGAACCAGGTGTACCTGGTATGGGGTGCGTGACGCCCATGGCGCTCGGCCTGGCGTTGTCGCGGTGTGGTTGCGCTCGACGGCGACGGCGACGCACTGATGCGCATGGGCGTGTTCGCAACGCTCGGCGCTTACGGCCCGGCCAACCTCACGCACTTGCTGCTGGACAACGGCGCGCATGAGTCGACCGGCGGTCAGACGACGGTGTCGCAAGGTGTCGAGTTCGCGCGGATCGCTTCGGCGTGCGGGTACACGCTGGCACTGGATGGCGATGACCTCTCGATCATCGACCGGCTATTCGACACGAAGGACATCGACGGGGTGCGTTTCGCGCGGCTGTCGATCAATACCGGCACGCCGGACGACCTGCCGCGCCCGTCGATTACGCCGGAAGACGTGCGTCGCCGGTTGCAAACCCATATCGGACGCTAGACGTGCGCTGATCCTGCTTCAAGCATTTGCTGGCTTACCCAAAGGCCGCGCCAACCAATGTTGGTGCGGCCTTTGACTTTGTGATGCAGATCAATTGACGCAGATCAATCGTTGTTGCAGAAAATCGCGGTGATAAAGGGCGCGACGTGGCGAATAACAGCGTCGCTTCCGGCCGCGCAGACTTTTTCCTTGACCGAGTCTTCGCCTATCACGACAGCGCCATAAGCCGAATCAGCGATCGGTTCGCCGCGGCCCTGCTTGAAAATCGAGTCATTCTTCCGATACTCAACTACCGCGAACACGCCGAAATCGAACGCCGTGAGATGACTGCCGTTTGTTGGTTTAAAAGCGTTGATCGAATTCGATTCCACGCGCATGGGCGTGGTTTCTATCGCGTGGTTTTCCTGAAGCGGCGCGATGAACGCATGTGCGGTCGATTTGTATGAGGTCGGCGAACGACGCCCCTCGGAGCATGTTTCGGGGACGTGCAGAGCGTGGTAGCGGCGGCAGGATGGGG
>CALNPU010000134.1 GCA_940588625.1 uncultured Caballeronia sp.
ATATCGCTCCTCCTCCACTATCGGAGGAGAAATTCTAGCCGCTTTAAAAAAACCGTTTCTTGACACAACCTGGGCCATTGCCGGACGCCCCGCAAGCGGTGGAAGACTATTTGAAGTGGCTGATCGGCACGCGGCCCAACGAAGTGTTCGTCACCCTTTTTCTCGACATCAAACATTGCCCGATCACCGTGGACGAATCGGCGAAGGGATCGATCTCGCGTGTTGCCGTATATCCGCGTGAAATCGTACGGCGGGCACTCACTTTAAATGCGGCCAGCCTGATCGTCGCGCATAATCACCCCTCCGGCGGCGTGGAGCCGAGCGCAAACGACCGCCGGCTGACACGCGTGCTGCAGGATTCGCTCGCGCTGATCGACGTCCGGCTGCTAGATCATCTGGTCGTGACCTCGAACGAGGGTTTTCTCTTTTTCGCGACAGGTATGGATTCCGGCATGACTTGAAGCCGGAGTGACAATTCAACGCTGATTTCACCGATTTAATAGCCCGCCGGCAGCAAAAGGCGGGAAAACCGAGCCTAATGGGCCTTTGTAAGCCGAAAACCGCATGAAACCTGCACCGGACCGGACAGCCGGATACCTCGTCCGGCACCAAAAAGAGTTGATTTTGCTGCTTTTTTGCGGTTAAAATAATTTAAGTTTGCTTCTTTTCAACCAACCTGTTCCGAGCCGAGCAAACGGGGTAGCGGTCATTTTGGGCAAGCCTCTCCGGTAGTCCGAAGTGGTCCCAAATGTATCTGGCGTTTGAACTCAGAATTAAAGCGTATTAGGAGTGTTCATGGCATGTATATGCCAAGTAACCGGGAAGAGGCCGATGAGTGGCAACAACGTTTCCCATGCGAACAACCGCACCAAGCGTCGTTTCCTGCCCAATCTGCAAAATCGCCGCTTCTTCGTTGAAAGCGAAAACCGCTGGGTTCGTCTGCGTCTCTCGAACGCCGGCCTTCGCCTGATCGCCAAAAACGGCATTGACTCCGTGCGCGCAGATCTACGCGCACGTGGTGAAGTCTAAGGAGCACGAACATGGCCAAGGGCACACGCGACAAGATCAAGCTGGAATCGACCGCAGGAACGGGTCACTTCTACACGACCACGAAGAACAAGCGCAACATACCGGAAAAAATGGCGATCAAGAAGTTTGATCCCGTTGTCCGCAAGCACGTTGAATACAAAGAAACCAAGATCAAATAAGATCCGGTTTCTTTCGCTACAGCATAACGAAAAGCCTCGCTCACGCGAGGTTTTTTGCTTTGGCTCCATCGTTTTTGACACCTCGTCCGCCCAGGCTCGAGCAGCATCTTGTTCGCCCTACCGGCCAAACGGCCAAGTAGCCGCGTAACGTTACACGCGCTATCCTTAACGCTCTGGCTTTCCCCATGCCACCGGCGTGAGTCCCGAAAGTCGTGGCGGACAACAATCAACGGAGACTTGGCGGGATGAATTTCGATGTGGCAATCATCGGCAGCGGTCTGGCAGGCCTAAGCGTGGCGCTAAATCTGGCAGACACGCGGCGCGTTGCCATCCTCGCCAAGCGCAGCGTAAGCGAAGGCGCCAGCGACTGGGCCCAGGGCGGTATTGCGGCCGTGCTCGACTCGGCCGACAGTATTGACAACCATGTTCGCGACACGTTGATTGCCGGTGGCGGTTTGTGCGACGAAGCGGCTACGCGGTTCATCGTGGAAAACGGGCGCGCAGTGATCGAATGGCTGGTCGGGGAAGGCGTGCCGTTCACCAAGGATTTGTCCGCCGAGCTCGGTTTTCATCTGACGCGTGAAGGGGGTCATAGCCATCGGCGGATCATTCATACTGCCGATGCAACCGGTCACACCGTGGTCACCACGCTCAACGAGCGCGTGCGCAATCATCCGAACATCACGGTCCTCGAAGATCATTACGCCATCGACCTGATTACGTCCGAGCGGCTCGGGTTGCCCGGGCATCGCTGTCACGGGCTTTATGCGCTCGATCTTGCAAGCGGGCGTACCGTCACCATCGAAGCGCCGCATACCGTGCTTGCGACTGGCGGCGCCGGCAAGGTGTATCTGTACACCACCAACCCGGATACGGCGACCGGCGACGGCATTGCAATGGCATGGCGCGCCGGCTGCCGCGTGTTGAACATGGAGTTCATCCAGTTCCATCCGACTTGCCTGTTCCATCCGTATGCGAAGTCATTCCTGATCTCCGAAGCCGTACGTGGCGAAGGCGGCATCCTGCGCCTGCCCGACGGCACGCGTTTCATGCCGGCCCACGACGAACGCGCTGAACTTGCACCGCGCGATATCGTCGCCCGGGCGATCGACTTCGAGATCAAGAAGCGCGGTATTGACTGCGTGTATCTCGACATCAGCCATCAACCGGAGGCGTTCCTTCAGGAGCACTTCCCTACCATCCTCGTGCGCTGCCGCGAGTTCGGTATCGATATCACAAAGCAACCCATCCCCGTCGTGCCGGCGGCGCATTACACGTGTGGCGGCGTAGTGACCGACCTGGCCGGCCGCACGGATCGCGCGAGCCTCTATGCCGTGGGTGAAACATCGTGCACGGGACTGCACGGTGCGAACCGGCTGGCAAGCAACTCGCTGCTAGAATGCCTGGTGGTCGGGCGCGCGGCGGCGCAAGCAATGGAAGAGGATGGCTTCGCAGCGAGCGGCCACGCGCCGTTGCCCGCTTGGGATGAAAGCCGCGTCTCCGATCCGGACGAGGAAATCGTGGTCGCGCACAATTGGGACGAGTTGCGGCGGCTGATGTGGAATTACGTGGGCATTGTACGTACCGATAAACGGCTTGCGCGCGCCCAGCACCGGATAGCGCTGCTTCGTGACGAGATCCACGAGTACTACGCAAACTTCAAGGTGAACCGCGACCTGCTTGAGTTGCGCAACCTTGTTGACGTCGCCTCAATGATCGTGGAAAGTGCGTGCTCGCGGCGCGAAAGCCGCGGTTTGCACTTCAGCCGCGACTGGTCGGAGACGTTATCGAAGGCGCTGCCTACTGTATTGACACCGCCGGCAGTGAGGCGGCGCGGGATTTGAGCGGAGAAAACCGCCGAATATCCCGCCACGACGACTAGTCGAAGGCGTGCTAGACGCGTCGCTTGCGGCAACAGCGCGTGGTTAAAACGAAAAGCCATTCCAGCACAAGCTGGAATGGCTTTTTCGTTTCTGCTTCGCTGTGGATCCTGCCCGGCATCGAAGAATCGTATGAAAACGGGGTTATATCGTTGCCCCGGCCTTGCCCCGACGCCCGGTCACGCCGAACGCACCGCGTCAAGCGCGCACTGCACCAGTTCCCGCATCAACAGCGCGACCTGTCCGGCGCGGGCTTCGTCGTATGCATACGGCCGCGTCTCCCCCATATACGTGATCTGCGATAACTCCAGTTGCACTGCGTGAATGCCGTCCTGCGGCGCCCCGCAGTGTCGCGTGATGTAACCCCCTTGAAGCGGTCGTCGACAGCCGTGTAGCGCCCCGCTTGACCACCATTGCTTCGAGCTTTTCCGCGAGACCAGCAGCCGCACTTTCCCCGCCCGCCGTGCCGAAGTTGAAGTCGGAAAGCTTGCCATCGTCGAAGAAACGCGGCACGTGTGAACGGATGGAATGCGCTTTCCCCACAGCAGCGCTTTGCCGTGCACGCCCTTCAAACGCGCCAGCTCTGCGGTCAGCGCACGTGGTACGGCCGCCAATATTTCTCGCGATGGTTGGCGATCTGCGCCTCCGAAGGCGCACCGCCAGCGGAATACAACGCCCCGCTGTTGAACGTATCCACGGGACAAAGGCCGGTCGTATCGCGTCCCGGATAGAGGTTCGCGCCGTCGGGCGATCGGTGTCATGCAAGCGGCTATGTCGGCGGGAATCTGTTTGCCGGCATGGGGAATCGAAATCAGCAGCGGCGCAGTGCCACGCTTCAATGTGAAAACTTGATAGGTCACAGGCTATATCCTTTATTTAAGCAACCCGGCCAGCGTATTTCGATACTGCCCGAACGACGCATCTTCATCGCGATGCCGGCGCGCTTCGACCACGATGTTCCCGCCGACGCTCATCGAGCACAGGCGTTTAACCGTGTTCGCAAAACACCACGCCCGATAACCACGCGTCCGACGCATGCCCGGCAATAGCGGGATGATCGGGATCGAGCACGGTGAAATCTGCCTGGCGCCCCGCTTCCAGCACGCCGACCGCGCGGCCAGTGGCGCTGGCTCCGCCTTGCACGGCGTCGTCGAAGAGACGGTCCGCCACGTGCGCCTGTATTCGATGCCAGCACGTTGCGCTGGCGGCATGTCAGCCGTTGTCCGTATTCGAGCAAGCGCAGTTCGGAGCGCCAGTCGACCGCGATATGGCTGTCCGAGCCAAGCCCAAACCGTCCGCCGTCGTTGAGATACGCATGCGCGGAAAAAATGTCGTCGCCGAGATTGGCTTCGGTTGTCAGGCACAGGCCAGCGACGGCGTGACTTGCTGCCATTGCGCGGACTTCGTTGTCGTCGACGTGCGTGACGTGCACAAGGCCACCAGCGTTCGTTCACGTCGAAGTTATCGAGCAGCCAGCGCACGGGCCGCGCTTTCAGCGTCTCCAGACAAGCGTCGACTTCGGCCGTCTGCTCGGCTATGTGGATATGCACCGGCGCGCCCGGAAAAGCGTTGTCGAGTCAATTAAGCAAACGGCCCAGCGATTCCCTCGATACAGCCCGCAGCGAGTGAGGCGCAACGCCGTACCTTAGGTTGCCGTTTTCAGGATGCGACGCGCGCAATGCAACGAGCGCATCGAGCAAGCTTTCCGGCGTGTGGACAAAACGCGCCTGACCCGCTGTAGGCTCACGTTCGCCGAAACCTCCGTATTGATAGATAAAGCACGGGCAACATCGTCATGCCGATGCCCTATGCCGGTTTGTGCCGCGGCGTCGACCACGCGAGCGGCCATTTCCGAAGGATTCGCGTACGGCCCGCCATCCGGCGCGTGATGCACGTAGTGGAATTCGCAGACCGACGTGTATCCCGCCTTCTTTAACGTAAAGCCAGCGCGCGATATTCAATACTGTCCGGCAAAATGCGCGTGGCAAACTGGTACATCAGGTCGCGCCAACTCCAGAAGCTGTCCGTAGGATTCGCGCGATATTCGGTGAGCCCCACCATCGCGCGCTGGAACGCGTGCGAGTGAAGATTCGGCATGCCGGCGAGCACCGGGCCTTTGGCTTTATTCACGCCCGCCGGTTGCGCGCTGTCCGGCGTCACAGCGACCAATGTCCCGTGATCGTCCCACTCCAGCAGCACGTCGCGAGACCAGCCATCTTGCAAACGCGCGTGCTCGGCAAACAAGCTATTTCGTGTCATGGCGTGTTCCGCTTATTTTCGTTTATCTACGGTCACAACCCCGTGGCGCACGACCAGCGCGCAATGATCGAGGCCGGTCCAGTACGCCAGCTCCGCGAGCGTTTCGATATCCCACGCAACAAAATCAGCCTTGGCGCCGACGCTGATCTTGCCAGTCACATCGGCGTGACCGAGCGCTTTTGCGCCGTGACGTGTCACACCCGCGAGCACTTCAGCCACTGACAAACGAAACAACGTGCAGCCCATGTTGAGCATCAGCAGCAGCGACGTACTCGGCGATGTCCCCAGATTGCTGTCGGTGGCGAGCGCTATGGGTACGCCGTGGCGATGCAGCAGGTCTACAGGCGGCAATTGTTTTTCGCGGATGAAATAGAACGCGCCCGGCAACAACACGGCAACGGTGCCAGCTTCGCGCATCGCGATTGCGCCGGCTTCGTCGAGGAATTCGAGGTAATCGGCGGATAGCGCGTGATGCTTCGCCACGAGCGCTGCGCCGCCCATCAGCAACAACTGCTCCGCGTGCATTTTCACAGGCAGATTCAGTTTCGATGCCGCGTTGAACACGAGTTCCGCTTGCGCGAGCGTGAACGCAATGTGCTCGCAGAAGACATCGACGGCATCGACCAGGCCTTCTGCCGCGAGCGGCGGCAACATCTCGTCGCAGACATGCGCGATGTAGTCATCGGCACGGCCCGCATATTCCGGCGGCAACGCGTGCGCGCCGAGGAATGTCGTGGCAATAGTCACCGGGCGCGCCGCTGCGAGCCTCGGCGTGACGCGTAGCATCTTGCGTTCAGTCGGAAGGTCCAGCCCGTAACCCGATTTGATTTCCAGCGCGGTGACGCCTTCCGCGAGCAACGCATCCAGACGGCGCAGCGATTGCGCGAACAGTTCGTCTTTGCTTGCGGCGCGTGTGTATTGCGCACGGTCGAGACAATGCCGCCGCCGCGTTTCGCGATGTCTTCGTAACTCGCCCCTTCAAGCCGCATCGCGAATTCTTCTGCGCGGTTTCCGGTGTAGACCAGGTGCGTGTGGCAATCGACGAGACCCGGCGTCACGATCCGCCCTTCCAGATCGTAGCTTGCGGCTTCGGCAAATGCGGAAGGGAAGGTATGTCAGCCTCAGCGCCGAACCATTCGATACGCCCATCGCGTACGACGATCACCGCGTTTTCAAGAACATCCGCGGGATCGGCGCGCGTTGCGCCAGATTTGAGCGCTGTTGTCAGTCATGTCAGCGATCCTTTGAAACAATGCGAGCGTCGATAAGAACTGCGCCTTTTGAAACCGGTTCGACATTCACCAACGCATGCTCCCCAACCTCAAAAACAAGCGCATCGCCCGGAGACAAACGCTCGCCATCGACCGCAAATTCTCCAAGCGCGCAGACCAGCACAACACTGCCCTTCTCCTCCACGCTCAACGCAGCGGCATCACGCCGCACCGTCACACTCCCCGACACACAGTTCTGCCTCAACATCAGGTTGAAATCGCGTGTCGGGCCGTGCGGCAACTCTGCCGTAATCTTTTTCCGCCCGCGAACGCAAGCGAATCCCAGCGGTCGAGAACGTGCCGCGGGCCGTTTGCATCGATGAGCACCATCTCCGTGCCCTCGATCAAAGTCAGCACGCGGTCAATGCCCTCGAACACCGAGAACGCCCCTGCCTCCGATACATCCGCGACGCTCACGCGCCAGTCGAACGCATCGAAAGGAGCGCCCTGCGGCGACGCAGCGATCTCGCGCGTCGCCCCGCCACCGTTCTTCCACGGCACGGCCTTCAAATCGGCCGCGCGAATAATGCTGAAGGCCGCCACCATGATCAGGTCGTGATGAACGGCAGATCGAGGTCGAAGTTCTTCACGCACTCAATGGCCTGCTCGTAACCGGCGTCGCCATGACGCATCACACCCGACGCGCAGTCGTTCACCAGCCCGCGCGCAAGACGCTTCTGGGCTGCATCGGTACCGTCAGCGACGATCACCATGCCCGCGTGTTGCGAGTAGCCCATGCCGACCCCGCCGCCATAATGCAAGCTGACCCACGTCGCACCGCCCGCGGTGTTCAACAGTACATTGAAAGCGGCCAGTCCGACACGGCATCCGTGCCGTCCTTCATGCTTTCCGTTTCGCGATTCGGGCTGGCGACGGAACCCGTGTCCAGGTGATCGTGGCCAATCACAATCGGCGCTTTCAACTCACCGCTCTTCACCATCTCGTTGAACGCGAGACCGGCGACGTGACGCTCGCTCAGGCCCAGCCAGCAGATCCGTGCCGGCAAACCCTGGAACGCGATGCAGTCGCGCGCCCATGTCGAGCCAGCGGTTCATGTCCGCGTTATGCGGGAACAGTTCTTTCAGCTTGGCGTCGGTCTTGTAGATGTCTTCCGGATCGCCGGACAGCGCAACCCAGCGGAACGGACCCTTGCCTTCGCAAAACAACGGGCGAATGTAAACCGGAACGAAGCCGGGGAAATCGAACGCGTTCTTGACGCCGTCGTCGAAAGGGACCTGACGCAGGTTGTTGCCGTAATCGACGGCGTGAATGCCCATCGCGTGGAAATCGAGCATGGCCTGGATGTGCTGGGCGCACGAGCGTTGCGCCGCGGCTTTCAGTTCAGCGTGCTGGGACTCATCCTGCGACGCCGCGCGCCACTTCTCGAGGCTCCAGCCGGTCGGCAGATAACCGTTGATCAGGTCGTGCGACGAGGTTGGTGACCAGATCCGGCTTGATCCCGCCCGCCTTAGCGCAGCGCACGAGTTCCGGCAGCACTTCGGCTGCGTTGCCCAGCAGCGCGATAGAGACAGCGTCACCAGCGACCGTGTGTTTGCTTGATCAGTTCAAGCGCGTGGTCGATGTCCTTCGCTTGCTTGTCGACGTAATGCGTACGCAGACGGAAGTCGATACGCGTCTGGTCGCACTCGATATTCAGCGATACCGCACCCGCCAGAGTCGCCGCCAACGGCTGCGAGACTAGCAGTCAAGATCCAGCGACCCTTCCAGTCGCCTTTAAAGTGCTGCCGCGCGGCTTCGACGAAGGTTTCGTACGTGCCCTCTGCACGATTCCCTGGCGCCGATGTAGATCCAGTTCCCGGCCGTCATCTGGCCGTACATGAACAGACCTTCGAGGTCGAGTTCGTTGAAGTGTTCCCACGTGGCCCATTTCGGCACAAGGTTGGAGTTGGCGATCAACACGCGCGGCGCGTCAGCATGCGTCTTGAACACGCCGACCGGCTTGCCGGACTGAACCAGCAACGATTCGTCGCTTTCCAGGCGCTGCAGCGTTTCAAGGATTTTGTCGAGGCATTCCCAGTTGCGGGCAGCGCGGCCTATACCGCCATAGACCACAGACCACCATCTTGTCGGGGTTCTCGGCGACCTCCGGATCGAGGTTGTTCAGCAGCATCCGATACGGCGCTTCGGTGAGCCAGCTCTTGCACGTAAGCTCGGTGCCGCGCGGTGCGCGCAGGGGACGCGGGTTGGGGTTTTTCATTAAAGCACTCCTCGGACGGGATGGTGAACATTCAGTATCTTGCAGCCAATTCCTCGGGGCATTTCAGCCAGCGATGAAGCTTGGTCAGCGAGTTATATATATAAATCCGAATCAACGGAGCGCAAGCGGTGTGCAGATCGATTTGGGTAGGAGTTTACTTGAACGGCAGGTAAGGCCCGTTATAAACCGGGCGGCAGGTGTCGACCCCGCGTCAAAACTGCAGAATCGACGACCATTGAGGTTGTCCGATCTGTCTATCTGTCTATATAAGACCCCGTTGACTAAAACCCGGGGTTTGCCTCGTGGACGAACGCCCAGGCTGTGGCAATATCGCCTGCCAATGGCCTGTCGTCGCGGTATTGGGAGATCACCGCCCGGACGCTTCGATAAATTGCGTTTTAGGTGCGCGCGACAGGTCGGCAGGTTGCAGGTCATATGCCTGAGCCGCAGCCAGCAATTCGATAGCAAGGATCCGCTCGGCATCGGCGATGATTTCCAGCGCCTGCGAAAACACCCGCGGCGACGCAAGCGTGCCGGCGACAACGGGTTTATCGGTTTATCGGTGACTGAAGCCAGCTCGCGATTCACCACTTCCGCCGTCGTCGCGAATACGTTGCACGCCGCGCCGTGCACGTGGCGAATGGTCCTCAAGCTCAAGGGGGCCTGCGTCTTGCGTCCGAACGACGCCGCGATGATGCCGCTGTCAGCAAGAAGCGCACGCAGGTGTGCGCCCACCAACGACAATCCCACAATCCCGGCGATATGCGCAGCGCAAGCGAGTCGGAATCGAAGGCAGCCGCCTGGCCGCGCAGGTTCTCGAAGGACATCGCCGAAATGGTGTCGGCCCATTCGAGCAGCCGCTCGGTGCGCGCCAGCGCCAGCGCCAGCGAGGCAAGTCCCGTCACGCAAAGCGTGCCGTTGACTACGCTCAGGCCCTCCTTCGCCCTCGAGCACGAGCAGTTCGCGCGCGAAGCACTGCAACGCGCCGGCGGCGCTCATACGGCCGGTGTCGTCGCGGACAAACCCTTCGCCGATCAGCACCAGCGCGCGCATGGTCGATCCGCGAACGCGCTGCCGGCGACAAAACCAGCTCCGCGCCGTTCGCGATCTGCGCGACACCACGCAAGTCGAGCGGCTTGTCGAGATACACCGCAGCCGGGGAGCGCTCCTCGCCACAACCGTCACTTAAGTCCGCTCCGATAACGACAGGATCAATCGATGGCGTCTGTAAAACTGACTGGCAAGCACGTCAACCTCGTTGATTTAGTTAGCAGTACGGGAATGATGACTCGACACGAACTGCTGGAAACGTTCCGAGCAGCGGCCGTTGAACAGGTCGTCGGGTGCGCCTTCGGCATCGACTTGTCCCTGATGTAGGAACATCACGCGATTCGACACGTACCGCGCAAAACCCATCTCATGCGCGAGGCCGACCTTCCTCGGCGAGCGCGCGCATCACGCGCAATACTTCACCGACCAGTTCCGGATCGAGCGCGGACGTAGGTTCATCGAAGAGCATGACCTTGGGGTGCATGGCCAACGCACGGGCAATCGCTACGAGCTGTTGCTGGCCGCCCGACAGATGCGCGGGGTAGGCATCGCGCTTCTCGTAAAGACCAACCTTTGTCAGCAACTGCTCCGCCTCTTCAACGCACTCCGCACGCGTGCGTTTCTGGACGCGCAACGGCCCTTCAATCACGTTCTGCATACCGTCATGTGCGACCAGAGATTGAAACTCTGGAACACCATGCCGAGCTGCGAGCGAATGCAGTCAACTTGCTTGCGGTTGCTCAGCTGCAGGTGTCCATCGCGGCCGTGCTTCATTTCGATCGCTTCGCCCGCGAGTTTCACTTCGCCGTCGTCGGGTGTTTCCAGCATGTTGATACAGCGCAGGAAGGTGCTTTTGCCGGACCCGCTCGCGCCGAGAATGGAGATCACATCGCCTTCGTGCGCGTCGAGGGAAATGCCCTTGAGCACGTGCGCGTCGCCGAAGGACTTGTGGATGTTGGTCGCGGACAGCGCAATGGAACTGCTTGTGTTCATGAGGTTTTCTCCCCTGGATTCAGGAATCGATGTGCTGGCTGTCGGGGACGGTCACCGCTTTGAGCATGGCCTGTGGACGCTTCTTGGGCGCGGTGGCGTTATGATCGCGCAAGTGCAGCGAGAGCTTCTTTTCAAGCATGCCCAGCGCCCGCACGATGATGAAATTCAGTACGAGTTAGATAGCAGCCGCGCAGATGAAAACCTCCATCGTGCGGTAGGTCCGCTGGATGATCTGCTGCGCGACGCCCGTCACGTCCCACACCGTGACAAGACTGGCCAGCGCCGTCGACTTGACGAGCAGCACGGCTTCGGTCGAGTACGCCGGCGACACGTAACGCAGCGTGATCGGTGCGACGATCCAGCGCAACACAGTCCATCGCGATATGCCGCACGCAAGCGCCGCTTCAATCTGCCCGTGCGGTACCGACTGCAGAGCGCCGCGAATGATCTCGGCGGTAACCCGACCGTGCCCCTTTCGATTACCGACAAGTTTCTCGTTTACTTTCGAAAGTTCTGTTAGTGAAACTCTGCAAAAGTCCTGGCATTGG
>CALNPU010000135.1 GCA_940588625.1 uncultured Caballeronia sp.
CCCAACAAATTCTCAACGCCGCAACGCGCAGGAAGCAAAAGGCCCGCACTCCGAAAAACAGGTTATGCAGACCTTCCTTAACGTACTCGATCGGTCGAGAACAGTTTCTCCAAAGCACCGGAACCTGCACTCAGGCCGCGAGCAGACCCTTCTTCTCGATGAAGCGAACCACGACGTCAAGCCTTTCCAGCGCCTTCAGGTTACACATGACAAATGGCCGTTCTCCGCGCATCTTCCTGGCATCGGAGGCCATAATGTCAGGATTTGCGCCTACATAAGGGGCAAGGTCAATCTTGTTGATGACCAGCAGGTCGGATTTTGTGATGCCCGGACCGCCCTTGCGCGGAATTTTTTCGCCGCCGGCGACATCGATCACGTAAATGGTCAAATCCGATAATTCCGGGCTGAAAGTGGCAGCGAGATTATCCCCACCCGATTCAATGAACACGATATCCGCGTCCGGGAAATGCTCGATCATCTGATCGACGGCTTCCAGGTTGATGGACGCGTCTTCGCGGATCGCTGTGTGCGGGCAGTCACCCGTTCCCACGCCCATGATGCGCTCGGCCGGCAATGCGCCTGGGATCATCAGCAGGCGCGGATCCTCTTTAGTGTAAGATGTCGTTGGTGATCGCGACGAGGTCGTATTTCTCGCGCATCGCTTTCGAGCAGCGTGGTTTTGCCCGAGCCGACCGGGCCTCCCACGCCCACGCGCAAGGGCGGCAGTTTCTTGGATCGGCGGGTGCGGCGGAATAGATGGGTGCGTTCATGATTTTTAAGAGTGGAACAAGCGTGAATATTGTGACTCGTGGCGCGCCGAGAGGATGCCGAGTTGCGGCGCGAAGCTGTTGATATGGTCTGGCGAGGTGTCGAGCGCGCGCTGCACGGCGGTATCGATAGGAGCGCGCAACGCGACGATGATCCGCTGCCCCGCGATCTGGGCTAGCGGTACAGCTTTCACGCCGCTGCGGCCTGGTTTTCGACCCACGCAAAGGCTTAGGCGGCGAAGGCGACGCTGTCGGCTGCGAAACCGGTTTGATGGCGTTCAGGGTTGCGAGGCGTGCGGCGTTGCCCCATTCGAGCTGTGTGCACAACTGCGCCAGCGACCAGCCCATTTGCTGAGTCTCACGACGCAATTCCGCCGACTCGCGGCTGGCGGGAATTCTTCATCGGTGGTGGCGAGTCCGGCTGCATCGTGATCGCGCCAGCGGGTAATCTGGTGCGCGAGGAACGGCAACTCGCCGTGTGCGAGCACATTGGTCAAGCCGCTGGCGATCCATTCGCGGGCGCTGTCGCCGTCGTGGATCAAGCTATGTTCTATCGCTGATTCGAGGCCCGGCGAATAACTGAATGCGTCAATAGGCAGTGCCGGCGACGCCACATGAAGCAGTGCCGTAAGCTCAGCGATGCGCATGACCGTGATCGTGGCCTTCGTGGCTGCACTGGGAGTGATCGCAGTGGTCGTGACCCTTGCCGTGAGCGTGAGCGGCGTGATCGTGCTGGTCATGAGCATGAGCGCCGTGGTCCGCATGCCCATGCGGCGTGCACTGCGAATGGTCGCCATGATCGTGCGAGTGCCCGTGATGTTCATCGAAGACCTTTTGCGCGAGCGCATAGTCCTCTACAAACGTCTCGTCATGCCCATGCTTGTGACCGCCGCCATATGCGCCCGTCTCCGGCTGGAACGGCGCCGTCGCGTGATCCACGTGCGCCGCGCCCAGACGCTTGAGCATGTCTTCCAGCACCGGGATCAGCTTCGAGTTTCAACTGCCCCGCAGCCACTTCCACCACCGGCGTGTGCCGGTTGCCCAGGTGGTACGCGGCGCGCGTCAGCGTAATGGCATCGTGAGCATGCACGACCAGCACATCCTGTTCTGCTGCAATCACGCGCACCAGGCCACCGTCGTCGGCGACCAGCATGTCGCCGTCGCGCAGCACCGTGCCGGGCGGCAGCACCAGCGCCACTTCCTCACCGTTATCCAGCGTAGCGGCCAGACGGCTCTTGCACCGGTCATCGAAGGGAAGGGTGAGCGTGGGCGCGCGTTTGATCAACGGTGCGGCAAGTTTCGCTTCAATACGTTTGTCGATCATGCGCATGAAAGTCTCGGAATCAGAATAGGAAGTAGCGCTGCGCCATCAGCAGGACGGTTGCCGGTTCGCAGGTGAGCAACTGGCCTTCGGCTACAACCTGATACGTTTCGATCGACGGTAATCGGGGCCTGTACGCATTGTGAACCATGTCGGCCTTTGATATGTTCCGGCAGTTTTCTTCACCGCTACCACTTGCTTACGTAAGCCATACCGTTCGCCAATGCCGCTATCCAGTGCCATCTGCGAGATAAACGTCAGGGAGGTCTTCCCCAACGCCCCGCCGCGCGTCGCGAACATCTCGCGATAATGCACCGGCTGCGGCGTCGGAATCGATGCGTTCGGGTTCCCCATCTGCGCGACCACGATCATGCCGCCTTTCAGAATCATTGCAGGCCTCACGCCGAAGAACGCGGGTTCCCAGAAGACAAGATCTGCCCACTTACCCGGTTTGATGGAACCGACTTCATGCGTGATTGCCGGGTTGATCGTGTACTTGGCGACGTAGCGTTTTGCGCGGAAATTGTCGTTACGCGACGAGTCTTCCGGCAACGCGCCGGGCTGCGTTTTCATCTTGTGCGCGGTCTGCCAGGTGCGCATAACAACCTCGCCAACACGCCCCATCATTGCCTGCGAATCCGACGACAACATGGACAGCGCGCCCAAGTCATAAAGAATGTCTTCGGCTGCAATCGTCTCGCGTCGAATCCGCGACTCAGCGAACGCGATCGATATCTTCAGCAATCAAAGGATCGAGGTGATGGCAGACCATCAGCATGTCGAGGTGTTCGTCGAGCATGTTGATGGTGTACGGCCGCGTGGGATTCGTCGATGAAGGCAGCACGTTCGACTCGCCGCAGACCTTGATAATGTTCGGCGCGTGGCCGCCGCCCGCGCCTTCGGTGTGATACGTGTGAATCGTGCGGCCCTTGAACGCGGCCACTGTGGTCTCCACAAAACCTGCTCCGTTCAGCGTGTCCGTGTGAATGGCGACTTGCGTGTCGGTATCGTCGGCAACAGACAGGCAGTTATCGATAGCTGCCGGCGTTGTGCCCCAGTCTTCATGCAGCTTCAGCCCAATCGCGCCAGCCTTGATCGTTCAATCGCCGGCGCCGGCAGACTCACGTTGCCCTTGCCGAGAAAGCCGAGGTTCACCGGCCAGCCATCGGCGGCTTGCAGCATGCGTTCGAGATGCCACGGTCCCGGCGTGTAGGTCGTCGCGTTCATGTCCGTTGCGAGACCGGTGCCGCCGCCGAGCATGGTCGTGACGCCGGAGGCCAGCGCTTCATCAATCTGCTGCGGGCTGATGAAGTGAATATGCGAGTCAATACTTCCGCCGTCACGATCATCCCTTCACCGGCAATCACCTTGGTCGCGGCGCCAATCGCAATTGTCACGCCCGACTAGATATCCGGATTGCCCGCCTTGCCGATCACAAACACGCGCCCGTTCTTGATGCCGATATCCGCTTTCACGATGCCCCAGTGATCGAGGATCAGCGTGTTCGTCACGACCGTGTCCACCACGTCGGCATGCACGCGCTGCGACTGGCCCATGCCGTCGCGAATCACCTTGCCGCCGCCGAATTTCACTTCTTCGCCGTAGGTTGTGAAGTCGCGTTCGACTTCGATCAGGAGGTCGGTATCGGCGAGACGCACGGGGTCGCCGGTGGTCGGGCCAAACATCTCCGCGTAGGCGCGGTGTCCGATGCGTAGCGTCATTTCGATAATCCTGAAGTTGAGATCAAAGCGGACCCATGACGAGGCCGTTGAAGCCGTAGACTCGGCGATCACCTGCCAGCGCCACGAGTTCAACCGTGCGCTCCTGGCCGGGCTCGAAGCGCACGACCCGACACAATGTTCAGCCGAAAGCCCCTGGCCTTGTCGCGCTCGAACGTGAGCGCCTGACTTCGAAGAAATGAAAATGCAAGCCGACCTGCACGGGCCGGTCACCCGTATTCGATACTGTCACGGACACCGTCTCGCGGCCCGCGTTGAGTTCGTGCTCACCATCGTCGATCAAATATTCGCCGGGAAGCATGTGCGGCTCCTTTTATAGAAGTTCTGCAAGTTCAGGGAATCGAATGATGGACGGCGGTCACGAGCTTGGTGCCGTCGGGGAAGGTGGCTTCTATCTGGATGTCCGGGATCATTTCCGGCACGCCGTCCATGACGTCGTCGTGGGTGAGCGAGCAGTGTGGTGCCGCCGTAGTGCATCACGTCGGCCACGGTACGGCCGTCGCGCGCCGCTTCCATCGGTGCCGCCGAGATGAACGTGATGGCTTCCGGATAGTTCAGCTTCAGTCCGCGTGCGCGTGGGCGTTCGGCTAGCAGGGCGGCGGTAAAGATCAGCAGCTTGTCTTTTTCGCTGTGGGTGAGCTTCATGGGATTGGAACGTGTCTTGTATGAAGTGCCGAAGTTAAAAGAAATCCTAGCATTGCAACCCTACGATTTCATTGGATGACTTATTGGATGAACTTGCGCAATTCGACCATCGTAGGCCGCTCGAAGATCTCCTCCGGCGTTCCGCTTTCCCACACACGCCCCTGGTGCATGAACACGACCTTGTTCGACACACGCCGCGCAAAGCGCATCTCGTGCGTGACCAAGGGTCATGCCGTCGGCGGCGAGGTTTTCCACAACCGCCAATACTTCGCCCACCAGTTCAGGATCGAGCGCGGACGTGATTTTATCGCAGAGCAGGACCGTGGGTTTTATCGCGAGCGCCCGGACAATAGCCACGCGCTGCTGAGTTGTTCCGGATAGGCGTTGAATTTATCGGCGAGGCCGACGCGTTCAAGCACTTGTTCAGCGGTTGTGCGTGCCTTTGCCTTGTGGACTTTCCTTACCGCCGTTTGCGCGAGCATCACGTTCTGTCCGGCGGTGAGATGCGGGAATAGGTCGTACTGTTGGAACACCATGCCAACTTTGAGGAGCGATGCGCGCAGATCGGCATGGCGGGCATCCACGTGTTCGCCGTCGATTTCGATCGGCCCTTCGTTGATACTTTCCAGTCCGTTCAAGGTCCGCAGCAGGGTGCTTTTACCCGAGCCGCTGCGACCGATGATTGCTACCACCTGTCCCGATTCCACCGAAAAATCGATGCCCTTCAGGACCTGGTTCGCGCCGAACTGCTTCTTCAAGTTTTGCATTTCAACGAGCGGCATTCCATTTCCTTTCGAGCGTGCGCGCGTAGCGGGTAAGCGGATAACAAATCACGAAATAGATCACTGCGACCAGGCCATAGACCACGAACGACCTGAAGGTCGCGTTCGAAATCATCGAACCGGCTTTGGTGAGTTCGGTGAAGCCGATGATCGAGACCAGCGCCGTGTCCTTCACGGCCTGCACGCCGAAGCCGACCGTCGGCCCGATGGCAATGCGAGTGGTTGCGGAAGAATCACATGGCGCAATTGCTCGAAGTAATTCATCGCAAGGCTGGACTATGCTTCCCATTGACCCTTTGGAATAGCTTCAACGCAGCCGCGCCAGATCTCGGCAAGATAAGCGCTGGTGAATAGCGTGAGACCTACCGTTGCCGCAATCCACGGCTCAACTTCTATGCCGAGCAGCGGCAAACCGAAGAATACCAGGAACAGTTGCATCAGCAGCGGCGTGTCCTGGAAGATCTCAATATAGGCCTTCACGATAGTGCGCAACACGCGCGAACTGGACACGCGCATGATGAGCAGCACGAAGCCCACGATACCGCCGGCCACGAACGAAACGATCGACAGCACGACGGTCCGGCACGCCGCCAGCAGCAGGTTAGTGAGAATTTGTTCAAACGTGAATTCGATCATTGGGCACCTCGGAGATTGCGGGCGAACAGGCGCTTGCCTGCTTCGTTGAGCAGGAAGCGCAAGAGGATCGCCATCGCGAGATAAGCGGTCGTGATCAGGAAAATACGTTTCGAACGCGCGGAAATTGCGCGACTGGATGTAGCTCGCGGCGTAGGTCAGGTCGGCCACGGATATTTGCGGCACCATTGCCGAGCCGAGCATGGTGATCACGATCTGGCTGGACAGTGCCGGGAACACCTTGGCGATGGCTTGCGGCAAGACCACATGCCTGAAGGTCTCACCGCGTGTCATCGCAAGCGACGCCGCCGCTTCAAGATGCTCCTTCGGTACTGACGCAATACCCGAGTGGATGATCTCCACCGAATACGCCCCGAGATTGAGTGTCATGGCGAGTACTGTGGCCACGTATTCACCAATACGAATACCGAGCGCCGGCAGCCCGAAGAAGACGAAGAACAATTGCACGATGAACGGCGTATTGCGGATCGCTTCCACATAACCGCCAACGAACGAGCGCACCGCGGGGAACTTGCTGCCTTTGCCCACCGCACCGAGTATGCCGACCGCGAGGCCAAGCACGGTTGACATGGCAGTCAGCCCGAGCGTGACCGCCGCGCCGCTCGCGAACATGTCGGCGTACTGTCCGAGATCGCCGAACTGGAGTTGATAAGCTATTAAAGCGGCGCCTTGTTATTTAAGCTTGGGTAGTGTTGATTCACGAGCTGGATTAAAGATCGGCCGGCAGCGGCGCCTTGAACCACTTCTGCGATATGGCATTGAGTGAGCCGTCTTCTTTGCCTGGGCGATGGCGGCACCGACCTTGGCCAGCAAGCGTGGTTCGTTCTTGTTCATGCCAATGAAACAAGGCGAGTTCTTGATCACGAACTTCGGTTTCGGACGGCGCGGCATATTGTTCGCAAGGATCCTTGCTGCGCCGAGATTGCCCTCGGCGATCAGTTGAACCTGGCCGGAAAGAAACGCCTGGATGGTGGCGTTGTTGTCTTCGAAACGCTTGATGGTCGCGTTCGGCGCCATTTGTGTGAGCGCGATTTCTTCGAGTGCGCCGCGCGTTGCACCGACCGTCTTGCCGATCAGGTCGGCGGGGCCGGTGACCTTGATATCGGCTGGGCCGAATACGTCCTGGAGGTACGGCGCGTAGGTCGTGGAGAAGTCCATCACCTTCTCACGCGATCCGGCGTTTTGCCCAGCGACGAGATCACCAGGTCCACTTTGTTCGTTGTCAGGTACGGGACGCGATTCGCGCTGTTGACCGGCACGAGTTCGAGCTTGACGCCCAGTGACTTGGCGAGCAGCGCGGCCGTATCGATGTCATAGCCCTGCGGCTTCATATCGGCGCCAACGGCGCCGAACGGCGGGTAATCCTCCAGCACGGCAACTTTCAGGACGCAGGCTTTCGTGATGTTGTCGAGCGCGTCGGCGCGAGCGGTGAGCGGGACTAAAGCAAGAGCCGGGATAGCGAGAAGGGCAGCGACTGCGGTGCGAACTGCGCGGCGGCGAAGCGTGTTGGTCATTTGATTCTCTTTCCTTGGATCGCGATGTGGCGCGGTGCGTCTCATTGATGGACGCACTCGTCGGAAAGAGGGTTAAGCGAGAGTCGTGTCATTGCTCTTGCGCCTTTGCCGGGCGGGCTTGAGCGGGACGCATGCCGTCGCGATGCACAAAATATGGGCTTGATTGCGCTCTTTTATGGTGCGGGTTTTAGCGGGAATAACCTCGGGCTACGTGGTCCAAAGCCGTAATGGCCGGGCTTCGACGCCATGAATCAACGGACGCAGCGTAGTCCAGCATTCGGTCATTGCCAGCTGAAGTGGCTCCAGAATGGCTTGCGGCGCGGACGATCAGTAAGCCCGGTGCGACGCAGGAAGCGGCGGCGCAGAGGGTTTCATCGAACGGAAGGCGTGCTGTCAGGGATTCCGCCAGAGCGTGCCGTAGGCGGGAAAGCCTGCAAGGCCTTGCGCGCGAGGCGTAACGGATCATTGGCGAGAGCAGCGCACGTTCGAACTAGCGCAAACGGCCCTTGCTGTCTTTGATCCGAGCCGACCTTCAGACCATCGTTCGCCCGCTGCCTGCCTGCCCAATTGCATCGCGTCCCAGCCGATGGCCGTCGCCGTCTCGTCCATCGTCAGCGTGAAATCCAGCGCCACGTTCGATGACTCGAACACGATGTTGTTCTGCAGCAGCCAGTCGAGCTTTGCGTTCGCGCCGACACGGATATCGATTCGCTGCGTGGCGAGTCTGCCGTTCGCCTTGTACCACTTGGTCGCGCCGGGCGTAGTGATAACGGCGTGCGTTTGCTCGGCTAAGTCGATGTCAATTGTCAGCCGGTCACCGCCCGCCACGCCGCCCGGTGGATGCACGATGACCGCGGCGTGGCAGATGGTCTCGCCCTCAGGGTAAAGGGGGCGTTGCATACGCAAAGGCCCCATGTGTTTCCGGTGCGTGAGCGCCGTCCGCCCGGAAGGCTGATGCGTGAAGCTGAGTTCGAGTTTGCCGTGCCACTCGTCGGAATCGGAGACAGTCGATGGCAACAGCGCGGCGATAGGTTCGTGATGCATGAGGCTTTCAGGATCGGAGCGAATCCCAATAGTACGGCGAGCATCAGACCGCGATCAACTCCCGCACGCCATGCGCTTCCATGTCCGCGCCTTCGCCGCCCGCTACAATCTCTCCGTGGCTCATTACCCAGTACCTATACGCAAGCTCGCGAGCGAAGTCGTAATACTGTTCGACGAGGAAGACTGTCATGCCCATTTCATCGACTAGTTGACGCAACGTGCGCCCGATATCCTGGATAATGGATGGCTGAATGCCCTCGGTGGGTTCATCGAGAATGAGCAACTGTGGTTTGCTCATCAGCGCACGGCCTATCGTAAGCTGCTGTTGCTGACCGCCTGACAGATCGCCATCACGCCGGCTTTTCATCTCCTTGAGTACGTGGAAGAGTTCGTAGATCCGGTCCGGTACCTTCGATGGCGCCTTGCGGCTCGCCGCGCCCACCAGCAAATTTTCTTCAACGGTGACTGGCCGAAGATGTCGCGGCCTTGCGGTACGTAAGCGAGGCCGCTTGCGACGCGCTTGCTTATAAGTGGGCATGGACGAAATCTTCGCGCCGTGCTATGAGATCGTGCCGCTTTTGGTAGGCACAACGCCCATGAGACAGCACAGCAAGGTGGTCTTGCCCACGCCGTTGCGGCCAAGACTGTCAGGTTTCCATCAGGCACG
Organism: uncultured Caballeronia sp.; assembly: GCA_940588625.1. GTDB lineage: Bacteria > Pseudomonadota > Gammaproteobacteria > Burkholderiales > Burkholderiaceae > Caballeronia. The sequence goes on from CALNPU010000135.1 coordinate 9,134, forward strand.
GTCATCTTCACATCGCGCAGGATGTGGCTGCCGCCGTAGAACTGGTTGAGGGAATCGACTTCGAGCATTTTCTTGGGCTTTCCGTGATGATCAAATCAGCGACCGAGGTACGACTCGATCACTTTTTCGTTGCGCTTCACTTCGTCAAGCGTGCCGTGTGCGAGTACGCTGCCTTCGGCCATCACTGTCACGCGTCCTGCGTCGCCGGAGAGAGCCGCGACAAATTCGATGTCGTGCTCGACGACCATCATCGAACAGGTGCCGCGCAGTTTGTTCAGCAACTCCGCGAGCTACATGGTCTCGTGGTCCGTCATGCCGGCTGCGGGTTCATCGAGTAACAGAAGCGCCGGCAGTTGCTGCATCAGCAACATGCCAATCTCCAACCGCTGCTTCTGACCGTGCGACAACTCGCCGGCATAACGCGTGGCATCGGCTTCGAGATGAATCAGTTCCAGCGTTTCCTCAATGCGCGCCTGCGCCTCGCGATCCAGTTTCGGCCTGAGCGACACGAGCCAGCCCTTGTCGGTTTTCATCGCGAGTTCGAGATTCTCCCACACCGGATGGTTCTCGAATACGGTCGGCCTCTGGAACTTCCGGTCACCGTACGCGCAATCACCGGCTCCGATATGCGCGTCAGGTCAAATGTCTGGCCGAGAAACACCTTGCCCGAATCCGGACGCGTCTTACCAATGATAACGTCCATCATCGTGGTCTTGCCTGCGCCGTTGGGCCCGATCACGCAGCGCAGTTCGCCTACGTCGATGGACAGCGCCAGCTTGTTCAGCGCGCGAAAACCATCGAAGCTCACAGTCACGTCTTCGAGATACAGAATCGTGCCGTGCGAGACATCGATCTCGCCGGGTTCCAGCACATGGCCGAGGCCGGTGATGCCGTTCTGATTGCGCTCAGTCTTCGCATTCATCTCCAGCAGCGGCGACAGATCGACAATCAAGGCATTGTTGTATGCGTTGGCTAATGGGATCGAAAAAGTAGTCAATGTGAATGTCCTCCCGCTTTCTTTTTGCGCAGGGCCATATCGATCAGGCCCTGGAAGAACAGCCAGTATTCAGGGAAGTTCGCCGTAAAAAACTCTTTGCGCCGTTCACCGCGAACGCGCTGATAATCGGCCCGATCAAGGTTCCGCGGCCACACACGGCGATGCAGATTGCCATTTCGATGGAGTTTCCCGGCGACATTTCATTCAGGTTGATGATGCCGACTTGCGGCACGTACAACGCACCGGCAATGCCGCACAGAATTGCTGACACGGTCCAGATAAAAAGCTTGTACGACAGCGGGCTATAGCCGAGAAACATCGCCGCGCTTCGCCATCACGAACGCCCGTGACCACGCGCCCAAGCTTCGAAGTCGTAATCGTCCGCGCCGCGATAAACGCAAGAATCAGCACGCCCAGCGTGATCAGGAACAGCACGGTGCGCGTGCCGGGATGCGTGATCGGAAAGCCCGCGATGCGCTTGAAATCCGTAAAGCCGTTGTTGCCGCCGAAACCGGTTTCGTTGCGATAGAACAGCAGCATCGCAGCGAAGGTCATGGCTTGCGTGATAATCGATAAATAATACACGCCTTTTACACGCGAACGGAACGTGAAGAAGCCGAATACCCAGGCGGGCACACCTGGCACCAGGATCACCAGCAACAGCGCATACCAAAGGTGTTCAGTGCCTTGCCAGAACCAGGGAAGCTTTTGCCAGTCGAGGAGAACACCATGAAGTCGGGCAGATCGCTTTGATAGGTGCCTTCACGGCCGATGGAACGCATCAGGTACATGCCCGCATAACCGCCGAGCGCGAAGAACAGCGCATGCCCGAGGCTCAGGATCCCGCAATAACCCCAGACGAGATCGAGCGCCAATGCACCTATCGCATAGCACATGCGCTTGCCGACAAACGTCATGGAATAGGCGCTCAGGTGGAAGGTGCTCGACTCCGGCAACACGAGAGCTGCGACCGGCACGTAGATCCCCATCGCGATGACGAATGCGAATCAACGCAATCCAGCCACCGCGGGGAAGGAGGGCGGCGAGCGGTGGCAGGCCAAGCGCAAAACCTTCGCGCTTGGCCTGTGCATCGGGTTGTGGCGAGACGTCGAGATTCGCGGAGACGTTTAGTGTATTCATTCTGAACGCTTCCCGTTTGCGAAGGGTTTTTCGTGTGTTCTGGTGGACAGGATGGGCTGCAGTACTATATATCGGGCCT
>CALNPU010000136.1 GCA_940588625.1 uncultured Caballeronia sp.
TCGGTCACTCGTGTCCGTCGTAGCGATAATTGCATCTTCTACGACAGGCAGGGAACGGTTCAAATCAGATGCTTACGCTTCACCTTGTGGTCATAGAACACATCGATCAGCCACGTAAAACGCCGGGCCTCGGACGCATTGCGCGGCGACATCTTCGGTACATCGGAGAGAATCACCGCGTGGAAGCGGCTCGCCAGCTCGAGGTAATCGTTCTGCGAACGCGGGCCGCCGCAGAGCGTCGCGAAGTCGAACCAGACCACGCCATCGGCTTTGCGCAGCGCCTTCAGTTCACGCTTCTCGATGCGCAGGATCGGGCTTTCGTCCGGCACGGCGGCAAGCTTGGCGAAGTCGGCGCGCAGCGCCTAGCAGCGTGTGGTAGGCAGTTTCACTGCGACAAGGTCCGCTTACGATAACCAGTACTGGCATCGACATTGATCACGTCCAGCTTCGACTTGATCAGCTCGATGGCAGGCAGTAGCTGATCGCGATGCAAGCCATCGGGATACAGCAAGTCAGGGTCGTAGTTCGACGTCGTCACGAACTGCACGCCGGCGCCGAACAAGCGATCAAGCAGCCGATAAAGAAAAGAATCATAGCGTCGGCAATGTCCGAGACATGGAACTCGTCGAAACAAATCAACCGGTAACGCTTTGCCACGCGTCGCGCGAGTTCATCGAGCAGATCGGCCGTACCCTTCAGCTCTTCCAGTTCCCGATGCACCTCGCGCATGAACTCGTGGAAGTGCAGCCGTGCCTTGCGCTGCACCCGCACCACAGCGAAGAAGCTGTCCATCAGGAAGCTCTTGCCACGCCCCACGCCGCCCCACATGTAGATGCCACGCGGCAACTCCGGGTGCGCGATCAGCTTCTTGAAGGCGTTCGAGCGGCGCGCCTTGTATGCGACCCACTCGTCGCAACGCTGCAACCGTTGGACCGCCGCCAGTTGCGCTGCTTTCGACTGATAACCCCGCGTTTGCAGTGCGTGTTCGTAGTATTCGTTGACGTTTATGGTACGAGGGACCGGCTGCCCTGAAGTTGACTTGAATAGGCTGAAGGCCGTGGATAAAACAAAGGCGAGCGGGAAAACTCCCGCCCGCCTTCGTCCTGCTGCTCAAGTCGTGCTGCTATTACATATTGAGCGCGCGTTTATCGACGGCGAGCGCGGCTTCGCGCATCGCTTCCGACAACGACGGGTGCGGATGGCAGATCCGGCCGATATCTTCCGATGCCGCCTTGAATTCCATCGCCACCACGGCTTCAGCGATCAGGTCCGACGCGTTCGCTGCAATGATGTGGCAACCGAGCAGTTCGTCGGTCTTCGCGTCCGCGATCATCTTCACGAAGCCGTCCGCCTTGCCGATACCCAGCGCGCGGCCGTTCGCCATCATCGGGAACTGGCCGGTTCTGATCTCGCGACCTTCGGCCTTGAGTTGCTGTTCCGTCTTGCCGACCCACGCGATTTCCGATTCGGTGTAGATCACCCATGGAATGCAGTTGTAGTCGATATGCGGCTTCTGACCGTCGATGATCTCGGCCACCAGCACGCCTTCGTCTTCGGCCTTGTGCGCAAGCATCGGGCCACGCACCACGTCGCCGATTGCGTACACGTTCGGCACGCTGGTCGCGCAGTGATCGTCAATAGGAACAAAACCGCGTTCGTCCGTCTTCAGGCCGATAGCTTCCAAACCGAGGTTATCGGTGTTCGGCACACGGCCGATCGACACGATCAGGCGGTCGGCGTCCAGCATCTGCGCGTTGCCGTCCTTGTCCGTGTAGGCCACCGAGACGCTCGAATCCGTCATCTTCACTTCGCCGATCTTCACGCCGAGATGAATGTCCAGGCCCTGCTTCTTGAACTGCTTTGCGGCTTCCTTCGCCAGCGACTCGTCGCACGCGCCGAGGAACGCGGGCAGCGCTTCGAGCACGGTCACGTCCGCGCCCAGACGGCGCCATACCGAACCCAGTTCCAGCCCGATCACGCCCGCGCCGATTACGGCGAGCTTCTTCGGCACGGAGTCGAACTTCAACGCGCCTTCATTGTCCGCGACAATCTTGTTGTCGACCGTAATGCCCGGCAGATGACGCGCCTTCGATCCTGTCGCAATGATCACGTTCTTCGCGGTCACGGTTTCGGTTTCTGCTTCGCCGCTCACTTCGATCTGCACACAGGCGTCCGTCTTGCCGGTGAACTTGCCATGACCCTTCAGCCACGTGATCTTGTTCTTGCGGAACAGGAACTCGATGCCCTTCGTCATCTTCTCGACAATGCCGTCCTTGCGGGCGAGCATCTTGGAGATATCGAGCTTCACGTCACCCACGTTGATACCGTGATCGGCCAGGTGATGCGAAACGTTTTCAAATTCTTCCGACGAAGCCAGCAGCGCTTTCGACGGAATGCAGCCCACGTTCAGACAAGTGCCGCCGAGCTTCAGATTACCGGCCGGGTTCTTCCAGCTTTCAATACACGCAACAGACTTGCCGAGTTGCGCTGCACGAATCGCCGCGATGTAACCGCCAGGGCCCGCACCAATCACGACGACATCAAATTCTTTGGACATGACTATCCTTCTCTTGTTGGATACACGACGCGTCCGGGTCTACCGAACGCGCTACGACTTCCAAATAAGGTTTTACTGCCTGATTTAAAGGGCTTACAGGTCCAGCAGCAAGCGAGCCGGGTCTTCCAGCGCATCCTTCATCGCAACCAGCGACAACACGGCTTCGCGGCCGTCGATGATCCGGTGGTCGTAGGACAGCGCCAGATAGTTCATCGGACGAATCACGATCTGGTCGTTTTCGACCACTGCGTGTTCCTTCGTTGCGTGCACGCCCAGGATGGCCGACTGCGGCGGGTTGATAATCGGCGTGGACAACATGGAACCGAACACACCACCGTTCGAGATCGAAAACGTACCACCCGTCATTTCTTTGATCGACAGCTTGCCGTCGCGCGCCTTCACGCCGTACTCAGCAATCTTCTTCTCGATGTCGGCCAGGCTCAATTGATCCGCATTGCGAATGATCGGCACCACCAGACCACGCGGCGAACCAACAGCAATACCGATGTCGAAGTAACCGTGATAGACGATGTCGTTACCGTCGATCGACGCGTTCACTAACGGATACTTCTTCAGTGCGTGGACTGCCGCCTTTACGAAGAACGACATAAAGCCGAGCTTCACGCCATGTTCCTTCTCGAACTTGTCCTTGTACTTGTTGCGCAGGTCCATCACCGGCGCCATGTTCACTTCGTTGAACGTAGTCAGGGTGGCGTTGGTTTGCTGCGACTCGAGCAGACGCTCGGCGATACGTGCGCGCAGACGCGACATCGGCACGCGTTGTTCCGGACGGTCCTTCAGCCATTGGTCCGCACCCGGCGCCTTCACGTCCGGCAGGGACGGACGAGCAGCCTTGGCAGGAGCGGCCGGCTTTGCAGCAGGTGCGGAAACCGCAGCGGAAACAGCCGGCGCGCCTTGCGTAGCGGCCAGTGCATCGCCCTTCGTGATGCGGCCATCGCGGCCTGAGCCCGACACCTGGTCGCTCGAGACGTTCTTCTCGGCCAGGATCTTGGAGGCGGCGGGAGAGGCCGAGGTGTTCGAGGCCGCAGCCGTTACCGCTGCAGCTTGCGGTTGCGCGGCCGGTGCCGACTTCACTTCGGCGGCGCCTGCAGCGGCGGCAGCCGGTGCTTCACCAGCCTTCGTTTCCGTATCGATCATCGCGATGACTTCTTCGGTTGCGACCACATCGCCGTCATGCTTGATGACTTGAGCCAGCACGCCGGCAGCCGGTGCCGGCACTTCCAGCACGACCTTGTCCGTTTCAATTTCGATGAGGATTTCGTCGATGGCGACTGCTTCGCCCGGCTTCTTCTTCCACGACAACATGGTACCTTCCGACACGGACTCAGAGAGCTGGGGAACCTTGACTTCTACGATAGACATTATGTTTTTTCCTGAATGTATCTGGGTACAACGTCAATTCCTGGGTGACCAGAGCGTGTAAATGCAGCGCGCGTCCAACGGGTCTTACCAACCGCGAGCGCTGCTTGTGCATTCCACGTTCAAAATCGAAACTTGAATCACAGGACAGCACACGAGAAACCGGGGAGCCGCCAAAGGCCGCTCCCCGGTCACAGCCGTTTACTTCGAGATCGTCTGCGCGCCCTTCAACCGGCCAAACGCGCCTTCGATCAGCGCCTTCAGCTGCTCGTAGTGCTTCGCGTAGTAGCCGACTGCCGGGGATGCTGATGCCGGACGGCCGCTGTAAGCCAGCTTCTGTCCTTCACGCATGCCTTCGCGCAGATGGTGCTCGACGTAGAACCAGGCGCCCTGGTTCTGCGGCTCGTCCTGTGCCCAGACCACTTCGGTCGCGTTTTCGTATTTCTTGATTTCCGCGTCGAATTGCTTATGGGCAAACGGATACAACTGTTCGATACGGATGATCGCAACGTCGTTCGCTTTCGCTTTGCGACGATGTGCCACCAGGTCGTAGTACACGCGGCCCGAGCACACGATCACGCGCTTGACCTTCTTCGGCTCGACCGTGCCGTCCACTTCACCGATGATCGGCTGGAACGAGCCCTTCGCCAGTTCCGACAGATCCGACACCGCTTCCTTGTAACGCAGCAGCGACTTCGGCGTAGCGACAATCAGCGGCTTCCGGAACAAACGGATCATCTGGCGGCGCAACAGATGGAAAATCTGCGCTGGCGTGGTCGGCTGGACCACTTGCATGTTGTGATCCGCGCACAGTTGCAGGAATCGTTCGATACGTGCCGAAGAGTGCTCTGGACCTTGGCCTTCATAGCCGTGCGGCAAAAGCATGGTGAGACCCGAAACACGGCCCCACTTCACTTCGCCCGACGAGATGAACTGGTCGATCACAACTTGCGCGCCGTTCACGAAGTCACCGAATTGCGCTTCCCATGCAACCAGCGTGTTCGGTTCCGCAGTCGAATAACCGTACTCGAAACCGAGCACCGCTTCTTCCGACAACACCGAGTCGATCACGGTGAACTTCGCCTGACCTTCAGCAATGTTCTGCAACGGAATATACGTACCGTCGTTCCAGCGTTCGCGGTTCTGGTCGTGCAGCACAGCGTGACGGTGCGTGAACGTGCCACGGCCCGAGTCCTGGCCCGTGAGACGAACGGCGTAACCCGATGCCACCAGCGACGCGTAGGCCAGATGCTCGCCCATGCCCCAGTCGAGCTTTGCTTCGCCACGGCCCATTGCGCGACGATCATTGATCACACGCTCGACCAGCGGATGCACCTTGAAGTTTTCCGGAATCGACGTGATCCGTTCAGCGAGGCGCTTCAGTTCTGCCAGTGGCACGGCCGTGTCGGCTGCGTCGGTCCACTTGCGGTTCAGGAATGGAACCCAGTCCACCGCGTACTTGCTCTTGTAGTTTGAGAGCACCGGGTCGACCGTGTGATGACCGTCGTCCATGGCCTGGCGATACGCCTTCACATAACCGTCAGCGTCTTCAGCCGTGATCACGCCTTGCTGCACCAGCTTTTCAGCGTACAGCGCGCGCGTACCCGGATGCTTCGCGATGGTCTTGTACATTAGCGGCTGCGTGACCGCCGGCGTGTCCTGTTCGTTGTGACCGAGCTTGCGGAAACAGATGATGTCGACAACCACGTCCTTGTGGAACTGCATGCGGAAGTCGATTGCCAACTGCGTGCACAGCACGACCGCTTCCGGATCGTCGCCGTTCACGTGCAGCACCGGCGCTTCGATCATCTTCGCCACATCCGAGCAATACAGCGTCGAGCGTGCATCTCGCGGATCGGACGTCGTAAAGCCGATCTGGTTGTTGATGACGATATGTAGCGTGCCGTGCGTGCCGTAACCGCGCGTTTGCGCGAGATTCAGCGTTTCCATGGCCACGCCCTGACCGGCAAACGCCGCGTCGCCGTGAATCTGGACTGGCAGCACTTGCAGGCCGTCAATGTCGCTGCGACGGTCCATCCGTGCCTTCGCCGACCCTTCGACCACCGGGTTCACGATTTCGAGGTGCGACGGGTTGAACGCGAGCGACATGTGTACCGGGTCGCCGTCGGTAGATACGTCCGACGAGAAACCCTTGTGATACTTCACGTCACCGGCCGGCAGGTCGTCGACGTGCTTGCCTTCGAACTCGGCGAACAGGTCAGCCGGCATCTTGCCCAGCGTGTTCACCAGAACGTTCAGACGTCCACGATGAGCCATGCCGATAATGATTTCCTGCACGCCGGCTGCACCAGCGTGGCGCACGACTTCATCCATCGAAGCGATGAAGCTCTCGCCGCCTTCCAGCGAAAAGCGCTTCTGGCCAACGTATTTCGTATGCAGGAAACGCTCGAGCCCTTCGGCTGCCGTCAGGCGCTGAAGAACATGCTTTTTCTTGTCGGGGGAGAAATTCGGGGTGGAGCGAATTGATTCCAGCTTCTCTTTCCACCAGCGCTTCTGTTCCGGATCACTGATGTACATGAACTCGGCGCCGATCGTGCCGCAGTACGTGTCACGCAATGCCTTCACGATCTCGCGCAGCGACGCCTGCTCGAAACCGAAATACAGGTTCTGTGCATGGAACATCTGGTCCATGTCGGCTTCGGTGAAGTCGTAGAACGCGGGTTCGAGCTCAGGAATGGCCGGGCGCTCGCGGCGCTTCAGCGGATCGAGGTTGGCCCATTGGGAGCCGAGGAAACGATAGGCGCCAATCAGTGACTGGACGTAAACCTGCTTGCGCGCGGTCGCCAGATCACCACTGCTCTCGCGCGGCACGAAGCCGTTCGATTTCGCGCGTTGCGCGAACGATTCGACGATAGGGCCGTGGGCCACGTCGTTGTGATTCGTCCCATCCGATGCAGGCACATTCTGCAACGCATCGAAATAGGTACGCCAGGTCTCGAGCACTGACGCGGGATTATCGAGATATGCCTCGTACTGTTCTTCGACGTACGGGGCATTACCGCCGAACAAATAGGAGTTCAGCTGGGAATTCTTCATCATTTTTACGCTCACCTTTCTTCGAGTTTCTCGAGAAATAGCGGGTTACTCAACCTTCCGCAACACGGCCTGACCGTTTAGCGGATTGCGCGAATCAGTCTGCTTGGAAGGACCTAAAATCGGCAATATTTATCGGCAATAATCATCATCGGCAATATTTTTTCTAGTATAGTATAGCACAGATCAATACGTCGGCGCTGATGGTCGCAGCCGGAATGCTTATCCAGTGGGCTTTCGGGGACCTTTCGTGAATAAGGGACGTATCCGATGCGGCGCTTCATTGCAATAAAAAAAACCGCCCGAAGGCGGCTTTTCCCGACACGCGCACTAGCGTGAATTTAGTTCACTGCGCCTTTACGGCTAGCGCTACGGCGTTCGTGTTCCTTCAGGTAACGCTTACGCAGACGGATGGATTGCGGCGTAACTTCGACCAGTTCGTCGTCGTCGATAAACTCAACCGCGTATTCCAGCGACATCTGGATCGGCGGCACGAGGCGCACCGCTTCGTCCGTTCCCGACGAGCGCACGTTGGTCAACTGCTTGCCCTTGATCGGGTTCACGACCAGGTCGTTGTCACGGCTGTGAATGCCGATGATCATGCCTTCGTACAGTGCGTCGCCCGGCGACACGAACATGCGGCCGCGATCCTGCAGTTTCCACAATGCGTATGCGACTGCGGCGCCATCGTCCTGCGAAATCAGCACGCCGTTACGACGTTCGCCAACACCACCTTCCTTTACCGGCTGATACGAATCAAACGTATGGCTCATCAGGCCTGTGCCGCGCGTGAGCGTCAGGAATTCCGACTGAAAGCCGATCAGGCCACGCGCCGAAATATGGTACTCAAGACGCGTACGGCCACGACCGTCCGACGCCATGTCGAGCATTTCGCCCTTGCGGCGGCCCAACTCTTCCATCACGCCGCCCTGGTTCGCATCTTCCATGTCGACGGTCAAGTTTTCGTACGGCTCGTGCTTCACGCCGTCGACTTCCGTCATCACCACGCGCGGACGCGACACGGCGAGTTCGTAGCCTTCTCGACGCATGTTTTCCACAAGAATGGTCAGGTGCAGTTCGCCGCGGCCCATCACCTCGAACGTGGTTTCGTCGCCCGTTTCATTCACGCGCAACGCCACGTTGTGGTTCAGTTCCTTGAACAGGCGGTCTCGGATTTGACGGCTTGTCACGAACTTGCCTTCACGGGCGGCCAGCGGCGACGAGTTCACCAGGAAGTTCATGATCAGCGTGGGTTCATCCACGGTGATCATGGGCAGCGCTTCCGGAACGTCCGGCGCGCAGATGGTCACGCCAATGCCGATTTCTTCAATACCGTTGATCAGCACGATGTCGCCGGCTTCAGCCTGGTCGACCTGCACGCGCTCGAGACCCTTGAACGACAGGACCTGGTTGATCTTGCGGTTGATGATCGCGCCATCCGGACCCGAACGCACGGCAACAGCCATGCCCGGCTTGATACGGCCGCGCGTAATACAGCCAACGCCGATACGGCCGACGTACGACGAGTAATCCAGCGACGTGATCTGCAACTGCAGCGGTGCTTCCGGATCAGCCGGGCGAACCGGCACGTGTTCCAGCACGGCGTCGAACAGCGGACGCATGTCGCCTTCACGCACGTCGGGGTTCAGTGCGGCATAACCGTTCAGTCCCGATGCGTAGACGATAGGGAAATCGAGTTGTTCTTCGGTGGCGCCCAGCTTGTCGAACAGGTCGAAAGTCTGGTTGATCACCCAGTCGATCCGCGCGCCCGGCCGGTCGACCTTGTTGATCACCACAATAGGCTTCAGTCCCAGCGCCAGCGCCTTCTGCGTCACGAAGCGCGTTTGCGGCATCGGACCTTCAACGGCGTCCACCAGCAGTAACACGGAGTCAACCATTGACAGCACACGCTCCACTTCACCGCCGAAGTCGGCGTGTCCCGGGGTGTCCACGATGTTGATGTGCGTGCCTTCGTACTCGACCGCGCAGTTCTTCGAAAGGATCGTAATGCCACGTTCCTTTTCGATGTCGTTCGAGTCCATCACGCGCTCGACCACTTGCTGATTCTCTCGGAACGTGGCCGTCTGGCGGAGCAATTGGTCGACGAGCGTAGTCTTGCCGTGGTCGACGTGGGCGATGATGGCGATATTGCGAAGGGCGCGAGTCATAGGAGGCTGAGGAGCTTTTACATACAGTTGAGCGCCGTGGGTGGGTGCAAGCAGCAGGCCGCGGGGTCAACTCAGAAAGTTGACTCAAAAGGCCAACTCAAAAAGAAACGTCCACGCCCCCCGCACTCAGCGCTATAGTATCTTAACAGTGTAACATGCCAGCATGACCTCTTCTTCCCCATCGTGCAATAGGACATAACCCGGAACCGCCTGCCTATTTCAAGACAGACGAAAAACGCCGTCAACCCCTGTCTTCGGGACTCGGCGAGCCTCAAACGAATCTCAAAATAACAATACCAGCGATAGCCCCTCAAGAATTAAGGGGATTCCTAAAGTCCTTGTCGCGTCAACTACCCGGCCCTATAATCTTGCATAGCCAATTATTGCAAGCGCACGAGAATCCATGAGCGACATCCCCCAGCCGGTTCCAGAAATCGCGAACTACGAACTCAGCGAAAGCGTGGGTTACCTGCTTAGCCGTGTCCGCTCGACTTTGTGGAACAACGTCACGCAACTCACCATGGCTGATCTCGGCATCACCAGCACACAAGCCAGCATCATGTTCATGCTGGCGAGCAGCCGGAGCCTCGCCGCAGCGGATCTCGCCCGCGAATACGGGATCGACGCAAGCGCCATCACCCGCCTGATTGACCGACTGGAAAAGCGCGGACTCATTACGCGCTTGCGTAGCGAGAAAGACCGGCGGGTCGTTCGACTAGCGCTGACCGAAGAAGGCCGTGCGCTTGCCGAACAGATTCCAGCCATTTTTACGAAGGTGCTCGACAAGCTGCTCTGCGGATTTACGCCGGAGGAAGTAGGCTTCCTGAAAAGCATGCTACGTCGAATCCTGTTGAATTCGGGCGACCCCATGTCTGCGGCAGTGCTCGGCATGCAGGAAAAATCCGCTTCTAAACCTCCTATTATTGATGACTCGTCGCGCGCCGCTGATTGATGCCCGCGGAATGACAGTGCCTTCCTGACAGTACCTTCCTGTTACGCGGCTGGCATCATAACGGAAACGAGAGAAATTAGTTGCAGCGTCCATCTTTACACATCCTATCAAAGAGCCGAGCGATGAAACTCTTTTATTCGTCCTTATTCGTCCGCGCCCGCGCCCGTCGCTGCGCGCAGCGACCTGGCTGCTGCCGTGGCAGCGTTCGCGCTGGCAGGTTGCGCGAACTACGCCGGCATCAAAAGCGACAAGCAGATCGCCCAGCCGCAAAGCGATGCGCTGCAAGCCACGCAAAGCCTGCCGTCGCAAGGCGGCCAATGGTCATCGCTTGACTGGGCCAAGCAGTTCGGCGATCCGCAATTGATCGACGAAGCGCTGGCCGGCCGGTAACCCGTCGATTGCACAGGCACAGGCGCGCATCGCGAAGGCGTCGTCCTATATCGAGTCCTCGCGCTCCAGTCTTTACCCGAAGGTGAACGGCTAGTATTCATGGACGCGCGAACTTTACTCCGGCAATGCGCTCTACCCGCCTCCGTACAGCGGGGTTGTAGCATAGCGAAAACAACGTGCTCGTGAACGCGTCGTGGGACCTGGACCTGTGGGGCAAGAATTGCGCACGACTGGATCAGGCGGTCTCGCAGCAGAAGACCGCCGAGGCCGACATGCAGCAGGCGCGCGTGACGTTGGCCGCGTCCGTTGCGCAGACCTAATAAATAACCAACTCGCCCTGCTCTACGCGCTGCGCGAAATCGCGAATCGCACGGACATCGGACGGATCACGAACGGCCGCGTGCTGGCGGGGCTCGACACAAACGTGGAAGGCCCGCACCGCCGAAGGCAATATCGCGACGAGCCAGACGAACCTGTCCAAACTCGACGGCCAGATCACGACTACGCGGTATCAGTTGGGCGCTTTGCCCGGCCAAGGTCCGGATCGTTGCAGATCATGCTCGACAAGGGCAAGGATCTCGACTGGTTCAACTCCACCACCATTGTGGTGTTGATCTTGATTGCCATGATCGCGCTGGCGTTTTTTATCGTGTGGGAGCTGACGGCGGAACATCCGCTTGTTGACCTGTCACTCTTGTGAACGGGCGGTCAGAGAGCGACGCCAGATGGCGGCGCCGATCGGAAATGCGAAACGATCTTGTTCTGCGGCCGGTCTTTTGACGACCGGCCGAGGTGCCGGTAAGCAGGTTTCGGGCGCGTCGGAAGGAGCCCGAAGGGCGAGTG
>CALNPU010000137.1 GCA_940588625.1 uncultured Caballeronia sp.
TGAACCCGGCCGCTCGCGTGTGAGCCTAGCGATTAGACCGCTCGCCACCAAAACCAATTTTGTTCAGGGTCAACTAATTAACGAGGGGGCTACTGCAAGCAGCCTGACGGCATTGGGGTTGGCTCGCGAGGTGGCGCTGTGCTTTGAGCGTGGGCGTGGAGTAGCCGCGATGCGGTTGAACCGTTGACCCGGAGAAGTTGCTTTTTGGGCCGTTGAACCTTTGCCACATTCGGGGCAACGAAAAAGAGCTTAACATGCGCTAAGCTCTTGATAATACTGGTGGCGAATCAGGGATTCGAACCCCGGACCTGCGGATTATGATTCCGTCGCTCTAACCGGCTGAGCTAATTCGCCTCATATTAAGAGTATGAATAAGGGTTGCGAAATCTGTCAACCCCCTCCCAGCTCATTCCTAGAGACAAGGTTAGCCCGGAAAGCGACCACCCCACAATCGCTCCCCCAATCGCCCGACAATCAATCCGAGTCATAAACCGCCGACCCTCTCGTCTCCTTACAAACAGCATCCCGATCACGAACGTCGCCAGACCCATGATCACAATGGTGACAAGGAAGGTGTACTGAGCCCGACCATATCGCCGAGACGCCCGAACACAATCGCGCCGAACGACCGCACGGCAAAGCCCGCCGCAAAGCCGAGCAGGGTGAAGATGAAGGCGGTCGTCGGATTGACGCCGGAGAAGAAGGTCCTGCTTACTTAGCATAGATGGCAAGCGAGCCCGCCAGATAAAAGTCATACCACTCGAACACCGTGCCTAGCAATGACGCGAAAATCACGCGCCGTTCTTTGCTCGTCATAGGCGAGTGGGAAATGCGCCCCTCGACCGTCGCCATGAAATCGTCTCCTGTATTGATCTTTGAATGGTAGCTGCCGATAGCAGCGCCGTGCATTGATGATTATTGGAAGGAAAACTTACGGCGTTCTGACGCGGATCGGGAGGGCGCTGAGACGTTCTCTTATCTTTTTATTGAACTAAATTCTTCAAATATGCTTTCTTCTATCTCAATAAAGCAGCTAACGTCGGCTTAAATTGGCCCGCGAAAAAATATTGGGCAGGCGGCGATCAGGGTTTGTCCCGGGCAGGATAAACCCGTTGAAAGCCCACCCTGACAAGCGTTCCGGTTTGTGGCGTCGCTTCGCTGTACACGTGATCGCCTATATCGAGGGTGCCGCCGTGTATCGTCACGATCTCTCTGACAATGGCGAGACCCAGTCCGCTGCCCTCCTCTTCACGCCCGAGAATGCGATAGAACCGCTCAAGTATACGCGTGCGTTCCGCTGCCGGAATGCCCAATCCCGTGTCCTCCACTTCGAGAAAGACGTGCCGCGTGTCGGACTCGTCGGTGCGCACGCGGACCGTGATTCGCCCTCCCGGCGGGGTATAGCGAATGGCGTTATCAATAAGATTCGACAGCATCTCGCGCAACGTCACCGCGTTGCTTTCCACCTCGACCGGATGCTGCGGCTCCTCATAACCAATGTCCATCCGTTTGGCCAACGCCGCCTGCACCCAGTCGCGCAAGATCGGTCAACTCCACGTGCGAGAAAATCTGTCCGGACATCCGGTTCTCCGCCCGAGCCAACGCGAGCAGTTGCGTCACTAACCGCGCTGCGTGCTCGGAACTTGTCGCTATCTGTTCGAGCGAGCGCTGCACTTCGCCGATACATCCTGCCTCAATGCAAGCTCGGCCTGCGTCCTCAAGCCCGCGAGCGGCGTTTTCATCTGATGCGCGGCGTCGGCTATGAACCGCTTCTGCAACTGCATGTTCTGCTCGCGCCGGTTGAGCAGGTCGTTGAACGACGCCACCAACGGTGCGATTTCCGGCGGCGCGCGGCTGGCTTCGAGCGGCGAAAGATCGTCGCCGGGCGCGGATATTCGCTTGCAGCGCATGCAGCGGCGCGAGCCTGCGCGACAGCCCGAACCAGACAAGCACAATAACCAGTGGCAAGATCACGAACTGCGGCAGGATCACGCCCTTGATGATGTCGTTAGCCAACTGGCTGCGTTTATCGAGCGTCTCGGCCACCTGGACCAGCACCGGATGAGCGAGCGTTGGCGTTTCCACTGTCGTGTAAGCGATGCGAATGTCGTTGCCGCACAGCGCATTGTCACGAAATTCCACGATGCCGGGCTGCGGCCGGTCATCGTCGTGGGGCAAGGGCATATCGGCATCTCTGCCCACCAGTTCGCCGCGCGTACCTAGCACCTGGAAGAACACGCTGTCCACGTTATCCGCGCGCAGGAAGTCTCGCGTGGCGTTCGGTAGCCGGAGTTCCGCGACGCCGTTCACCGGCGCGATCTGCCGCGCGAGCACGTAGGCATCCGTCTCGAGCGCGCGGTCGAACGAACGGCCCGTTGGCAATCGACTTGGCGATGAGATACGTGACCGCAATATACTCATGGGCCATAACAACAGCAGTGGCGCGAGCATCCAGTCCAGGATTTCACCGAATAGCGAACGCGGCGCGGGCTCACCGTTGGGCTCGCGATCGTCGGGCGGCGCGAACGGGGAATGCTGGCGAGCCCATGGCGTAATTACGGTTACTGTTACTTGTACTGCTGGCTGGGCGAGACGGGCTCGTCGGGGTTTGCCGGGGCAGACGGTACAGGCGTGGCCGCCGCGGCAACGGTTTTTTCAAGGCTATAGCCTAGCCCGCGAACGGTTATGATGCGCACCCCACCGGGTTCGATTTTTTTCTTAGCCGATGGACATAGACTTCGATCGCGTTATTGCTGACTTCCTCGCCCCACTCGCAAAGGTGGTTGACGAGCTGTTCCTTCGAGACCAACCGGCCGACCCGTTGCAGCAGGACTTCAAGCACGCCGAGTTCGCGTGCCGATAACTCGATCACCTGGTCGTTGATAGACGCAATGCGCCCGATCTGATCGAACGCGAGCGTGCCATGTTTAACGACGGTGGGGGCCGCCGCCCGCGCCGCGCCGGGTAAGGGCGCGCACGCGGGCTTCGAGTTCGTTCAGCGCGAACGGTTTGGCCATGTAGTCGTCGGCGCCGAGGTCGAGGCCCTTGACGCGTTCGTCGACACTGTCGGCGAACGTCAGGATAAGCACGGCTATCTGGGAATTGCGGGCTCTGAGGCGTCTCAGGACCTCCAGGCCGGACATCATCGGCAGGCCCAGATCAAGGATCAGAAGGTCGAAAGTCTGGAGCGAAAGCGCGTTGTCCGCGTCCACGCCGTGCTTCACATGAACATGATCTACGGGATAGTCCGATTGGCGGAGTGATCGAATGAGACCGTCCGCGAGTATGCTGTCGTCTTCGGCAATGAGGATTCGCATCGTAGTGTGTGCAAAAAGCATTGCCGGTACCGCAATTCGCCCAGCACGGCGGTCTCCAGGTGTAGTGGCCGTCCCGCATGGGTCGAACGTGGCGCTGAAACTACGCGCTCCGATCAGACTTGCAAAAACACCTGTTTTTTATACAGTGTCTGCAGCAGTGCGCCTGACCGGAAAAAGTCCCAAGGGCATGCGCCAGACGCCGTTCCCATAGCAAAGGACGATTCATGGAAGATAGCAAGAAAGGCCCGGGCGGGATGTCTGCAGAGAAGAGCAAGGCGCTGGCCGTCGCGCTCGCGCAGATCGAGAAGCAATTCGGCAAGGGGTCGATCATGCGACTCGGCGCTGGCGAAGCCATTGAAGACATTCAAGTGGTCTCGACCGGTTCGCTCGGACTGGATATTGCATTGGGCGTTGGCGGCTTGCCGCGTGGACGCGTAGTGGAAATCTACGGTCCGGAATCGTCGGGCAAGACCACACTGACGCTGCAAGTGATTGCCGAAATGCAGAAGCTCGGCGGCACAGCAGCGTTCGTTGACGCGGAACACGTGCTCGACATCGCTTACGCACAGAAGCTCGGCGTCAATGCGTCGGATCTGCTGATCTCGCAGCCAGATACAGGCGAGCAAGCGCTGGAAATTGCGGACGCACTCGTGCGCTCGGGTTCCATCGACATGATCGTGATCGACTCGGTTGCGGCCCTGGTGCCGAAGGCTGAAATCGAAGGCGAAATGGGCGATTCGTTGCCTGGTTTGCAAGCACGTTTGATGTCGCAGGCGCTGCGCAAGCTGACCGGCACGATCAAGCGTACGAACTGTCTGGTGATCTTCATCAACCAGATCCGCATGAAGATTGGCGTGATGTTCGGCAATCCGGAAACCACCACGGGTGGTAACGCGCTGAAGTTCTACGCATCGGTGCGTCTGGACATTCGCCGTATCGGCTCGATCAAGAAGAACGACGAAGTGATCGGCAACGAAACGCGCGTGAAGGTGGTGAAGAACAAGGTTGCGCCGCCGTTCCGCGAAGCCATCTTCGACATCCTCTACGGCGAAGGTATCTCGCGTCAGGGCGAAATCATCGACTTGGGCGTGCAAGCCAAGCTGGTCGATAAAGCCGGTTCCTGGTACAGCTATAACGGCGAACGGATTGGCCAGGGTAAGGACAATGCACGCGAGTTTCTGCGTGAGAATCCTGAAATGGGGCGTGAAATCGAAAACAAGATTCGCGAGTCGCTGGGCGTCAATGCAATGGCCGACGCAGTTACGCCGGGTGTTGCCGAAGTGGCAGATGAAAAAGAATGAGTTTTAGGCGGTAAAGATGATGCGCAAGAGCCGGTTCGGATCAAAGACCGGTCGCGATTCAAATCGTGATGCGGAGCAGGACGTAAAGGAAGATCCGGACGGCTCGAATTCCATAAGCGACGAAGACGAAAGTCCCGACGCCGAGGAAGGAGTCGACCGCTACGAACGAAGCAGTGATCGATACCGCGCAGCAGCAGGTGAACGCCTCGGTGCGGAGGGATCCGCATCGGCGCGTCGTTCGTTTGGAAACAGCTTCTCGAAGAGCAGTGGGGTTTCCGGCGAGAAGAGTGGAAGCGGTGGGTTTAATAAGGGCGGTGGTTTTCCCAGCGGCAAGAAAAGCAGCTTTGGACGCCCGGGTGGTTCAAGCCTGTCGTCCGGCAGCAGCAAGGCTGAGGCGATCACCGCAAGCCTGGAAGTTGCCGGTGAAACCACGCAGCAGGACAGTGAGCCGGTGTTTGAGCGGTCGAGTGATCGTGCGTATCCGAAACGCGGATCGTTTGGCGGTGGGACTTCAGCGCGGTCCTCTTCTTCTGATCGCGCATTGGCAGAGGCCCCTGCTGAGTATAAGCGATCAAGTGACCGCAGCAAATTTGGACGTGGCGGGTTGTCAGGGCGCAAAGCGACCTGCTCGGCCCCGCGTGGAGAAGCTTCACCTCAGCCTGCTGATGGCGACGATGTTTTCGAACGATCCACCGATCAAAAAACCAGCCGTCGCACCTCGCCGAAGTCAACAAAACCCGCTGATGAAAGTAAGGCCGAAAGCGCCGATATCGCGGTTGTGCCGGAAGTTGACGAGCAACGAATTGAACCGTCACAGCCTGCTTCGGCCGCTGGTTTGGACGCAGTCGACGCCGACGAACGCTTAAAGCGCGCTCGGGCGGTGCTGGAACAGGCGCTTGTTCAATCACAGGCAGTGCCTGCAAAAGCTGCAAGAAAATCGCAACCGAAACCCCCGGTTATTTCTCCGGGCATTCAGCAAGACACCAGCATCGACATAGCCGATCCATTCGAGCCGTTCGAACAGTGCGCGCCATCGGCAGTGGATGCGGTTAGCGAAAGCCAAAACGCTGAAGCGGTTTATTCGCGCGGATCTGCCGGACGTGGAAAACCTTTGGCAACGGGCAATTCCAAACGAAAGGGGCCGCAGCTATCGTTACGCGGCCGTGCCCTGGGTTATTTATCACGCCGTGAATACAGCCGCGCTGAGTTATCCCGCAAGCTGACACCACATCTAGGCGAAGGCGATTCGCTTGATACCTTGCTCGACGCGCTGGAGCGTGAAGGGTGGTTATCGAATGAGCGGTTTGTCGAGAGCGTGGTCCATCGACGGGGCACTTGTCTTGGCACAAGCCGAATCGTCAATGAGTTGAAGCGAAACGGTATCGACGAAACGTTGATTCAGGACGCCGGCGCTGAACTGAATAAGACCGAGCTCACCCGTGCTCGCGAAGTCTGGAGCAAGAAATTTGGCGAACAGCCGACCACTCCCGCCGAACATGCGAAACAGGCACGCTTTCTCGCCACACGGGGGTTCACCAGCGGCACGATCATGAAGGTGCTGAAAGCGGGCGACGACAAATTTATCGACGAATAGGCGCCGGCGGAAATTTCGGCCTCTAAACGCGAACAACGGGCGGATAATACCCCGATACCCCAAACCCCGCCCGCCACAACGACGCACAAAACGACACATCGACACGTCAATACCTATCCCCAAAAGCACAAACAAAACCCCCAACCCCGACGTTGAGCGGAATCCCCCATCACCCACCGCCATCGCGAAACAAACCGCCGCACCAGCCCACGCATTTCCCCCTCAAGCTTCCCCCCGCGGTAACTCGGTCCGGCTGAAAATGGCCAGTATGGTAAAATTTCGGCGTTTTCTAATTTCGGCCTTCCTCTGCACATGCCGCTTTCTCCGCCCGTTTCCCGACAGTTGCGCCATCGCCGCGCGATTCGAATGGAAGCGTTTGAGCGTGAAGATGGCTTGTGGGATATCGAAGCCTGTCTAACTGATGAAAAGCCGCGCGACGTCAAACTCGCGGCGGGCGTACGGCCTCAAGGCCTGCCGATCCATGAACTCTGGCTGCGCATCACCATTGACCGCACGTTCACCATCGTCGACGCCGAAGCGACTTCCGAATGGGCTCCGTATGCGGGTCTGTGCGCAGCATCGAACTCCGCTTACCGAGCACTCATCGGCCTCAATCTTGTGCAAAATTTCCGTCGTGAATCCAGCCGTTTGCTGGCCGGCACGACGGGTTGCACGCATATCACCGAACTCTGCGCCGTATTACCCACAGCCGCCATCCAGGCATTTGCCGGCGAAGTGTGGAACACCGAAAAAGGCGGCGCGCCTGGCACGTCGTCGGATAGTTCAGCAAGCGCAGAAGCAAGCAACGCATCAGACAAAGCAGCAGACAGCGACAAACCCCCATTCCAGCTTGGCCGTTGCAACGCGTTGCGTTTCGATGGTGAAGCCGTTCGGCAATATTATCCGCGCTGGTTTGGCCACGCGCCCCGTAGCGGGACAGACCGGATAGCGAATCAGGACAACTCCAAAAAGGCCGGAAGCGAAGTGGAGCCGGCTCAGCGAAATTAGCCGAATTAGCAAGAGCAGGTTCCCAGAACTGGCCGACCAGGAAACATCAGCATGACTCCGGACGCGCGTACCTTTCACGCCGGAAGCAACGCTCAACCTAATTCAGGTAATCCAAGTAATTCAAGCAACTCATTAATCCACGTAATCGAAGTTCAATCCAACTCTCAGACTGAAGGAATCACGCATGAAGATTCACGAGTACCAGGGAAAGGAAATCCTGCGGAGGTTCGGCGTCGCGGTCCCGCGCGGCAAACCCGTGTTCTCGGTGGACGATGCGGTCAAGGCCGCTGAAGAGCTGGGCGGCCCGGTATGGGTCGTCAAGGCTCAGATTCACGCTGGCGGTCGCGGTAAGGGCGGCGGCGTGAAGGTTGCAAAGACGCTGGAACAGGTTCGCGAATATTCGAACCAGATCCTCGGCATGCAACTCGTCACGCACCAGACCGGTCCTGATGAAGGCCAAAAGGTGAACCGCCTGCTGATCGAAGAAGGCGTGGACATCAAGAAGGAACTGTACGTCGGCCTCGTGCTCGACCGCATCACGCAGAAAGTCGTGGTGATGGCATCGAGCGAAGGCGGTATGGACATTGAAGAAGTCGCGGAAAAGACGCCGGAACTGCTGCACAAGTTCGCCATCGAGCCGTCGACGGGTCTGCTGGACAAAGACGCCGACGACCTCTCGCGCAAGATCGGCATTCCGGAAGGCTCGATCCTGCAAGCACGCGCGATCCTGCAAGGCCTTTATAAGGCATTCTGGGAAACGGACGCATCGCTGGCCGAAATCAACCCGCTGATCGTCACTGGCGACGGCAAGGTGATCGCACTGGACGCCAAGTTCAACTTCGACGCCAACGCGCTGTTCCGTCACCCGGACATCGTCGCGTATCGCGATATTGACGAAGAAGATCCGGCTGAAGTGGAAGCATCGAAGTTCGATTTGGCCTACATCTCGCTCGATGGCAACATCGGCTGCCTGGTGAATGGCGCCGGTCTGGCAATGGCCACCATGGACACGATCAAGCTGTTCGGCGGCGAGCCGGCCAACTTCCTCGACGTGGGCGGCGGCGCTACGACCGAGAAAGTCGCGGAAGCCTTCAAGATCATGTTGAAGAACCCGGGCCTCAAGGCAATCCTCGTGAACATTTTCGGCGGCATCATGCGCTGCGATGTGATCGCGGAAGGCGTGATCGAAGCGTCGAAGACCGTGTCGCTGAAGGTGCCTCTGGTCGTGCGCATGAAGGGCACGAACGAAGATCTCGGCAAGAAGATGCTGGCGGAATCAGGCTTGCCGATCATCGCGGCCGACAGCATGGAAGAAGCTGCGCAGAAGGTCGTCGCAGCAGCCGAGGGCAAGTAATCCGCGTTGTTTATCGGTTTGTTGTCAAACCAGACACCGGATTACGAGCGTTCCACCAGATACGAAAGGCGGCGTGTGTGCCTGAGTGCTCCTGAGCATTCAAGGCACGGGCGGCGTCGACGAACAGAGGTCGCACTATGTCGATTCTGATCAACAAAGACACCAAGGTCATTACCCAGGGTATTACCGGCAAGACCGGTCAGTTCCACACCCGCGCTTGCCGCGAGTATGCGAACGGCCGTGAAGCGTACGTGGCGGGCGTGAACCCGAAGCGCGCCGGCGAAGATTTCGAAGGCATCCCCATCTACGCAAGCGTCGCGGAAGCGAAGGCTGAAACGGGTGCAACCGTTTCGGTGATCTACGTGCCGCCGGCTGGCGCCGCTGCTGCAATCTGGGAAGCGGTTGAAGCCGGCTTGGATCTCGCCATCTGCATCACGGAAGGCATTCCCGTGCGCGACATGCTTGAGATCAAGGACCGTATGCGTCGCGAAAATCGCAAGGCGCTGCTGCTCGGACCGAACTGCCCGGGCACGATCACGCCGGACGAACTGAAGATCGGCATCATGCCGGGTCATATCCACCGTAAGGGCCGTATTGGCGTGGTGTCGCGTTCGGGCACGCTCACGTACGAAACAGTCGGCCAGTTGACGGCTATTGGCCTTGGCCAGTCGTCGGCAGTCGGTATTGGCGGAGATCCGATCAACGGTCTGAAGCATATCGACGTCGTGAAGATGTTCAACGACGATCCCGACACGGACGCCGTGATCATGATCGGCGAGATCGGTGGCCCGGACGAAGTGAACGCCGCTTACTGGATCAAGGACAACATGAAGAAGCCGGTGGTTGGCTTCATCGCGGGCGTCACGGCTCCGGCCGGCAAGCGCATGGGTCACGCAGGCGCGCTGATTTCGGGCGGTGCGGACATGGCCGATGCCAAGCTGGAAATCATGGAAGCTTGTGGTATCACCGTCACGAAAAACCCGTCGGAAATGGCGCGTTTTTTGAAGGCGATGCTTTAAGGAACGACTGATAGGAACGACTGATCTACAGAAAACGCGGGGCTGCGCCATGCTTACGTAAGCACTTCGTAAAAATCGATACTAAAAGCGGGGGAGCTAAGGCTTCCCAGCTTTTTTATTGGGCGTTTTTTCTGTCGCTATCCGTTATTGGTTTTTTCATGCTCAAATTTTTCGCCCCGCTCCATTGGGGTGCTGTTCTACAGATTATCGTCATCGATATTCTCCTCGGCGGCGACAACGCTGTTGTCATCGCGCTCGCCTGCAGGAATTTGCCGCAGCAGCAACGCACGCGCGGTGTGCTGCTCGGCACAATCGTCTTGCGGGTTGCGTTGATTGCGTTCGCGGTCTTGCTGCTCGATGTTCCGTTCCTCAAGTTCGCCGGCGGCCTCATGCTGTTGTGGATTGGCGTGAAGCTAACGATGCCGGAGCACAGCAACCCGAATATCAAGCCGGCGGCCGGCGGACCAGCTCTGGGCCGCGATCAAGACAATCATCGTGGCCGATGCCGTGATGAGCCTCGACAACGTGATTGCGCTTACGGGCGCCGCGGAGGCCGCCGATCCGCAACATCGGCTGGCGTTGGTTATCTTTGGCCTGTTGGTGAGCATTCCTTTGATCGTGTGGGGCAGTGGGCTGGTGCTCAAGCTACTCGACAAATTCCTGATCGTGATTGCGCTCGGTGCCGGTTTGCTCGGGTGGATCGCGGGCGGATTGATGATCGACGATCCGTTCTTCGATCAATGGCCCGCGTTGAACCTGCTCGGCGCCGAATACACCGCGCATGTGGCGGATGCGGTGCTGGGCTTCGGCTGGTACTTTCGACGACGTGCGCTGGCCGCGGAAGCGAAAGCCGCACATTGATTTCCGGTTCGACCGTTGGCCGTCTGGCAGACTGTTGAGACAGGGTAGCGCTCATCAATAAGATCGAAGCGTCCGGATTGCATTACGCAACCAGGCGCTTCGTTTTTTTGGGAGTTCAGCAATGGCAGCAGCAATAACAGCAGCGGTATGCAGGTCAGATGAAGCAGGTAGTCAGAATAGTAGCAAAGCTTGGTTTTGAAGGGTGATTACGCGCGGCAAGATAAAGCGTTTCGGAATGGGCTTCACGTTGATCGAGTTGATGATTGTGCTCGCGATTGTCAGCGTGGTCGCGGCCTACGCCATTCCGGCTTATCAGGATTACCTGGCGCGCAGCCGGGTGGGCGAGGACTTGTCGCTGGCGTCGTCGGCACGGTTGGCGGTGGCGAAGAATGCCGCGGGCGGATCGGATCTGGGCGGTGGATATGCGTCGCCGCCGGGGACCCGGAACGTGGAATCGATTCATGTCGACGACACCGACGGGCAAGTCACCATCGCGTTTTCCACGCGTGTGGCGCCGACCGGATCGAATACGCGCTTGTGCCTTCAACACCGGACAACGCCAAGACGCCAACGGCGCGAACCGTCCTGACCAAGGGCTCGGTTCAGGCCGGATCGATCACGTGGGAATGTTTTGCCGCCACGAAAACTGCGTCTTCTTTGCCGGCACCGGGCGCGGGTCCATCGCCCTCGAAGCACCCACGTTGCCGCCTAATCTCGCACCACCTGAATGTCGGACTTCGCGAATGAAAGGGACTTCCCCGTCCCGCGGCTGCGGCGGAAGCCGCAGGTCGGCGTCACGGTGCCATGATGG